>CAIJPE010000241.1 GCA_903822435.1 uncultured beta proteobacterium | reverse complement strand
GACATCACGCTGCGCCTGCAGGGCAACGTCTCGGCCGTGCCCGAGCCGGAGACCTACGCCCTGTTCATGGCCGGCCTGCTGGTCCTCGGCTGGGCCGCGCGGCGCGCACGCCGGCACGGCTGAAGACCCGCCGGGCTGCCTGCACGGTCACCCTGCCGGGTTCGGCACGCTGCCCGTGCGGGCGGCCAGTTCGGCGCGCAGCTTCCTGAGCCGCTCGCGGGGGTCTTCCTTCACCACCGCTTCGTCGAGCTTCATTTCCTTGATGAATCGGCTGGGCACGCCGATGACCGTGTCGCGGCCCTTCTTGCGGCGGCGCAGCGTGCTGACCACCAGCGTGGTGCGGGCGCGGGTGATGCCCACGTACATCAGGCGTCGCTCTTCCTCGATGCGCTCGGGGGTGAGTTCGGCGTCCTTGTCGTCGCCGCCGCTGCGAAACGGAAGCAGCCCTTCGTTGACACCCACCAGGATCACGTGCGGCCACTCGAGGCCCTTGGCGGCGTGAAGGGTGGACAGGGTGACCACGTCCTGCTCGTCGGCGCGGTCGGCCAGGCTGATGATGACGCTGATGGTCTGCGCCACCTCCAGCACGCTGTGGCGTTCGCTTTCGAAGGTGCCACCCCCTTCGGCGGTGATCTCGCCGCCGCAGCGCCGGCCGATCCAGTCCACGAAGTCCAGCACGTTGCTCCAGCGGGCGGTAGCGAGCTTTTCGCTGTCTTCGCCGTCGTGCAGGTGCTGCTCGTAGCCGATATCCTTCAGCCAGCCCAGCAGCAGCGCCTTGGCGTCCTCCGCACCCGTGGTGTGGCGGGCGCGGTGCTCCAGCGCGTTGACCTCGCGGCCGAACTCCTGCAGGGCATCGATGGCCTTGCCCTTGAGCGCGCCGGCCAGGGTGGGCGAGAACAGCGCCTGGAACAGGCTGATCTTCCACTTCGAGGCGAACTCGCCCAGTGCCCCGAGCGTCTGATGGCCGATGCCGCGCTTGGGCGTGGTGATGGCCCGCAGGAAGGCCGGGTCGTCGTCCGGGTTGACCAGCAGGCGCAGCCAGGCGCAAAGGTCCTTGATCTCGGCGCGGTCGAAGTAGCTCTGACCGCCCGAGACCTTGTAGGGCAACTGCGCCGCGCGCAGCTTCTGCTCGAACACCCGGGCCTGGTGGTTGGCCCGGTAAAGCACGGCAAAGTCCGACAGCTTCACCGCGCCGCCGGCCGCGCGCAGGCCCTGGATGCGGGCCACGGCGCGCTCCGCCTCGTGCTCTTCGCTGTCGCAATCGATGACGCGCACGACATCGCCGTCGCCGAACTCGCTCCAGAGCTTCTTTTCGAAGATCTTGGGGTTGTTTGCGATCACGGCATTGGCCGCGCGCAGGATGTGCCCGGTGGAGCGGTAGTTCTGCTCCAGCGCGATCAGCTTCAGGCGCGGGTATTCCTCGGGCAGGCGGCGCAGGTTGTCAATGGTCGCACCGCGCCAGCCATAGATGCTCTGGTCGTCGTCGCCCACGGCGGTGAAGACGCCGCGCGGGCCGACCAGGGCCTTGAGCAGTTCGTACTGCACGGCGTTCGTGTCCTGGTATTCATCGACCAGGATGTGCTGGAACTGCGCCTGCCAGCGCGCGCGCGCCTCGTCGTCGCTCTGCAGCAGCTTCAGCGGCAGGCCGATCAGGTCGTCGAAGTCCACGGCCTGGAAGGCTGCCAGGCGCTCCTCGAAACGCCGCATCACGCGGGCCGCGATGCGCTCGTCGTCGTCCGCCGCGGCAGCCTCGACCGCATCGGCATTCAGCCCCTGGTTCTTCCACAGGCTGATGGCCCACTGCCAGCGGCGGACTTGCGCGTTGTCGCTGCTGCCGCCGGCATCGCGCAGCACGCCCAGCACGTCGTCACTGTCCAGGATGGAAAAGTTGGGCTTCAGGCCGAGCCGGGTGCCGTCGGTGCGCAGCATGCGCACGCCCAGCGAATGAAAGGTGCTGATGGCCAGGTCGCGCGCGGCGCGTGGTCCCACCAGGGCCTTGGCACGCTCGCGCATTTCGGCGGCGGCCTTGTTGGTGAAGGTGATGGCCGCAATCTGCGGCGGCTCCAGGCCTGCCTTGAGCAGGCGCGCGATCTTGTGAACGATCACGCGGGTCTTGCCGGAACCGGCACCGGCCAGGACCAGACACGGTCCACCAAGATGGTGGACCGCCTCCAGTTGGGCCGGGTTCAGCGAGACGGGCGGCTGGGCGGCTGCGGCGTCTCTCATGGCACGGGGAACAGCACAAGGGCCCGCACAAACGCGGGCGGGTGCAGCTTACTTTTCGCCAGCAGGCGTCAGCTTGCCTTCTTTGGCAGCCTTCTTGGTCTCGGCCTTCACTTCGGCGCGGGACTTGTCGCTCTTGGCGGGCACGGCGGTGGCGGCGCTGCCTTCACCCTTGGGGTTGGCGGATCCGTCCTTGACGGCCTTCTTGGTCTCGGCCTTCACTTCGGCGCGGCTCTTGTCGCTCTTGACGACCGCGGTCGGGCCGCTGCCTTCCCCGGGAGGATTGGCGGTGCCTTCCTTGACGGCCTTCTTGGTCTCGGCCTTGACTTCAGCGCGGGTCTTGGGCGCAGCGGCGTCTTCGGCGTAGGCGCTCGACGCAAACACGGCAACGGCAGCGGCGATCAACGACGCGGTGATGTTCAGCTTCTTCAAAGTCTGCTCCTGGTTGTAAAGGGCGGGGGTGTGATGATAAGGGGGGCGCCACACACGGCAGCTAACGCCAGCCCGAGGAGATCGGTTGACCGGTCGGACCCGACCTTCGGGAAAGCTCAGGCCGTCAGGAACCCGAGGTTACGCTGGATGGGGTCGAAATTGGCCAGGTTGGGGAAGACATCCAGCAGTTGCAGGTCGGTCAGGCCGAACCAGCGGCCCAGGGTCGCGCCCAGTTGATCGACCGAAGTCCTGGGCAGCATGGCGCCGTTGCCGATCTGGTCCGGGCTGCTGTCGAAGTCGCTGTTGTTGGCATTCTTGATCCCGAGCACCGGGCAGGCACCGTACAGGTCGCCGCCCTTGACGGCGCCGCCCATGACGAAGTGGTGCGAACCCCAGCCGTGGTCGGTGCCGTCGCCGTTGCTGGTGAAGGTGCGGCCGAAATCGCTGGCGGTGAAGGTGGTGACGCGGCTGCGGGCGTTCAGCCCGCCCAGGGTGTCGTCGAAGTACTTCAGCGCCTGGTCGATGCGAGCGTACAGGTCGGCGTGCACCTTGTTCTGGCCATCGTGCGTGTCGAAGCCACCCATGCTCACGAAGAAGACCTGTCGGCGCATGCCCACCCGGTTGCCGATGGACGCATCGATCATGCGGGCCACCACCTGGAACTGCTGGGCCAGCGAGTTGAACGCGGCGTTGCCGGTGAGCGGATTGGTGTACATCAGCTTCGGGTCGGCGGCGGGGTTGTAGCTGCCCGTAGCCGGCGCCGTGCCGAAGGCCGGGTCGCTGGCCGGCCTCAGCGCGGTGCGCAGCAAGGCCTCGGCGGCAATCGAGCGCTGGCCAACGGCGGCAGCGTCCAGTTCGAAGGGGTGTGCCGTGCGGGCCGAACTGGCCAGGCGCTGCAGCGTGCTGCCCACCGTGGCCGAGCCATAGACCTTGCCGGCCGTGTCCACCCCGAGCGGGATCGCGCCCGTGGTGTTGACCTGGTACTGCGTGACCTGGTCGCCGTCCAGCCAGACGGCGTTGCCCGAGGCCGAGATGGCCGTGAAGGCAGAGGACCGCCCGTTGACCGCCATGACCGCATCGCTCAGCCGGCCGCCCCAACCGCGGCTCGTGCCCTCGGGGCCCAGGGCCTGCCAGGTGTTCTGCTGGTCGTTGTGCGAGAACAGCCGCGCCGGCTTGGGGAAGCCCGACTGTCCGTATTGGATCTTGCTGGTGGGCATGACCAGCGGCCCGATGTTGGGCAGGATGGCCAGCCGCTTGTCGGTGTCGAACATCGTGCGCAGGTTGCCCATCACCGGGTGCAGCGCAAAGCTGCGGCCCTGGGCATTGAACGGCGCGATCGGCAACACCCCGCCCAGCCGGGCCGGCGATCCGGCTGCGGCTCCCGGGTTGGGCGCGGTGCCGGGCGCCAGCAGCGCGATGGGGTCCGGCGCCTGGTTGCGGGTGGCCGTGTAGGCGCTCCAGCTGGCTGCGTCGGTGGGCAGCACCATGTTGTAGGCGTCGTTGCCGCCGTAGAAGAACAGGCACACGATGGCGCGGTACTCGCTGCGCGACTGCGCAGCGGCCGAGCCGATGGCCGAGAGGTTCAAGGCCAGCGGGGCTGCCGTGCCCACCAAGGCCGACATGGCGCTGGCATGGCGAAGGAAGTGGCGGCGTGAGGGGTTCTGGAAGTGGGTCATGGGTTTGTATCCGCTCAACGCTTGTCTTATTTCTGGACCAGGAATTCGGGCGCGGCCACGGTGAGCAGCACCGCGGCATTCACGCGCTGCCGCTTGGCGGCGTCCACCTGGGCCTGGTTGCTGCCCGTGGCGTTGAGTACCGGTATGGCAATCGTGGAAATGGCGTTGGCGACCTCGGCCTGCAGCGCGTCGCTGGGCTGGCCGGCCAGCAGCTTGTCAGCCACCGAGCCGGCCAGGTTGGCAGGCACGGCCGCAAGCGCCAGCTCGGCCGACCAGTCGCGCTGCAGGTCGCGGCGGTTGCGCACCACGCCGTTCACGGTCCCGTTGAAGGCGCCCACCCCGGCGCTGAGGTTGTCGCGCATGAAGTTCACCCATCCCGAGACGCTGGTCTCGTTGAGCAATTGCAGCTCGGGCGCCACCAGGCCGGCTGCGGCCGTGCGGCTGCCGGGGGCCACGTAGCCGGGGCGGAAGAAGTTGAAGACCGAGCCGGCGCGCAACGGGGTCTGCCCGAGCGAGCCCGAGGCGCTGTCGGTGTTCCCCACGCGCCAGTTGCCGGTGTCCGAGGTGTGCGGGAAGGCGCGAAGGTAGGCGCCCAGCCGCAGCACGGGCTCGCGCAGCTTGCCCTGGGTGCCCGACGTCTGCCGCGCTTCGGCGTGCGTGAGCAGGGCCTTGATCACCGCCTTCATGTCGCCCCGCACGCCGGCGCCGTTGTCGGCGAAGACCGCGGCGACGTCACGCACGTAGGTGGGACTCGGGTTGCTGGTGACCAGCCGCTGGATCAGCTGGCGGCTGATGAAGGGGCCGGTGTTGGGGTGGTTGGCCAGGGTGTCCAGCGCCACTTTCACGCTGGCCGCGGGGTCTGCCGTGGCCTGTGCCGCGATGGTCACGCCCAGGAACTGCTTGGCCTCGGTGCTGTGGTACTGCGGGTAGGCGATCATCGGCTTGACCATCCGGTCGGGGTCGGCCACGCCGCCCGTGCTGCCATAGTTGAAGCAGCTGCTGTTCAGGGCCGAGCAGGCCCAGCTCCAGCCCGTGAACACGCGGGCCATGCCGACGATGTCCGCCGGGGTGTAGGTATCCACGGTGGCACCGTTGACCTTCACCGGCGTGCCATCGGGATTGAGCTTGACGGTGCCCAGGGAGAACAGCTGCATCACCTCACGGGCGTAGTTCTCGTCGGGCACGCGGCCTGAGCTGTCGGCCTTCTGGTTGTGCAGGCTGGTCAGGTACAGGCCCATCATCGGACTCAGCGAGACCGACTCGAGCAGGCTGCGGTAGGTGCCCAGCCCCTTGCTGCCCAGCATGTCCAGCCAGTTCGGCAGGCCGCGCGGCTGTCCCGCCACGCCGCTGTCCTGCGCCGAGATGACGAAGATCTCGGACAGGGCGAAGGCCACCCGCTGGCGGAGCTGGTCGGGGCCCGTGGCGGCCTGCTTCCAGAACGATTGCCAGACCTGGTCCTGGTCGGCACCGGAGGTGGGCGTGACGGCCTTGATGGCCGCGTCGGCAGCGTCCCAGTAGGCCAGGTGCGAGGTGGCCGGCAGGCCGAACTGGTTGTCGATCCAGGCCGAATAGCCCAGCTGCATCAGCGAATCGATATCGGCCGCGGTGGGGCCGAAGGTGGCCTGCGTCAGGAAGCGCGCAGCCTCGGCCCGCGAGGCCGGGATGTCGGTGGGCGTGGTGGCGGACTTGGCCGGCGTGTCGGCCAGGGCCCGGCTGGTGGCGGCCGCGGCCGCGACTTGGGTGGATGGGCTGGATGTCGCGTTGCCGCCGCCGCTGCCGCCGCCACAGGCAATCAGCAACAGCGAGGCCAGGGCGGGTGCGGTCAGCGCACGCAGGGGCTCGCCCAGGCGCTGCGGAAGGGATTTGAAGATCAAGGGTGGGCCTGCTCGGGTCGGGGTTGAAACGCCGGCCGGGCAGTCCATGCGGACGGCGCCTGCGGCCAGAGGACCCGATAATGGCCCCTGCCTGCGGGCGTCACGACCCGATCACACCGGAAAGCAGCTCGAAATTACCAACACTCACCAAACTCACCCGGAGCCCGCAATACCGGGCTCAGGATCGGTGCGCGGCGGCCGAGCCCCTGACCTTGACGGTCAGGCCAGTGCCGGTGCCAGCAGGCGTCGCGCCTGGTCGGCCTGCAGGGCCTGCCGGGCGGCCCAATCCTGAAGCTGGTCTTCGCCGATGCGCCCGACGTTGAAGTACACGGCCTGCGGGTGTGCCAGGTAGAAACCGCTGACGCTGGCCGCCGGGGTCATGGCCATGCTGTCGGTCAGGCCCATGCCGATCTCGTGCGCGCCCAGCACCTCGAACATCGCACGCTTGACGCTGTGGTCCGGGCAGGCCGGGTAGCCCGGGGCAGGGCGGATGCCGCGGTATTTCTCGGCGATCAGCTCCTCGGTGGATAGCGCCTCGTCGGGCGCATAACCCCAGAGGTCGGTGCGCACCCGCTGGTGCATGCGTTCGGCGAAGGCCTCGGCCAGGCGGTCCGCCAGGGCCTTGAGCATGATGGCCGAGTAGTCGTCGTGGTCGTCGGTGAACTGGCGCTCCTTCTTTTCGATGCCCAGGCCCGCCGTCACCGCGAACAGGCCGATGTAGTCGGGCTGGCTGCCGGGCCCGGACTTCGGCGCGATGAAGTCGGCCAGGCTGCGGTTGGGGCGCGGCTGGCCGTCCACCACCGGGCGCTCGGTCTGCAGGCGCAGCGGGCTCCAGCGCAGGGCCACAGTGCGGCGGGTCTCGTCGGTGTAGACCTCGATGGTGTCGTCGTCCACCGTGTTGGCGGGCAGCAGGCACACCACCCCGCTGGCCTGCAGCCAGCGCCCTTCGATGAGCCTCTGCAGCAGCCGCTTGCCGTCGCTGAAGACGCGCTGCGCCTCGTGGCCCACCACCTCGTCGCGCAGGATCTCGGGGAACTTGCCGGCCAGGTCCCAGGTCTGGAAGAACGGGGCCCAATCGATGCAGCCGGCCAGTTCGGACAGGTCGTAGTTCTTGAAGGTGCGCCGGCCGATGAAACGCGGCGCCGGGGCCGTGTAAGCAGCCCAGTCGACCTTGGCCTTGTTGGCGCGGGCCGCGGCCAGCGTGACCAGCGGCGTGGCCTTCTTGCTGGCGTGCAGGGCCCGCACCTGGTCGTAGTCGGTTTGCAGGTCGCTGATGAAGCGGGCGGCGCGCTCGTCGGAGATGAGGTCGGAACACACCCCCACGCTGCGCGAGGCATCGGGCACGTAGACCACCGGGCCTTCGTAGTGCGGCGCGATCTTGACCGCCGTGTGCACCCGGCTGCAGGTGGCGCCGCCGATCAGCAGGGGGATCTTCTTGATGCGGAAGTAGTCGTCGCGCTGCATCTCGGCGGCCACGTGCTGCATCTCTTCCAGGCTGGGCGTGATCAGGCCCGACAGGCCGATGATGTCGGCGCCCTCGACCTTCGCCTTGGCCAGGATGTCCTGGCAGGGCACCATCACGCCCATGTTGACGACTTCGAAGTTGTTGCACTGGAGCACGACGGTGACGATGTTCTTGCCGATGTCGTGCACGTCACCCTTGACGGTGGCAATCACGATCTTGCCCTTGGGCTTGGCCTCGCCGCCGCCCGCGATCAGCGTCTTCTTCTCTTCCTCGATGTAGGGCAGCAGGTGCGCCACGGCCTGCTTCATGACGCGGGCGCTCTTGACCACCTGGGGCAGGAACATCTTGCCCTGGCCGAAGAGATCGCCCACGATGTTCATGCCGGCCATCAGCGGGCCTTCGATGACGTGCAGCGGCCGCCCGCCGGCGGCCGAGATGCCTTGCCAGGCCTCCTCGGTGTCCACCGTGATGAACTCGGTGATGCCGTGGACCAGGGCGTGGCTCAGGCGCTGGTGCACGTCGCCGGCCCGCCAGGCGAGCTTGGCGCTGTCGTCCTTGGCCATCCCCTTGGCGGTCTCGGCGATCTCCACCAGGCGCTCACCGGCATCGGAGCGCCTGTTGAGCACCACGTCTTCCACCCGCTCGCGCAGCACCGGCTCGAGGTCGTCGTAGACGCCCACCATGCCGGCGTTGACGATGCCCATGTCCAGCCCGGCCTGGATGGCGTGGTACAGGAACACGGTGTGGATGGCCTCGCGCACGGGATCGTTGCCGCGGAAGCTGAAGCTCACGTTGCTCACGCCGCCACTGACCTTGGCGCCCGGCAGGTTCTGCTTGATCCAGCGCGTGGCCTCGATGAAGTCCACGGCGTAGTTGTCGTGTTCCTCGATGCCCGTGGCAATGGCGAAGATGTTGGGGTCGAAGATGATGTCCTCGGCCGGGAAGCCCACTTCGTCGACCAGGATGCGGTAGGCGCGCTGGCAGATGTCGATCTTGCGCTGGTAAGTGTCGGCCTGGCCCTTCTCGTCGAAGGCCATGACGACCGTGGCCGCGCCGTAGCGGCGCACCAGGCGGGCTTGCCGCTTGAACTCGGCCTCGCCTTCCTTGAGCGAGATGCTGTTGACGATGCCCTTGCCCTGGATGCACTTCAGGCCGGTCTCGATCACGCTCCATTTGCTGCTGTCGATCATGATCGGCACGCGGGCGATCTCGGGCTCGCCGGCGATCAGCTTGAGGAAGCGCTCCATGGCCGCGGCGCTGTCCAGCATCGCTTCGTCCATGTTGATGTCGATGACCTGCGCGCCGTTCTCGACCTGCTGGCGGGCCACGCTGAGGGCATCCTCGAAGCGGCCTTCCAGGATCATGCGGGCAAAGGCCTTGGACCCGGTGACGTTGGTGCGCTCGCCGATGTTGACGAACAGCGCCCCTGCGGCCAGCGTGACGGGCTCGAGGCCCGACAGGCGCATCGGGGCGGGAACGGCAGGAAATGAGGTCATGGCACAGGTCCGCAGGTGTGGACGAGCGCCGTTGCCAGCCGCCGGAGGAACAGGTTCCGGGCCCGGCAGCGCTCCGAGCCTGGCGGACGCGGCCTTCAGGGACTTGAAGGGACGCCCGTCGCAACGCTCCTCGGAAGCTATCTGATTCTATCGGCTCGCCTGGTGCGCGGCGGCCCCCGGCGGGCCGGGCGCTCAGCGGCTGTGTGAAGTCAGGCGCGAGAGTTGGCTGGCCGTGCTGATGCCCGGACCCACGCGCAGCGCGGCGGCAGACTGCGCGGCATCGGCCGGCTCGGGCGCGGCATCGGCCGGCGGCTGCAGCGCAAGGCGGCCTTCCTCGAACCCGTCGGCCGCGTTCTGGGGCAGCGCCGCCACGCGCTCTTCGCCCAGCCGCATGACCAGACCCACGGCCAGGATGTCGATGACCAGCAGATGCAGGATGCGGCTGACCATCGGCACGTGCGTGGCCACGTCTTCCACGTGGTCCACGATCAGGGCCACGTCGGCCTTCCGGGCCAGCGGCGAGTGGCTGGCCGTGATGGCCAGTACCGTGGCGCCGCGCGCCCGGGCCGTCTCGGCCACCGCCAGAAGGCCGTCGATGCGGCCGCTGCTGCTGATGATCACCACCGCATCGCCGGTCTTGAGCACGTTGGCAGCCAGCACCTGCAGCCGGGGGTCGGTGTACGAGGTGGAGGGCACGCCGAAACGCAGGAACTTGAACTGCGCGTCGTCGGCCACCACGCCGTAGTGGCCCACGGCGTAGAAGTCGATGCGGCCGGCACCGGCCAGCAGGTCGACCGCCCGGGCCAGCGTGTCGCGGTTGAGTTGCTCGCGCACCTGCAGGATGGCCGAGGCGGTGTTGCCCAGCACCTTCACGCCGAGCTCCAGCATCGAGTCGGTGCCCGTGACCTGGGTATGGGTCAGCGGAATGGTGCCCGACAGTCCCGAGGCCAGGCGCAGCTTGAAATCCGACAGGCCCTCGCAGCCCAGCGAGCGGCAAAAGCGGATCACCGTCGGCTGGCTGACCTGGGCCGCACGGGCGATTTCGGCAATGGGGTCCGACAGCGCGGCACGCGGGTGGCCCAGCACGTGGTCGGCCACCCTCCGTTCAGCCGGTGACAGGCCTTCGCGGGCCCGCTCGATGCGCCCTAGGATGGCCGAGCCGCTGTCGACCTGGCGGGAGCGCAGCTGGGCGGCCAGGATCGCCGAGGCGCCGAAGAAGGTGGCCTGCTCGGCCGTGACCACGTAGGTGGGGATCCCCTGCAGGTACTCGGTGAAGCGACCCTTGTCCTCGAAGCGGTTGCGGAAGGGCGAGCGGTCGAAGTACGAGCCCAGCCGCGGCACGATGCCGCCGCCGATGTAGATGCCGCCGAAAGCCCCCAGCGTGACCGCCAGGTTGGCGGCCGCCGTGCCCAGCACGGCGCAGAAGGCGTCGAGCGCCTGCACGCACCCGGCGTCGTGGCCGGACAAGGCGCGGCGCGTGATCTCGGGCGCCGGCAGGGCCTGGGCCGACAGCCCGGCGTGCGCGCGCAAGGCGCGATGGATCAGCTCCAGGCCCGGACCGGACAGCAGCCGCTCGAAGGACACATGCGAGTACTGCTTCAAGGCGTACCGCAGGATGGCGATCTCGCGTTCGTCGCGCGGCGAGAAGCTGGCATGGCCCCCTTCGGTGCCCAGCGCGACGTAGCCGTCGGCCACGGGGATCAGCCCGCTGACGCCCAGGCCGGAGCCGGCGCCCAGCACACCCACCACGCTGTGCTCGCGCGCCACGCCGCCGCCCACCTGGCGCCGCTGGCCGGGCGACAGCCGCGGCAGGGCCATGGCCAGCGCGGTGAAGTCGTTGACCACCACCAGGGTCTGCAGCTGCAGGCGCTGGCGCATCTGCTCGCTGGAGAACCGCCAGTGGTAGTTGGTCATCCGGACCTCGTCGCCCTCCACCGGATTGGCGATGGCCACGGCCGCATGCTCGACGGCCGTCGCCACGCCGGACGGCAGGCCGTGGCGGTAGGCATTGACCGCGGCTTCGAAGTCGGCGTGGTCGGCGCACAGCAGTGACGCCGCGCACTCGAATACACCCGGCGCCACCTCGACCGCAAAGCGGGCGTAGGTGCCACCGATGTCGGCCAACAGACGCGGGCTGGGATAGGGAATCATGCGGGGGCCGTGATCTTCCTCGGCGCCAGGGTCCACGGGCACCTCGCGCGCATTGTGCAAGACATCGCCGGCCCCCATCGAGCCGGGCCGGGTGTTCGGCCCGACTTGTAGCTTGACTACGGACATCCACGCCATCGATACGGACAGCCCCAGAACACGCCGAACCTCTCGTTTGAACCCTTGTTGGCACCCTGTAGTTTTGCTACCGTGCCGCGCACCCACCACCGGGCGCCCGACCCGTCGGGCGGCCCTCGACGGATGAACCCCCTGACCGCCACGAGCCCCCTCCCCTTGCCCGCCGCCGGCTCTGCCCCGGCCCTGCCCCGCCCCTGGCTGGTCGCCGACATCGGTGGCACCAATGCCCGCTTCGGCTGGCTGGCCGAAGGGCAGGCGCACGCCCAGCACGTGAGCACCCTGCGGGCGGCCGACCACGCAGGCCCGGCCGAGGCGGCTCGCGCGTACCTGGCGGGCCTGGCCCAGGCGCTGGGCCCGGCTTTCGCACCGCCTGGCGCGGCTGCCTTTGCGGTCGCCACGGCCGTGGGCAGCGACCTCATCGGCCTGACCAACAGCGGCTGGGTCTTCTCTCGCGCGCAGACCCGGCAAGCGCTGAACCTGGCCGAACTGCTGATCCTCAATGATTTCGAGGCCCTGGCGCTGTCGCTGCCGGGTCTTGAAGGGCACCAGGTCAGGCCGATCCCGAGCCGGGCCGCCACCGCGACGGCCGAAACGCCGCGCGGCACGCTGGCCGTGATCGGCCCGGGTACCGGCCTGGGCGTGGCCGGCCTCGTGCCCACGCGGCATGGATGGGCCGCCATACCGGGCGAAGGCGGTCATGCCACGCTGTCGGCCGCCGACGACTTCGAAAGCGCCCTGCTGGCCGCCGTACGCCGCGAACACGCCCACGTGTCGGCAGAGCGCCTGCTGTCGGGCATCGGGCTGCCCACGCTGCACCGGGGCGTGGCGGCCGTGCTGGGCGTGCCGGCGGTCACACTGACAGCCGGCGACATCGTCGACAGCGCCCTGGCCGGCACCGACGACGTCTGCAGCCGCACGGTCGACACCTTCTGCGCGCTTCTGGGCAGCTTTGCCGGCAACGTGGCCCTGGTGCTGGGCGCGCGGGGGGGCATGTACATCGGCGGGGGCATCGTGCCACGCCTGGGAGAGCGCTTCTTCGAGTCGGCCTTCCGCGAGCGCTTCGAGGCCAAGGGCCGCTTCCAGGCCTACCTGCAGGCCATCCCCACGGCGCTGATCACCGACACCCTGGCCGCCCTGGGCGGCGCGAAACTGGCCCTGGAGCAGCACTCGGGATAGGGCCTCGGACGGCGAACGACCGGCGGCAGGCCGCGGCACGCATCCAGGCGGGCCGCCGCCGCGTACCTGCCTGCATGAAGCCTCATCACCTTGGATTGGCCGCGGCACTGGCCTGTGCCGCCACCTGCGCCCACGCCCACGACACCTGGTTCGAGCCCCTGCCCGCGGCGAACGGCGAGCCGTTGCTGGCCCTGGGCACCGGCAACCAGTATCCGCGCTACGACAGCGGCATTGGGCGCGAATACCTGGCGCGTCAAGGCTGCCGTGTCAGCAGCCCCCGGGGCGAAACGCACCGCGTGCCGCTGCAGCCGCTGCGCAACGAACCGGCTTCGCTCGTGCTCAAGGCCCCACAACGGGCCCAGGGCTGCTGGGCCCAGCTCACGCCCTTCGAGGTCGACATGCCGCCCGAGAAGGTGGCCATCTACTTCAAGGACATCCAGCCGCCGCCGGCCGTGCGCGAGGCCTGGATCGACATGCAGCGGCGGGGCGTGAAGTGGCACGAGCGCTACACCAAGCATGCCCGCATCGAATTCGGCACCGTGGGCGCCGCGCCCACCGCCGCCACCGACATGGGCATGGACATTCGGATCGAAAGCGACGGCGGCGCCTTGAAGCCCGGCGCCACGCTGGTGGCCCAGGTGCTGCGCGACGGCCAGCCGCTACCCGGCCAGGCCATCGAGCTGCGCAGCGAGAGCAGCCCGATCGGCATCTGGCGCCGCACCGACACCCAGGGCCGCCTCAGTGTGCCGGTGCCGCTGCCCGGTCGCTGGGTCCTGCGCGGCACCGACCTGCGGTTGTCCGAACAGCTGGCCGATCAATGGGAAAGCCGCTTCGTGACCCTGGCCTTCGAGGTACAGCCCGTGGCGCCGGTTTCGGCCGCCCCGTCGGCCGGCTTGCCCGCCGATCAGAACGGCAGCCACTTGACGTTGAACGCCCTCTCGATGAACCAGACCGCAGCCACCACGGCAATCACCAGCGACCCGCCGGTCAGCACCGCGCGGCGGTAAAAGGCGCTGCGGCGCAAGGCGAAGGCCAGCGGCAGGAAGGCCGCGACGATGGTCAGCTGCCCGCACTCCACGCCCAGGTTGAAGCCCAGCAGCGCCAGCGCCAGGGCGCCTTTCGGCAGCCCGAGATCGACCAGCACGCTGGCAAATCCGAAACCATGGATGAGACCGAAGAAGAAGGCCACCATCCAACGTCGGCCGTGGAAGACCGGGAACACGTTGTTCAAGGCCGCCAGCACCACGCTGGCCGCGATCGACGACTCCACCAGCCGCGATGGCGGCGTGATCACCCCCAGCGTGGCCAGCGACAAGGTGATGGAGTGCGCCACCGTGAAGGCGCTGACGATCTTCAGCACATCCCAGAAGGCCTGCTTGAAGCGGTCTACCGGGGTCCAGGTCCGCCCCGCCCACAGGCCCACCGCCGGCAACAGCAGCGACAGCAGGAACAGGATGTGGTCGAAGCCCACCCAGATGTGCCAGACGCCTTCGCGCAGGTAATCCAGCAGCTGGGTGAGGCGGCTGGTCTCGCGCAGTTCGAAGGTCTGCAGGGCCGCCTGGGGGCCGAAGATCGCGGTACGCGTGGCGCCGCCACTGCTCAGGTTGAGCAGGCCGCGGTGCTGCGGGTCGATGTCCGCGAACAGGGTGTAGCCCATCGTCAGGCTCTTGGGCGGGGCCCCCGATGCGCCCCCGGCAGGCTGCCTGCACTCGAACCGCAAGGGCATCACCGTGTAGGCGCCGTCGGTGTGCTCGTCCACCAGTTGCTCGCCCACCGCCACCGTGCAGGGCACGCCGTCCGTGGCCAGCGTGAAGCGGGCGGCTGCGTACGCGGCCATGGCCGCATGGCGCGAACGCACCTCACCCCAGGTGATGTTGCCGTCGCCGTCGGCGTCCAGGCCGATGGCGAAGTCCAGGTCGCGAAGCGCGATGTCCCAACGCCCGGTAACCGTGCCATCGGGCTGGACGCTGATGGAGAGATAGCTGTCGGACGGCTTGTGGGCCTGCGCGGACAGGCTGGCGGCCAGCAGCATCGCGGCCAGCACGAACAGGCGGGCGACCCGGGTCATTGGAGCGCCCTCAGTTGATCCGCCAGGGGTTGCAGCGCCACGCTCTGGATGCCGCTGGCGGCCATCCAGTCCAGCGCGGGGCGCGCGGCCGCGGCGTTGCGGGCGGCGAGCGCGGCTTCCAGCAGGATGCGGGCGTCGATGGGCTCGCGCTGCACGGCGAAGTTTTCCTGCGCCAGGGCCAGGGCGCGCGGCGCGTCGCCCTGCAGCGCCAGCACGAAACGCGATTCTTCCTTGCGGTGGGTGGTGTCGCCGCGACGGCGTGCCGCGTCGAAACGCGCGGCCATCTCGGCCGCCAGGCGCGCGGCGTTGTCGGTGTGCGCCATCTTCGCGGCCTGCGCCAGGCGCAGCAGCAGCACGTCGGCCCGTTCGCGGCCCTTCAGCAGCGCCAGCACGTCGGCGGCCCGGCCGCGGTCGAGCAGGAAATCGGCGTAAGCCGCCAGCAGGTAGACGTCAGGCACCGCCAGCGAGAAGGCTTCCTTGAAGGCGCGCTCGGCCTCGTCGAAGGCGCCGCGGCGCTCTTCGGTCTCGGCCAGGCGGGTCAGCGCCCACAAGCGCTCGTCGGGCGACGCATCGGGGCTTTCGGCCAGGGCGCGGTGCAGCGCCTGGGCTGCCGCCGGTGCATGACCGGTGGCGGCGTCCACCTGGGCCCGGCAGGCCACGGCCACCAGCGGCGTGGTCAGGGGGGCCATCTGTTCGCAGCTCTGGCGGGCCTCGGCATAGCGGGCCTGCACCATCAGGATGGCCGTGCGCCAGGACAATGCCTGCCCGTTCTGCGGCTCGAGCTTCAGCACGGCGTCCAGGTCGGCCAGCGCCGGATCGAAACGGTGATCGAACTGCAGCAGCAGGGCCCGCATCACCCGCACGGCAGGCGGTGGATCGGCCAGCGCCCACCACGGCTGCAGCGCCGATTGGGCGTAGCCCACGTAGCGCGGATCGCCCTCGGCAGCCACCTCGTCGAAGTAGCGGCGGGCCAGGCGGACCGACAGCTCCACGTCCTGCGGATCGGCCCGCCACGCCTCGCGCAGGGCGACGAGCTCCCGCGCCCGGGGATCGCTGGCCCGGGCCGGCACGGTGGCCAGCACCTGGGTGTCGGCGGTCGGGCGGTAGGGTTCTGCCCGACTGGGGTGGAGGACCATCGCCAGACAGACGACGAGGAAGGCCTGGCGCGAAGGCCGGCCGGCGGGAAATGGGGATCGCACGGGGGGATGTTAGCGGTGGGGCTGGTGAAGGCTGTACGCCGATCCGGGCGGGCCGGATGCGGGCAGGCCTTTCGGCGACCTTGCCGCGGGCTTGCAAAAACCTGTCAACCGAATCTGCGCAGCGCCGTTGTGGGTCAACCGGTGTATTGGTGCGACGAGTCGTTGCGCTGCCCCGGTTGACCGACGAACTGGGGACAACCCGGATCACGGGTCGTCCTGAAATGCCCTTCCCGCATCAACCTTTGTAGAGATTCACATGACCAAGATCCTCAGCGCCCTCCTCCTGACCGCCTTCGCTTTCAGCGCCCAAGCCGCTTCGCACGCCGGTGGCGCCCCGATGAAGGCCGACGCCCCCGCCGCCTCCGCCAGCGCCCCGATGAAGGCCAAGAAGGCCAAGAAGGCCAAGGCCGCCAAGGCCGAAATGAAGAAGGAAGAAGCCAAGAAGTAATTCTTCGGCCTTCCAGCCAGAACGGCAGGTGCTTCGGCACCTGCCGTTTTGCTTTGTGGGCTCTGCCTGTGCGCCGGCCTGCCGCGCTCAGGGCACGACGATGATGGGGCTGTCGTCCATCACGCGCGGGTCACCGGGCTCGCCACCGCCCATCGCGAAAGGCTGCACCTGCGGTGCCAGCGCACGGTAGCCGCCGTCGTAGTCCCAGGTGGTGACGTAGATTCGCGTGCCCGACAACGACGCCGAGCCCAGCAGCACCGATGCCGGCAGCACGAGGCTCACGGAGTTCGTGGCGCGGTCCACCGCCACCCGGGCCGCGGGCGTCATCGAGCGCCCCTCGGTCGTGGCCGAAGCTCCGTCCGAGGCGTGCAGTGCGTTCGACCACCCGCCCACCCGCAGGCGCCGGTGCCAGCGCATCCCGCCGGGCAGGCTGGCGTTCTGCAGCGGCATCACCGTTTCGCCGCCCGGCAGGCCCGGCAGCTCGATGTAGATCGTGAAGACCACGTGGTCGAAGCCCTGGGGCGGGTTCCAGGCGGCGGTCAGCCCCGCGGTGGTCAAGTCCAGGCGCAGAGCCCCGCCCGAGGTGGCCACGCGCACCCGTCGCAGGTCCATCTGGTGGTTGTCGCCCCAGCCACTGTCGCTCGGGTAGCGGTAGCGGCCCTCGGGCCCCCGGTCGTCGCCGGCGGGGTCTTCGACGTCGGCCACCGCCTGCCACTCGCGCTGGACCACGAAAGCCACCGCAGGGGTCACGGCCTCGCCCTCCGACCAGACCGTGAGCGTGTGCCGCACCGAGGGATCGACCATGCGGCTGGTATCGACCGTGGCTGTCCAGCGGCCTGCGTCGGACACCGCCAGCGGCCGCGCCTCGGACAGGTCGCCGTCCACCACCAGCAGGGGCCGCGTCACGGCGCGGGCGCTGCCCCGCACCTCGAAATCCCCACCGAGGCGCTCGCCGGGCAGCGGGTCGACCGAGAGCTTCGAGGGCGTGGGCGCGAGCGTCTGGCGCCGGCCGCTGGCCACCCACACTTGCCCGCTGCCGGGCGCCAGGCGCAGGCTGATGCGGCCGCCCGGGCCAGCCACGAGGTCGGCAGGTGGGCCACCCAGGCCGTACACACCCTGCAGCACCGTGCCGGCCGGCAGGCCGGTTTCGAGTTGCGGCAAGAGCGCCTCGTCCTGCCCGGTGTTGAAGACGACGAAGGCCTGCTCGCCCTGCGCCGGCCGGCCCTGCGGGGTCGGCAGGGCCATGCGCCAGGCCAGGGCCCCCGGTTGCGCTGCATTCGCGTGCAGCACGGTGGGATTGCCACGCGAGAACACCCGGTGGCTGCGCCGCAGCGCCGTGAGTTCGGCCACCGTGCGGTACAGCGGCGCGGAAGTGTCGTAATGGTCGCGGCCGCCCGACCCGAAGCCGGCGGCGAACATCGCGGCCCGCTGCTCGCGAAAGCCCTGCTCGGTGCCGTAGTAGATCACCGGGATCCCCGGCAGGGTCATGATCGCCAGCAGGGCCTGGCGCAACCCGGCTTCGCTGCCACCGGCCAGGAAGCGGTCGACGTCGTGGTTGTCCACGAAGCTGGGCATGAGGTGCGGCCGGGCGTGGATGCGCATCATCCGCTGGATGCGGTCGGCCAGCTCGGCCGGCGGCCGGCCCCGGGCGAAGGTGTCGCCCAGCGCTCCGTAGAGCGGGAAGTTCAGCATGCCCGGCATCAGCGCCCGCGGCGGCCGCCCTGCCCGGTCCTCGGTCATGTAGCGCTCGATCTTGCGGGCCTGCTGGTCCTGGCCGGGCTTGTCGATGCCGAAGCCCTCGCCGAAGACCAGGAACTGCCGGCGCCCGGTGCGCCGGGCCACTTCGTTCATGCCCGGGGCCTGGGGATCGCGTGAACCCAGGAAGTCCGCGAAATAGTCTGGCGGCACGTAGAACGCGGTGTCGACCCGGAAAGCGTCGACGCCCACCTCGCGGATCCAGAAGCCGTAGCTGCGGCGCAGCGCCTGGCGCACCCGCGGGTTCTCGGTGTTCAGGTCGTCCAGCGACGACATCTGGAAGTTCAGCTCCTGGTTGCGGTCGTTGTAGTCGCGGACATCCGGTGTCCAGTGGTAGATGCCGGCACGCCGCTGGGCCGGATCGCGCGGGTCGTTCAGGTCGAAAGGCGGCTGCGAGGGCCGCCGGACCGGGGGCGATGCGTCATGGGGGTCGTAGAAGCGGGCCGGGTCCGCCGGATCCCAGCCGCCGCGGTAGGCGAAGTAGTTGCCCGTGTGGTTGACGACGATGTCCTGCACCAGGTACATGCCGCGGCGGTGCAGGGCATCGGACAGGCGCTGGTAGTCGGCCAGCTCACCCAGGTGCTTGTCCACCTGCATGAAGTTCTCGGCCCAGTAGCCGTGGAAGCCGGTGTAGGTGCCGGCCGGGTCCACCCACTGGTTGGCCACCGGCGGGGTGATCCACAGTGCCGTGGCCCCCAGGCCGCGGATGTAGTCCAGGTGCTGCCGCAGGCCGGCCAGATCGCCGCCGTTGTAGCGGCCGAGTTCGCCCGGCTTGTACTCGCCAGCGCCCTGGTCGTCGTTGGTGGGGTCGCCGTCGGCAAAGCGGTCGGTCATCGCGAAATAGATGACCTGGTCGCGCCAGTCGGGCGACGGCACGTGCAGCCGCAAGCCGGCAGCGCGTACCGGCAGCACAGCGGCCAACACGGCCGCACACAGCACCCATCGAACGCGGCGGCGGAAGGCATGAAGCTCCATCGAGACGTGATTCTGGGCCGGGCAAGCCGCGATCCCAAGCCAGGCTCCGGGTTTCTGCGGGGCCGGGCTGTTGCTTTTTTGACAATGTAGTTTGGCTACAAATTCTCGCAGTGCACGACCTTCACGCACAGATCTTGGTGCATGTAATGCGGCCGAGCACGGCCATTCCCAGAGGAAGAGCCGTGAAGCAGGCCCCGAATCCGAGCTCATGGGCGCACCGATCTAGGGTTTTCGCAGGTAGCAGAAGAATCTAGTTTTGATACACAGTGCGGGCTGAACGAACCCGATCGACGGATCGGCGTGGGCACTCACAGCCCGCGCCGGCGGTAAACCTGCCCACGTGAGTCCCTGGAGACACCACCCCATGAAGAAACCGACCTCCACCCGCGGCCCCTGGCTGCGCGCCACCCCGGTGGCCGCTGCCGTGGCCACTTTGTTGTCTGCCTCGGGCACGGTCCTGGCCCAGGACGCGCCCGCAGCGCAGCAGATCACCGTCACGGGCATTCGCCGCGGCATCGAAAGCGCCATCAGCGTCAAGAAGAACGCCGACGGGGTGGTCGAAGCCATCTCGGCCGAAGACATCGGCAAGCTGCCCGACACCAGCATCGCGGAATCGCTGGCCCGCCTGCCAGGTGTGACCACCCAGCGCGACCGCAACGGCAACGCCACGAACGTCACCATCCGCGGCCTGGGCCCCGACTTCAACGGCTACCTGCTCAACGGGCGTGAACAGACCAGCACGGGCGACAGCCGCGGCGTGGACCTGAGCGTGTACCCGGCCGAACTGATCGCCGGCGCCACCGTCTACAAGACCTCCGACGCCTCGCTGATGACGGCCGGCCTGGCCGGCACCATCGACAACCTGCTGATCGACCCGCTGGCCTTCGGCTCGCGCGTGATCGGCGCCACGGCGGCCGAGACCAAGACCGGCCAGGGCCTGCCCGACACCGGCAAGGGCCACCGCTACAGCTTCACCTACATCGACCAGTTCCTCGACCGCAAGCTGGGCGTGGCGGTGGGCTACGTGCACGCCGACGGCACGTCGAACTCCCTGGTGAATGGCAGCTGGGGCAACAGCCCCACCATCACCAAGACCGACGGCACCACCGTCACCGGCATCAACGTCCCCTTCGGCGGCGGCCTGGGCTACGAGAGCGACCGCAACACCGACAAGCGCGACGGCCTGGCCGCGATCCTCAGCTACAAGCCGAACAAGAATTTCTCGACCCAGATCGACATCTACTCCGCCAAGATCAACACGGCGCTGAAGAAGATGAAGGCCAACGCCGGCACCAACAACGGCGACATCACCAATGCCACGGTGGTGGGCGGCGTGGTCCAGAGCGGCACCTTCCAACTCGCGCCGGGCGGCCTGATCGCCTACAGCGAAAACATCTTCGACGACGACAAGATCGAGTCGGCCGGCTGGAAGTCCAAGCTCAAGTTCGGTGACGCCTGGACCGGGTCGCTGGACTTCAACCACAACAAGGCAACCCGCGTCGAGAAGGACATCGAGGCCTATGCCGGCATCACCACGGCCGACACCCTGAGCTTCACGAATGGCGGAGGCACACCCCAGTTCACCTTGGGCAACCCCGGGGCCTATACCGACCCCACCCAGATCGCCGTGCGCGACCAGTCGGGCTGGAGCGGCGTGCAGTACACCACCGGCCCCTACGCCGGCCGCACCGTGCCGCAGGCCGGCTACATCAAGGGCCCGACCATCACCGACAAGCTCGATGCGGTGCGCCTGGACTTTCGCCGTGACCTCGCCGAGGGCAGCGTCTTCACCGACCTTCAGTTCGGCGGCAACTTCTCCAAGCGCAGCAAGGACCGCATCACCGACGAAGGCGTGCTCGGCTCGGCCACCAACGGCGGCTACGACCGCATCCCGTTGCCGGCCGGCGCCTACGTGCAGAACAACGTCGGCGGCACGGGCCTGAACCTGCTCACCTTCGATCCGCAAGCCAGCCTGTGGCCGGGCGCGGTGGTGATCCGCAAGTACAACGACGACATCCTGTCGAAATCCTGGACGGTGACCGAGAAGGTCACCACGGCCTACCTCAAGGCCAACCTGGAGACCCAGTACGCGGGCATCCCGATCACTGGCAGCGTGGGCGCGCAGATCGTCAACACCGACCAGTCTTCGGCGGGCTACCGCGCACAGGTGACGTCGGCGGTGACGTTGAACAACCCGGCCGGTGGCTTCACGACCGACGGCACCAAGTACACCGACGTGTTGCCATCGCTCAACCTGAAGGGCGACTTCGGCAACGGCAGCTTCCTGCGCTTGGGGCTGTCCGAGCAGATCGCGCGGCCAACCCTGACCGACATGCGCAACTCCTTCGCGGCGGCGGTGGACACCAATGCGTCCAATGCCACCTTCGGCCGCTTCGTCGGCTCGGCGGGCAACCCGAACCTCAAGCCCTTCAAGGCCACGGCGCTGGACCTGTCGTATGAAAAGTACGTCAGCAACAAGGCCTACTTCAGCGCGGCGGCGTTCTACAAGAAGCTGGACACCTACATCACGCCGGCCACCAACACCGCCTTCGACTTCGCGTCCTACGCGCAGTCGCTGGGCCTGACGGTACCGCCGGGCGGCACGATCGGCACCTTCACCACCACCTTGAACGGCACCGGCGGGGACTTGAAGGGCATCGAGCTGGCGGCGTCCTTGCCGTTCAACCTGATGACCCCGATGCTCAACGGCTTCGGCATCGAGACCAGTTACTCCAACACGATGAGCTCGGTCGTGCTGCCCAACCTGATCGGCCTGAACCCCAACCAGCAGGTGCCCAGCGGCGGCTTGAGCATGCCGCTGCCTGGCCTGTCCAAGCTGAACGCCAAGCTGGTGCTGTACTACGAACGCAATGGATTCAGCGCCTTCGTGGCCGACAACTACCGCTCCGATTACGTCGGCAGCGTCACCAACACCACGGTGGGGGGCTACCCGGCGCTGATCAACATCCAGGGCTCTTCCTGGGTGTCGGCGCAGATCGGCTACGAGTTCCAGGAAGGTCCGCTGAAGGGCCTGGGCTTCCGCGTCGAAGGCAACAACCTGAACAAGCCGACCTACCGCGAACTGAAGGCCGATGGCTCTCTCAACACCGAGAACAACACCGGTGCGAGCTACGGCTTCAAGCTGAGCTACAAGCTGCAGTAAGGGCCCGAGCGCTCCGAGCCCTTTGCCGACGCCCGTCGGTGAGGGGCTTTTCATTTTGGGCTTGCCAAGCCGACCGGGTGCCTGCCCATAATCGTTCTACCGGCAACGCCTCACACCTTCCACCGTCATGGATACGAAGCAGCAATTGCGCGTGGTGATCATCGGCGGCGGCACATCCGGCTGGATGACCGCAGCGGCCCTGGCGAAGGTGCTCCAGGGGCAGTACCCGATCACGCTGGTGGAGTCGGACGACATCGGAACCATCGGCGTGGGCGAGGCCACCATCCCGATGATCTCGCTGTTCAACCGGCTGCTCGACTTCGACGAAGACGAGTTCGTCAAGCAGACGCAGGGATCCTTCAAGCTCGGCATCGAGTTCGTCAACTGGGCCCGGCTCGGCGACCGCTACATCCATGGCTTCGGCGTGATCGGGCAGGAAAACGCCACGGTCGACTTCCACCAGTACTGGCTGAAGATGCACCAGGCCGGCAAGGCCGGGCCGCTGGAGAACTACTCCATCAACACCGCGGCGTGTGCGCAGAACCGATTCATGCGGCCCCGCATGGACCTGCCCAATTCGCCGCTGTCGCAGATCGCTTACGCCTTTCATTTCGATGCCTCGCTGTATGCCAAGTTCCTGCGCGGCTACAGCGAAGCGCGGGGCGTGCAGCGCATCGAAGGCAAGATCACCGAGGTGGCCACGCGCGAAGGCGATGGCCACGTCACCTCGGTCATGCTGCAGTCGGGCCAGCGCATCGAGGGCGAGCTCTTCATCGACTGCTCGGGCTTCCGCGCCCTGCTGATCGAAGGGGCGCTGAAGACCGGCTACGAAGACTGGTCGCACTGGCTGCCCTGCGACCGCGCGGTGGCCGTCCCCTGCGCATCGGTCAAGGAGATCACGCCCTACACGCGCTCCACGGCCCGGCAGGCGGGCTGGCAGTGGCGCATTCCGCTGCAGCACCGCATCGGCAACGGCCACGTGTTCTCCAGCAAGTACATCAGCGAAGACGAAGCCACGGCCGTGCTGCTGGGCAACCTGGATGGCGCCCCGCTGGCCGACCCGCGGCCCATCCGCTTCGTCACGGGCAAGCGCAAGAAGGCGTGGAACAAGAACGTGGTGTCCATCGGCCTGGCCTGCGGCTTCATCGAGCCGCTGGAATCCACCAGCATCCACCTCGTGCAAATGGGCATCGCGCACCTGCTGACGATGTTCCCGGGGCCCGACTTCGCCGCCGCCGACCGCGACCAGTACAACCGCATCATGAGCCAGGAGTACGAGTGGGTGCGGGACTTCATCATCCTGCACTACAAGGCCACCGAGCGCACCGATTCGCCGTTCTGGAATTACTGCCGCGAGATGGAGATCCCGCAGAGCCTGGCCGAGCGCATCGCGCTGTTCAAGGCCCATGGCCGCGTGGTCCGCGAAGGCAATGAGTTGTTCACCAAGCTGAGCTGGCTGCAGGTGCTGCACGGGCAGCGCATCCAGCCCGCGTCGAGCCACCCGCTGGCCGGCCTGCGGACCGAAGCCGAGATTGCCGAGTACCTGGCCGAAGTGGAAGGCGTGATCCAGGCCTGCGTGGAAGTCATGCCCACGCACAGCCGCTTCATCGCCGATAACTGCGCCGCACCCGGCCGCATGGCCGCCTAGCCACTTTGGGGAGAACCCAATGTCCATCAAGCCGTCGATCAACCCGTCCATGACCTCGTCGATCGCCCCGATGCACCGACTGACCCCGATGCTCCGCCTGGCGGCACTGGCCGCCGTCATGGGCCTGGCCGCCTGCGCCGGCGGCCCACCGCCGACCTCGGCCATGCTCACCTACACCACCAGTCCCGAGGGCGCGACCTTGTTCGAGGGCGGCCAGCCCATCGGCACGGCCCCGGTGACCCGCACCTACCAGAGCGACGGCAAGACCGACAACATCCGCACGCCGGACGTCACCGCGGTGTGGCCCAGCGGCGCCAAGGAGATCTTCTACACTTTCCTGAAGGTGGGCACCGACCGCAGCGCCACCATCGAGCGGCCGAAGGCGGCACCCGGCCTGGAAGCCGACCTGGACAACGCGAAGAAGTTCGCCGCCGCCCGCGAGCAGGAGGCCAAGCGCATGAAGGAGCAGGCCTTGCGCGACCAGGCCCGCGCTTCGGACCGCTGCAAGGCGCAGATCTCCGGCGCCAGCAAGGCAGTCGTCGACGACTGCTGATGGGTGCAGGAACGTCCGCCGCGGGCGCTCAGGTCGCAGCCTTGCGGCAGGTGATGAAGCTGTTGAGGGTCAGCCGCCCCTGCAGGGCGTCGGCGCTCATGCGCGCCGGCTCGCCGACATCGGCGGAATGAAACAGCCCGCCGTCGTAGAAGATCATGCGGTTCCACGCAGCCGGCACCTGCGCCACGCGTTCGAAGTGGGCGTTGCTCCCGTTCATGTACCCGGGCTGCCAGCCATGGCGGGCGCTGAAGGCATGGGCATCCAGCGCCTGGCTGTCGGCCACCAGTTGCTCGGTCTCGGCGGGCGGCTTGCGGGGCCGGTAGAAGCTCGTGCCGCCCAGCGCCGGGTCTTCGAAGAGGTACAGCACCCCGGCGGCAAAAAGGATGTCGGGGCGACCGTGCACGAAGCGGTCGCGATGGCACAGCCACTGGACGGGGGCGAGCTCCGCGGGCGGCGTGGTGATGAGCGACAGGCGCACCGCGACATCCAGCGTGCGTCGCCCCTGAAGCGCGCTGCGGGCATGGGCGGCGAAACACTCGGCCACGCGCTGGGAGAGATCCTGGGGCACCTCGCTCACCAGGCCGGGATACGGGTAACCGACCGGCGGCAGAAAGGGCTGCGTGGCAGCCCACAGGCGCATGGCGGCGGGGTCGGCCAGCGCATTGTCGATCACCACGCAGTGCGCGCCGGCCATCAGCGGCACCTCCCGCACCACGGCATGGGGGTTGAAGAATCGCCCGCCTTCGCCGAGCCAATGCGCCATGCTCATGACCATCGCCCATCATAGTGGCGAGGCCCGGCACAAGGCGTTGCGTGCCGCCGTCGTGTGGGTCACCGTGGAGAGGCCAAAGCCATGCGCCGGGCCTCTGTTCCTTCCCTAACCGCACCCGACGATGACCGCACCCCTCCTGCACCACGCCGACTGGTCGCGCCAGGCCAGCATCTACGAAGTCAACGTGCGCCAGTTCACGCCCGAGGGCACGCTGGCCGCGTTCGAGGCCCACCTGCCGCGCCTGCAGGCGCTGGGCGTGGGCATCCTGTGGTTCATGCCCATCCAGCCCATCGGCGTGAAGAACCGCAAGGGCACGCTGGGCAGCTACTACTCCATCCGCGACTACACCGCGGTGAACCCCGAGTTCGGCACCGCGGCCGACTTCCGCCGCGTGGTGGACAAGGCCCACGCGCTGGGCCTGAAGGTGATCATCGACTGGGTCGCCAACCACACCGCCTGGGACCACGCCTGGGTGCACCAGCACCCCGAGTGGTACCAGCGCAACGCGCAAGGCGAGATCCACCCCTACACCTACCGGCCCAGCCCCGAGGCCGAGCCCGAATACTGGTGGGACGTGATCGGCCTGGACTACGGCCGCCCCACCCTGTGGCCCGCAATGATGGACGCCATGGCGCACTGGGTGCGCGAAGCCGACATCGACGGCTTTCGCTGCGACGTGGCCAGCCTCGTGCCCACGCCCTTCTGGGAGCAGGCCCGCACCGCGCTGGACCGCATCAAGCCCATGTTCATGCTGGCCGAGTCCGACGCACCCGAGCTCCACCGGCGGGCCTTCGACATGAGCTACGACTGGACGCTCTTCGATGTCTTGAAGAAGATCGCCCGCGGCCAGGGCCGCGCGAGCGACCTTCATGCCTGGTGGGAGCGCCGGCAGGCTCTGTACCCGGCGGATGCCTACCGCATGACCTTCACGGCCAACCACGACAGCAACAGCTGGCAGGGCAGCGACGCGAGCCTCTTCGGCCCGGCCTGGCAAGGCATGGCGGTGCTGGCCGCTACCTTGCCCGGCATGCCGCTGCTGTACGGCGGCCAGGAAGCCGGCCTGAATCGCCAGCTGGCCTTCTTCGACAAGGACGCCATCGACTGGTCCACGCGGGCCGAGCAGGAACTCTGTACACGGCTGATGCACCTCAAGCGCTCGCACCCGGCGCTGGCCAACGGACTGGCGGGGGGCTCCCTGGCCTGGCTGGCGACCGGGGACGAGGCGGCCGTGGCCTTCCAGCGGCAGGCCCAAGGCCGCGGGCTGCAGGTGGCCGTGAACCTGGGGCCCGAGCCGCGCTCGGTGGCCGGGCAGGCGCTGCCGGGGTGGGGCTGGCACGTGGAGGCCGCATGAAGCCCTTGCTCCTGGCTTGCACAGGGGCATGGGCGCTGGTGGCCGATGCGCGCCGCACGCATCGCCTGAGGGGCCTGCTGCAGGCTCATGGCAGGGCTGCGGCGCCCAGCCGCCGGCGGCTCGCGCGGGCATGCGGCACCCAGGCCAGCGTGGCCCAGCGGCGCCACATGATCAGGCCGCGCAGCCATTCATCGGCCGCATAGGCGATCCACAGGCCCGGCAGGCCCCACCCCAGCCCCGCGTCGCTGCCCAACAGCCAGCTGCCACCGGCCAGCACGACGAGCATGCTGGCCGCACCCGCCAGCACCGGGAATCGGGCATCGCCGGCCGCCCGCAGGGCGTTGATGACGACGATGTTGAAGGTGCGCCCGGGCTCCAGCAGCACCGTCAGCCACAGCAGCACGGTGGCGTCGTGGATGATCCCGGGGTCGGAAGTGAAGACCCTCAGCAGCCAGGGGCCCGCCAGGGCTGCACTGCAGGCCACGGCCACGCTCACCGCCAGGCCGCGTGCCAGCACCCGGCGCACCAGTTCATGGGCCTGGCGCAGCTGCCCGGCGCCCACCAGGTGGCCCACCAGGGTCTCGGCAGACAGGCCGGTGGACAGGCCGAACAACAGCACCAGGCCGATCACCTGCTGGGCATAGGCCTGGGTGGCCAGCGCGCGCGCGCCCAGGCCGCCGGCCACCGCCACGCTGACCATGAAGGCCAGCCGGTAGGCCATGTTCTCGGCCGCGCCAGGCAGGCCGATGTGCGCCACGGCCGCCAACTCCGTACGGGGCAGGCTCCACCAGTCCGCGGCCCGTGGAACCAGCGCCAGCCGGCTGCGCCACAGCGAAAGGTGCAGGGCCAGCGCCGTGCAGCGCGCCACCACCAACGCCAGCGCAAAGCCGGGCAGGCCCAGTCCCGGCCAGGTACCCACGCCCAGCATCAGCGGCACCGCCAGCAGCAGGTGGACGGCGTGCATGACCAGCATCACCGCCAGCGTGTCGCGGGACCGCAGGTGGGCGCGCATCACGCTGGCCATCGACGCATTCCAGGCATCCAGCAACAGGGCCGGGGCCAAGGCATAGAGCAGCGGCGTGGCCAGGGGCAGCACCTCGGCCGGGGCTTGCAGCAGGTGCAGCAGCGCCCGCGCGCCCAAGAGCGAGGCCAAGGCCGTCAGGCCCCCGATCCAGCTGCTCGCGCCCAGCACCGCACGGGCCACCGCATCGGCTGCAGCACGCCGGCCGGCGCCCAGATTCTGAGACACCACCACGCCCACGCCAGCACCCACCACGCGGAACAGGATGAAGAGCATGCCGGTGATGTGGTTGGCCAGCGCAAAGGCGCCACCGGCCGTGTCCGACAAGCGCGCGGCGAGCGCCGTGCCCACCACGCCGACCGAGATGCCCAGCAGCAGTTCCAGGAACAGGGGCCAGGCCAGGGCGAACAGCCGGATGCGCACGGGGTGGGCGGTCATGCCCCGGACGGTACATTGCGGCGGTGGCTTCGGCGCAACGCGCAGGGGCTCGTATCTGCATCGTCGGAGGTCTCGATCCATGCTGCTTGCCCGCCGCCTTGCGGCCACCTGGGCCTTGTCGCCCGGCCTGCTGCTGGGGCAAGCCCCGCTGCCGGCCTCGGGCGTGGGCGTGGAGATCCCGCTGCTGGCCCACTTCGCACCGGGTGACCCACCCGATGCGGGCGTGGCGCCCGATGTGCTGGTCGCTCCGCGCTGGGCCGATGCGCAGGCTGGCGTGGACACCGAGGTGGCTGCAGCGCGCACGCGGCTCGCAAAGTGGCGCGCGACGGGCTCCACGCAGGCCGTGCGATAGGATCGTCGGCCCTCCATCTGCAGCACAGACCCCAGCATGAGTCACATCCACTTCATCGGCGGCGAGAAAGGTGGCGTCGGCAAGTCGCTGCTGGCCCGCGTGCTGGCCCAGCACTTCATCGACCGCCAGCAGCCCTTCATCGGCTTCGACACCGACCGCTCGCACGGTGCGCTGCTGCGCTTTTACGCCGACTACGCCGCGCCCATGCCGCTGGACGCGCACGACAGCCTGGACCCGGTGATCGAGGCGGCCGTGGCCGACCCGGCACGGCGGGTGCTGGTGGACCTGGCCGCGCAGACGCAGGCCTCGCTCACCCGATGGCTGGACGAAGCCGGCGTGGCCGAACTGGCGGGCGGCCTGGGCGTGACGCTGCATTACTGGCACGTGATGGATGCCGGCCATGACTCGGTGCAGTTGCTGGCGCGCTGGCTCGACGGCCCGGGCGCCGTGCTGCCGCTGGTGCTGGTGCTCAACGAGGTACGCGGCGACCGCTTCGAGCAGCTCACCGCCTCGGGCCTGATCGAGCGCGCACAAGCCCAGGGCGCCAGCACGCTGCGGCTGCGCAAGCTGCCAGACGCGCTGCTGCAGAAGCTGGATGCCGAAGGCGCCAGCTTCTGGGCCGCGATGAACACCGGCGGCGGCGGGCTGGGCCTGCTGGATCGCCAGCGCCTGAAATTGTGGCTGCAACGCACCGGCGCCGATCTCGACAAGCTGGACATCTAGAAGCCCGATCCACGGACGACCCACCCCAAGGAGCCCGCCATGCCCACGGCCACCAAGACTGCAACGCCCAAGCCGCGGGCGCTTTCCCTGCACATCGGTCTGAACGGCGTCAGCGCCGCGGCCTACGCCGGGTGGGACGGTCCGCTGGCAGCCTGTGAGTTCGACGCCAACGACATGGCCGCACTGGCCCGCAGCCAGGGCATGACACCCACCGTGCTGCTGACCAAGAAGGCCACGCGTGCGGCGGTGCTGGCCGCCCTGCGGCGCGCCGCCAAGGCGCTGAAAGCCGGGGACCTGTGCTTCATCAGCTACTCCGGCCACGGCGGGCAGGTGCCCGATACCAACGGCGACGAAGAGGACCAGAAGGACGAGACCTGGTGCCTTTACGACGGCCAGCTGATCGACGACGAACTGTATGTCGAGCTCAGCGGCTTCGCCGAAGGCGTACGCGTGCTGGTGCTGTCCGACAGCTGCCACAGTGGCACGATCACGCGAGAGATGGCACCCCCGCCGCCGCCGCCCGGCCAGCGGCCGCGCCTCATGCCCGACGCCGTGGGCCGCCGGGTCTACGCCGCCCACAAGGCCTTCTACGACAAGCTCCAGGCCGAGGCCGCCAAGGCCGCGACCAAGTCCTACACCGACCCCGACGCTGCCCTGGCGCAAGTGGGCTCGGCTGCCGAGGCCACGAAACTCGTGGGCCGATTCGCCCCGGCGGTGCTGCTGATCTCGGGCTGCCAGGACAACCAGACCTCGATGGACGGCGACCACAACGGCGCTTTCACCGAGCAGCTGCTCAAGGCATGGGACCGCGGCACCTTCAGTGGCGACTACGCCAGCTTCCACGCCCGCATCCGCGCGGCGATGCCGGCCTCGCAGACGCCCAACCTGTACACGCTGGGCCCGGCCGCGCCGTTCCTGGCACAGCGTCCCTTCAGCGTCTGAGGCACGCCTGGCGCACGAAGTCCAGCCGGTCCTGGCCGAAGTGCATCTCGGTGCCGACGAAGCACGTCGGCGCACCGAACACGCCCCGCGCCACCGCTTCTTCGGTGGCGGCCACCAGCGCAGCCTTGACCGCCGGGTCGGACACCAGGGCCATGAAGGCTTCAGGCTCGATGCCCAGTGGCGCCAGAACCGCGCCCACTTCTGACGGTTCGCCCAGGTTGCGAGGGTGCACCCACATCGCCTCGAAGACGGCATCGGCGTAGGGCTTGAACAGCTCGGGGTGGCGCAGCTGCAGGCCCGCCGCGCCACGCATCAATGTCAGGGTGTTGATCGGAAAGTGCGGGTTGAAACGGAAGGGCACGCCATAGCGGGCGGCCCAGCGCGCGATGTCCTGGCCCATCCAGGCGCCCTTGGCCGGCACGCTCACGGGGCTGGCGTTGCCCGTGGCCTTGAACACGCCGCCCAGCAGCATCGGGCGCCAGACCAGTTCGGCCCCGGTCGCGGCCGCGATGGCCGGAAGCTGGGTGTGCGCCAGGTAGGTGGTGGGGCTGCCGAAATCGAAATAGAACTCGATGCGCGGTGGATGCGGGCTGTTCATGACGCGGCGGCTCCTTCAGAAAGCTTCCATCCAGGGCCGCAGGTCCAGCTCGTGCGTCCAGGCGCTGCGGGGCTGCTGGTGCAGGTGCCAGTAGTTGTCTGCGATGTGGTCCGGTTCGAGGATGCCGGCGCGGTCCTTCAGGGCATAGCGGGCGGGGAAGTTCTCGGCGATGAAGCGGGTGTCGATGGCGCCGTCGATCACGATGTGCGCCACGTGGACGCCCTGCGGCCCGAGTTCGCGCGCCATGCTCTGCGCCAGGGCCCGCAGGGCATGCTTGGCGCCGGCGAAGGCCGAGAAACCCGCCGAGCCGCGCAGGCTGGCCGTGGCGCCGGTGAAGAGGATCGTGCCGCGGCCGCGCGGGAGCATCACCTTGGCCACCTCGCGACCCATCAGGAAGCCCGCCAGCGCGCCCATCTCCCAGACCTTGCGGTATACGCGCTCGGTGGTGTCGGCCACGTTGAAGCGCACGTTGGCGCCGATGTTGAAGACGGCCACCTCGATGGGACCGACCTCACGCTCGATCTGCGCCACCAGGGCCGTGACGGCGGCCTCGTCGCGTGCGTCCGAGCCGTAGCCGACGGCCTGCCCACCCTCGGCGCGGATGCGCTCGACCAGCGGCTGCAGCGCATCGGCCGTGCGGCGCGTGACGCAGGCGGTGTAGCCCTCGCGGGCGAAGCGGCGCGCGATGGCGCCGCCGGTGGCGTCGCCTGCGCCCACGACAAGGGCGGCCCTGGTGGCAGCTGGCATGCTCAGTCTCCAGCCCGTCGGGTAACGGGCCCGGCAATGGTAGCGGCACGGCGGCCCGCCGAGTGTCCAGGGCCCGGGTGGAAACCCCGGGGGGGCTTCAGCGTGAAGACCAGTTCGCCACCACGAAGCAGGTCGGCATGGCGCACGGCCACGGGGTCGAGCGCCACGCCGTCGAGCGTGGCCCGCGAGGCCCAGGTGTGCCCGGGGCCGAAGCCCTCCGCGCGGATGCGCAACACGTGCCCGCCGGCCAGTTGCAGCCGCGCGAACCGCACCTGCGGGGCGCCCAGCACCACCTCGCCGCTGCTCACTACCACCGGGTAGAAACCGAGGGTGGACAGGACCAGCCAGGCACTCATCTGACCGCAATCGTCGTTGCCGGTGATGCCGTCGGGGCGGTTGCCGTAGAAGTCCCGGACGATCCGCCCGATCAGGGCGTGGCCTTTCCACGGGGCCTCGGTGAAGGCGTAGAGGTAGGCGGCATGGTGGCTGGGCTCGTTGCCGTGCGCGTACTGGCCGATCAGGGCCTCTTGCCCGAGGTGCTTGTTGTCCCCCGGCGCCTGCACGGTGAAGAAGCGGTCCAGCCAGGCCTCGAAGGGCCGCGGCCCGCCCATCTGCGCGACCAGGCCCTGCGGGTCGTGCAGGGCCGGCGCCAGGGTGTACTGCCAGGCGTTGGCTTCGGTGTAGTCGCCGGGGTTGTTCAGGGGGCTGGTGGGTTCCAACGGATCGAAGGGCGTGCGCCAGCGGCCCTGGCTGTCCTTGCCGCGCATCATCTGCGAGGCCTCGTCCCACAGCAGCCGCCAGGACTGCGCGCGGTGCGAAAACCGATCGGCCAGGTCGGTGCGCCCCGCGGCGCGGGCCACGCGGGCCACGGCATCGTCGCCGATGGCGTATTCCAGCGTCTTGCTCACGGCCTCACCGTCCGCCAGGTCGAAAGGCAGGTAGCCGTGCTGATCCAGCAGTGACCAGCCGTGCTGCGCCCAGGACGGGGCTCGGGGCCGCTCGGCCGTGGCGGTCTGCAGCATGGCCTGCAGGGCCTGCCCACGGTCGAAACCCCTGAAGCCCTTGGCCACGGCATCCGCGATGACCGGAAGCGCCGGGTTGCCGATCATCGTGTGGGTCTCTCGGCCCCAGGCCGTCCAAAGGGGCAGGTAGCCCTGGGCCTGCTGGTGAGCGATCAGGGTCTGGACGAAGCCATCGACACGCTCGGGCACCAGCAGCGTCAGCAGGGGGTGCAGGCCGCGAAAGGTGTCCCACAGGCTCAGCGTGCTGTAGTAGCGCCCGCCCGGGGCCTGGATGACGACCCCGGTGGGGCCGCGCACACGGCCGTCCGCGTCGGCGATGTCGCTGGGGTGCATGAAACAGCGGTACAGCGCGGAGTAGAAGATGCGCTTGAAGCGGTCTGGCGCTTCGATCCGGGCGCGTGAGAGCAGCCCGTTCCATTCGGCTCGCGCGTCGTCGCGCACGCGGTCGAACGGCAGGGCCGCAGCCTCGAGCAAGTTGGCGCGGGCACCGGCCACGTCCACGGTCGACAAGGCCACCCGGGCCTGCAGCACCGGCTGGCGCCCCAGCTCGAAGTCCAGCAGCAGCCGGGGCGCCTTGTCGCCCGGCCGCGCCGGCAGTGTCCGCACGCGCACCACGGGCCGGTCGAAGCGCAGCACGAACGAGACCTGCCGCTCGGTCCACCCCTTCACCTGCAGCGTGCCGCTGATTTCGCCGGCGGCGTCGGTGTGCACCTCGGCCGCCACGACCCGCGGGGCCTGGCCGTACTGCAGGCCATGCTGCAGGTCCACCAGCACCTGCGCCGCCCCCGGGCGCCTGAAGGTGTAGCGGTGCAGGGCCACCCGCTGCGTGGCGGTGAGTTCCACCCGCACGCCGTGCGGGTGCAGGGTGACCGCATAGCTGCCGGGGTGTGCCTGCTCGGTGCGTTTGTCGTAGGTGCTGGCGAAGTCCTGCGTGTGCACGTCCCAGAGCCTGCCCGATGCCGGCTGCAACAGCACATCGCCCAGGTCGGGGATGCCGGTGCCGCTCATGTGGGTGTTCGAAAATCCCAGGATCCGCGTTGCGCGGTACTGATAGCCGGAGGTGTAGTCCCAACCCCCGCCCGCGTTGTCGGGGCTCGGAGCGACCATGCCGAAAGGCCGCGTGGCGCCCGGCAGGACGTGGCCGGTGCCATCGGTGCCGATGAAGGGATCGACCCAGCGGGTCAGGTCCCCGGGGGCGGCGCGGGCCACCCATGGCATGGCGATGGCCAGCACGCAAGCCGCCGCTGTCATCGCGCGGGCGGCCAGGTTGCGGGTCACGTTGCGGCTCACCCCGGGGATCAGCCCATGGAGGACCGGTAGACGACCGGGTTCTTCGGCGTGTCGATCACCTCGCCCACCCGGGCGCCCGGACACCACTGGGCCGCGTCGTTGCGCTGGATGTCGCTGGTGCACGCACCGAGCTTCATCTGGTGGTCCATGTAGATGATCGTCATCACCGAGCGGGGTTGGTCGCTGCGGTTGGGCCCGGCCTTGTGGAAGGTCCAGCCACCGTGGAAGCTGAGCTCGCCGAGGTCATAGGGCTCGTCCACGATTTCGAAGCCGTGCGCTTCCATGTGGGCCGTGATCTGCCGTTCGCTCTCGTCGCCGATGCCCAGGTCGCGGCCGAAGGGCACGTGCTGGCTGCCGGCATAGAAGGCCAGCGGGCCGAGCTCTCGCGGAACGGCCTGCAAGGGGACCCACGCCGTGACGGTGCGGTCGCTGTCCAGCGGCCAGTAGGTCTGGTCGGCATGCGCCGGGGTGATGCCGCCGCCCGGCTCCTTGTACAGGCTCTGGTCGTGGTACAGGCGCACGCCCGACACGCGCATCAACTGCGCCGCGATGCGGCCCAGTCGCGGGCCGAACACGAACTCGCGCACGCGGGCGCTGTGCTCCCACAGGTTCATCACCTGCAGGAAGGCGCGGTCGTAGGTGCTGCGCTCGGACAGCGGCCGGTCCTGGGTGTTGAGCGCCAGGGTCAGGCGGGTGATCTCGGACCCATAGTGCGCCAGCGCCTCGGGCGACAGCACCTGCTTGAGCTTGATGAAGCCCTCGCGTTCGAACTGTGCGATCTGCCCCGGGCTCAGCGGGTAGGGGCTGTGGATATCGATCATCGACATCGGTCCTCGGGTGGGAGCGGAAGGATGCAGGCCGCGCCGGGCGGCAGCAACAGACGGCGGCCATCGATACGGGCGCCGTGGAGCCACAGCGCCTCGTCCTGGCCGCGGGGGTCGAACCCCAGCGGGAAGGCCGAAGCGGCGTCGCCCAGGTTGAAGGCGCACAGCACCCGGCTTGCGTCGCCGCAGCGCTCGAAGACCAACAGGGACTCGTCGGCATGGCGCGACTCGAAGGCCCCGAGCCGCAGCGCCGCATGGCACCGTCGAAGGGCCATGAGGCGGCGGCTCAGGTGCAGCGTCGAGCCGGGGTCGGCTTCCTGCGCATCCACCGCCAGGGCGGCGTGGGCCGCATCGGCCGGCAGCCACGGCACGCCCGTGGTGAAACCCGCCGCGGGAGCTGCCGCCTGCCAGGGCATGGGGGTGCGGCACCCGTCCCGCCCCTTGTCGCGCGGCCAGTGCGCCTTGCCGAAGGGGTCCTGCAGATGCTCGAAGGGCACCTCGCTTTGCGGCAGGCCGAGTTCCTCGCCCTGGTATAGGAAGACCGTGCCGCGCAGGCAGGCCAGCAGGGCCAGGTGCTGGCGGGCGCGCACCGGGTCACCGCGGCCCCAGCGGGTGGCCACCCGCGGCACATCGTGGTTGGACACGGCCCACGAAGGCCAGGCGGTCGCGGCCTCGCCCTGCTGCCAGTGGACCATCATCTCGGCCAGCGCAGCCGGCGTGGGGCGCGGGCCCAGCAGCAGGAAGGAGTACGCGGTGTGCAGACGGTCGCTGCCCCGGGTGTACTCCACCATGCGCTCGAGATTGCGCGCCGAGCCGATCTCGGCCACCGCGAAGCGCTCCGGGTAGCCGTCCATGGCCGTGCGCAACCGCTCCAGGAAGGGCAGGGTCTCGGGCTGGCACACGTTGTTCAGGTGCTGCTGCATGGCCGCCGGCAGCTCGCCGCGGCGCTCGGGCGGCTGGGGCGGGTTGTCGGTGAAGCTGCGGTCGTGGCAGTAATAGTTGGCGGTGTCGAGGCGAAAGCCGTCGACGCCACGGTCCAGCCAGAAGCGGGCGATGGCCAGCACCGCCTCCTGCACGGCCGGGTTGTGGAAGTTCAGGTCGGGCATTTGCGGCAGGAAGTTGTGCAGGTAGTACTGCTTCCTGCGCGGCTCCCAGGTCCAGGTGGCGCAGCCCATCCAGCTTTGCCAGTTGCTGGGCGGGCTGCCATCGTCCTTGGCATCGGCCCACACGTACCAGTCCGCGAAAGGGTCTTCGGGCCCCCGGCGGCTGGACTGGAACCACGGGTGCTCGATGGCGGTGTGCGACCACACCTGGTCGATGACGACCTTCAGGTTCAGCGCATGCGCGCGGGCCACCAGCGCGTCGAAGTCGGCCAAGGTGCCGAACATCGGGTCCACGCCGCAGTGGTCGGTCACGTCATAGCCGAAGTCGCGCATGGGCGACGGGAAGAACGGCGAGAGCCACACCCCGTCCACGCCCAGGCTGGCCACGTACGGCAGGCGGGCCATGATGCCGGCCAGGTCGCCGATACCGTCGGCGTTGCTGTCGGCAAAGCTGCGGGGATAGATCTGGTAGAGGGTGGCACCGCGCCACCAGGCTTCGGATTCGGGCTTCATCGGGCGCGGCCTGGCAGGCGCTTGCGGGGTCTTGCGATGGATCGGCAGTGTGGCCGCTGGCGGGCACGGGCGCCAAGCCTCGAATGACCGATTTCGACACCCGGATGGCCCGCAAGTCGCCAGAATGGACGCATGCGGGTCAACGAAGAGCACGTCACCCACCCGGACCGCGCCTTCCGGTTCCTCCGTTTCGAGACGCCGGGCTTTGCAGGTCCGCGGCACCGCCACCTGCAGCTGGAACTGACGTGGATCGAGCAAGGCGCCGGGGTGCGCTTCGTGGGCGATAGCGCGGCGCCCTTTGCCGGCGGCGATCTGGTGCTGCTGGGTCCGCTGGTGCCCCACGCCTGGCTCAGCACAGGGGCCGAGGGTGGCTTGCCGGGGCAGGTGACCGTGGTGCAGTTTCCGCTCGCCCTGTTGGAGCAACCCCTGCTGCCTGAACTCACGGCCCTGCGGCCCCTGGCCGAACAAGCGGGCCGCGGCCTGGCCATCGGAGGCGCCTGCCATGCGGCCGTCACCGAGACGCTGGTGGCCATGCGCGAGGCCGACGCGCTGGCCCGGCTGGGCGGTTTGCTGGGCATCCTGCGCTGCCTATGGCTGCATCCGGGCGACCTGCGACCGTTGGCAACCAGCGCGCTGCGCAGTGGTGGGCCGGTGGGCTCCGAGCGCCGCATCGACCGGGTCATCGACTGGGTCCACCGACATCTGCACGAAGACCTGAGTCCGCAGTCGGCTGCCCGCGTGGCCCACGTGTCGCCGGCGGCCTTCAGCCGCTTCTTCAGGCGCGAAACGGGCAAGACCTGGTCGGCCTACCTCAATGACGTCCGGTGCAGCCAGGCCTGCGTGCTGCTCAAGCAATCGGGCCAGCCGATCGGGTCCGTGGCGCAAGCCTGCGGCTACCGCACGATGTCGCACTTCAATGCGGAATTCCGCGTCCGCTACGGGCGCACGCCGCGTGAGCACCGGGGCGGATGACCCATGCACGTCGCGTCACTGCACGCGCTTGTAGTGCGTGTAGCCGCCGGGCGGTGCCAGGTCGGGCTTGAGCACGCGAAAGCCGTGGGCCGGCAGCGTCACATGGAGCAGCGAGGACCAGACCCGGATGGGCGGCTGCTCGGCGGGGCCCAGCAGGTCGATCAGGCGGCCGCCGTCCATCAGCTTGGAATCGGTGAGCAGGACCGTCTCGGTCACGGGCGAGGCAGCGGGGTTGACCAGCACGATGACGCTGTCGGCCACGCGGTCGGTATAGCGCTCGAAGGCGATGAGGCGCGTGGCCTCGGCGGTGCGGTAGTTGCCCACGCGCAGGGCACGCTGCTGGCGGTGCATGGCGAGCAGCTGGCGGTTGAAGGCCAGCGGGGGGTGGTCGTCGCGCACCAGGTCCCAGCGCATGGGGGCACGCATCGCCGGGTCGGCGCCGCCGGCCATGTCGAGCTCGGTGCCGTAGTACAGGTTGGGCGCACCGGGCAGCGTGAACTGCAGCACCTGGGCGAGCCGGCGAGCGGGTTCGTCGGGCAGCACGGTGGCCAGCCGCTCGGTGTCGTGGTTGTCCAGGTAGACCCAGCTCTTGAGCATGTTCTCGATGCCGGCGTCGACGATCATGCGGGTGATCATGCGGCTGGCAGAGGCAGCCTCGATGCGGCCGGCGGCCGTGCCCAGCAGGATCTGGCGCAGGGTGAATTGCAGCACCCCGTCTACCGAGGGGTACCACTGTGCCGGGTAGTTGGCGATCTCGCCCACCACCAGCGAGCCGGGCTTCTCGGCATGGGCGGCCTGGGTCAGCTCGGCGAGAAAGGCGAATCCGATGTCATAGGCCACGTCCAGCCGCCAGCCGTCGATGCCGTCGCGCAGCCAGCTGCGCACCACCGAGTCGCGGCCGCCGTAGATGTACTCGCGCACCTTCGGGTTCTCCAGATTGAGCTCGGGCAGGTTCTCGACGTTCGCCCAGCCGCGCGCGCCACCGGCGTACTGCGGCCCGAAGACGAACCAATCGCGGTAGGGGCTCTTCACATCGGCCTCGGCCTGCTGGAACACGGGCGCCTTGCGGCCCATGTGGTTGAACACGCCGTCCAGCACCAGCTTCATGCCACGGCGGTGCAGCTCGGCCGCCAGCTGCTTCACATCGTCCCGCGTGCCGTATTCGGGTGATACCTGCTGGTAGTCCAGCGCGTCGTACTTGTGGTTGGTGTAGGCCAGGTGGATGGGGTTGAGGTAGAGCACGTCCACGCCGAGTTGCTGCACGTAGTCGAGCCTGCTCTTCAGGCTTGGCAGGTCGCCGCCCCAGAAATCCACTTCGTGGCTCCAGACCTTGGCGTCCTTCAGGTAGGCGCCGGCCTTGGGCAGCTCGTCCCAGTTGCGCAGCACCTTGGGCGGTGGGTACAGCGAGCGCTTGGCGGCGCGGTCGGCCGGGGGCGCGAAGCGGTCGACCAGCACCTGGTAGCTCACCGCGCCATTTCGCCAGTCCTGCTCGCGCGCTTCGAAGACGCCGGCGAGGGCCTTGTCGGTGGCATTCGCGTAGTCGACCATGGTCTGTCCCTGCGCCTGGGCCGCCAGCATGGCGGCGCAGGCCGCAGCGAGCAACGCCTTCATCGATTCATCCCTTCACACCGCCGGCCGTCAGGCCCGAGACGATCCAGCGCTGGGCCAGCAGGAACACCAAGGTGATCGGCAAGCCGCTCAACACCGCCGCCGCGGCGAAATCGCCCCACAGGTACTTCTGCTCGTACAGGTAGAACTTGCTGCCCACGGCCAGCGTGAGGTTGGGCTCTTCGCGCAGCAGCACGCTGGCCACGGGGTACTCGATGATGGTGCCGATGAAGGCCAGCACGAAGACCACCATCAGGATCGGCACGGCCATGGGCAGCAGCACCAGGCGGAAGGCCTGCCAGTGCGTGGCGCCGTCCACCTTGGCGTTCTCCTCGATCTCCTGCGGGATGCTTTCGAAGTAGCCCTTGATGGTCCAGACGTGCATGGCCACGCCCCCCAGGTAGGCCAGGATCAGCCCGGCGTGCGTCTCCACGCCCAGCCAGGGCAGCCGGGTGCCGATGCCTTCGAAGATGGCGTAGATGGCCACCAGCGCCACGGCCACGGGGAACATCTGCAGCACCAGCATGCTGTTGAGCACCCAGCTCTTGCGCACGAAGTTCAGGCGTGCAAAGGCATAGGCCGCCGTGGTGCTGATGGCCACGATGAGCAGGGCCGAAAGCGTGGCCACCTTGATGCTGTTCCACAGCCACAGCAGCACCGGAAACGGCGGCTTGACCACCACCCCGTCGGGCTGCGTGTAGGGGATGCCCAGGGCCAGCTGCCAGTGCTCGAAGCTGATCGTCGAAGGAATGAGCGAGCCGGTGGCGAAGTTGCCCGGCCGCAGGCTGATGCTGACCACCGCCAGCAGCGGGAACAGCGTCAGCACGAGCAAGGCGCACAGGGCCACGTGCGCCGCCACGACGCGCCAGCGGGCCCCTTTGCCGGTAACGATGGCCATGGCGTCAGCGCCTCCCTTCCGAGCGTTGGGTGATCTTCAATTGCACCAGCGCCATCACCGCCACCATGACGAATACCAGGGTGTTGATGGCCGCGGCCAGGCCGAAGTTCTGGCCGTTGTCGGTGAAGGCGATGCGGTAGGTGTAGCTCACCAGGATGTCGGTTGTGCCGGCCGGCAGCTTGGTGTTGAGGTAGTCGGGCCGGCCGTCGGTGAGCAGGCTGATGAGCACGAAGTTGTTGAAATTGAAGGCGAAGGCGCTGATGAGCAGCGGCGTGAGCGGCCGCGCGATGAGCGGCGCGGTGATCTTCAGGAAGTTGGTCAGCGGCTTGGCGCCGGCGATGGCACTGGCCTCGTACAGGTCGGCCGGGATGGCCTTGATGAGGCCCGTGCACAGGATCATGATGTACGGGTAACCCAGCCAGGTGTTGACGATGATCAGCATCGCCTTGGCCAGCAGCGGGTCGGCAAACCAGGCCGGCCGCACGCCGAAGACGGCGTCCAGGATCGCATTGATCTCGCCGAAGTTCTGGTTGAACAGGCCTTTGAACACCAGGATGCTGATGAAGCCCGGCACGGCATAGGGCAGGAACAGCAGCGTGCGATACAGGCCGCGGAATTTCAGGTTCTGCCACTCCAGCAGGACGGCCAGGGTCATGCCCAGCGCCGTGCTGAACAGCACCGTCAATCCCGAGAACAGCACCGTCCAGATGAAGATGCTCAGGAAAGGGCTGCGGAAATCGGCATCCAGCAGCATGCGGGCGTAGTTGGCCAGGCCGATGCCGACCTTGAAGCCGGGCTGCAGGCGCTCGCCCTCGACGGTCTCGTAGAAGCCGGTGTCGGGGTTGGGTTTGAATCGCACGCCGGTCAACTGCTGCGTGAGCGAACCGTCGGGGCCCTCCTTCCACAGAGGCTCGATGGGCCCGAACTCACGCAGGCCGGCGTAGCGGATGACGCTGCCATCCGGCAGTTGCAGGCGCAGCGCGGCCAGCGCGTCGCGGTGGCCGATGATGCCGCGCAAGCCCAGCGGCGCGCCGAGCGACAGGGTGCCCAGGGCTTGCATCGCCACCGGGGCAGGGGCGGGCGTGCCATCCAGCTTCAGCGGCGCCGAAACCAGCGGCTCACCCGCGTCGCCTTCGTGCGGCCCGAGCAACAGGCGCCAGGCCGCGCCCTCGGCATGCAGCGTGAAGGGGCGCGAGCGCGCCTCGTTGGCCACCGTCTGGTCCAGCAGGTAGGCCCGCGCCCGGGAGCGGTCGAGCAGGTTGCTCGACGAGTAGTTGGTGAAGGCGATCTGCACCGTGTAGAGCAGCGGAAAGGCCACGAACAGCAGCATGCCCGCCACACCCGGGTACAGGTATTTCCAGGCCACCGTGCGCGCCACGCCATAGACGTACAGGGCCGTAGCACCGAAGGCCGCCGCACCCACCGCGGCCAGCGCCTGTCCGGCGCTCATCAGCGCGAACACGAGCCACAGCAGCGCCAGCGCCGCCACCGCAACGATCGTCCACTGGAGCCCGCGCTTCGGAGGCCTCATTTCATGCGGGCGGCTGCGCCGTCGAGAGCTTCCTGCGGGCTCTGGCGGCCGTTGGTGATGGCCTCCAGCGCGGCGTCCATCGCGGGAAAGAACTTGCCCATCTCGGGGATGTTGGGGATGGGCTCGCCGCTCTGCGCATTGGCCATGGTGGCCACGATGCGGGGGTCGCTGCTCAGCTCGCGGAAGTAGGCCTTGTTGGCCGGCGTGCCCAGCGCCACGTCGGCGGAGATGGTCTTCAGGCTCTCGACCTTCAGCAGGTGGTTCTCGATGAACTCGCGCGCCACGTCCTTGAGCTTGCTGGGCGATGCGATGGTGCAGCCCAGCACGCCCACGAAAGTCTTGCTCGGGTGCCCGGGCACCACGGCCGGTATGGGCGCCACGCCGAAGTCGATGCCGCTCTTCTTCGCGTTGTCCCAGGCCCAGGGCCCGCTGATCATCATGGCGACCTGGCCGCGGTTGAAGGCGGCTTCCATCTCGGAGTAGCGGGCGCCCTTGGGCATGTGGCCTTCCTTGACCAGGCGCTCGAGCATCCGGGCGCCGGTCACGGCGCCGGCGTTGTTCACGCCGACCTGCCGGGGGTCGAGTTCACCGTCGGGGCGCCGGGCGAACACGTAGCCGCCCGGACCCGACAGCAGCGCCCAGCTGAAGAAGGACTGGTTGTAGCTCCACAGGATCGCGGCCTTGCCCTGGGCCTTGAGCTGATCGTCCAGCGCGATGACCTCGTCGAAGGTGGCCGGCGGCGTGCGCACCAGGGCCTTGTTGTAGATGAGCCCGATGGATTCGATGGACAGCGGGTAGCCCCAGATCTGCCCCTTGTAGGTAAAGGCCCGCCAGGCGCTGTCTTCGATCTCGGCCTTGATGCGCGCGGGCGGCTTCACCGGCACGATCAGGCCGGAGCGGGCCCACTCGCCCACGCGGTCGTGCGGCCAGCAGAAGATGTCCGGGCCCTTGCCGGCGGCGGCCGCCGAGCCGAACTTGTCGGGCGCGCCCTCGGGGTGCTGCACCACCACCTGCACGCCCGACTCGGCGGCGAAGGCATCACCCACCTTCTGCAGGCCGTTGTAGCCCTTGTCGCCGTTGATCCAGATCAGCAGGCGCAGCGGGCTGGCCGTGCCCTGCTGCGGTCGCGCCGGCTCGCTGGCCCCCGCCAAGGCGAGCCCCGCCACGGCCAGTGCGAACACGCGCCACCGCCCAAGGCCGTCAAGCCGCATGCCGGTGCCCGGCCGCCCGCAGGCGGGGGAAGGCACGGCCTTCCGCATCGAAGAGGTAGGTCTTCTCGGGTGGCACCGACAGGGCCAGCGCCTGCCCGCCTTCGATCGGGCGGTCACCTTCGACCGCGCAGGTGATGACGTCTTCCACGCCGGGGTTGCCGCAATAGGCATAGGTCATGCTGCCCAGCGACTCGACGAAGGTCACCATGGTCTGCAGCGCGTTGTCGTCCACGCCGGCACGCAGGTGCTCGGGGCGCACGCCCAGCCTGACCTTGTCGCCAGCCATTGCTGCGGAGGCGTCGACCGCGCAGTGGATGAGCTCGCCGCCGCCGAGCCGGACGGACGCCCCGGTTGAGCGGGCCTCGACCACCACGGCGTCGATGAAGTTCATGCCGGGGCTGCCGATGAAGCCCGCCACGAAGAGGTTGCAAGGATGCTCGTACAGGGCCATGGGCGCGCCCACCTGCTCCACCCGGCCGGCCTGCAGCACCACGATGCGGTCGGCCAGGGTCATGGCCTCGACCTGGTCGTGGGTGACGTAGACCATCGTGGCCTTGAACTGCTCGTGCAGCTTGGCGAATTCGTAGCGCATCTTCACGCGCAGGGCGGTGTCCAGGTTGGACAGCGGCTCGTCGAACAGGAACACCTCGGGCTTGCGCACGATGGCGCGGCCGATGGCCACGCGCTGACGTTGCCCGCCCGACAGGTCCTTGGGCTTGCGCTGCAGCAGGTGCTCGATGTGAAGGATCTTCGCGGCCTGCTGCACCGAGCGGTCGATCTCGTCCTTGGGCACCTTGGCCAGCTTCAGCCCGAAGGCCATGTTGTCGTACAGATCCATGTGCGGGTACAGCGCGTAGGACTGGAAGACCATGGCGATGCCGCGCTCGGCCGGCGGCACGTCGTTGACGACGCGGCCTCCGATGCGCAGTTCGCCTTCGGTGATTTCTTCCAGCCCGGCGATGGTGCGCAGCAGGGTGCTCTTGCCGCAGCCGCTCGGGCCCACGAAGACCATGAATTCGCCATCGCGGATGTCCAGGTCGATACCGCGCAGGATCTTCACGTCGCCGTAGGACTTGCCGACACCGGTTAGCTTGACATCGGCCACGGGGGCTCCTGGGGTTCCTGCCGAGCCGACGGCCCAGGCTGTAGACAATATACAAGGCCGCCCATCACCCAACAATCCGGAAGAGCCCCGGACGCCGCTGACGAACCCATTGAAATCAAGGAGTTAGCACCAGTTCGGGGTATCCACGGATCGGCAGACGTAGCAAAACTACAAGTCGCCTGCCCTCAAGGTTGGATCGCAAAGACACGCACCGACAGCGGCGCCATCCACAAGCGAGCCTGCCCGTCGCCGTCGGCACGGGCCGCGGCGGCATCCACGGGCCAGACGGGCCTGAGCCGCGCGCCGGGCGGCAGGCCGGGAACGCGGGTTTCCGCGCCGGCAGTCCCGTAGTTGATCACGACCGCCGTACGCTCGAGGCCCCAGCGCCGCTGCCAGCCCGCCACGGCACCCTCGGCGAACGCCGCCTCGTAGCCGCCGCGAGCGATCGAAGGCCAGGCGTTGCGCAGGCCGATCATGGCCTTGTAGAAGCGATGGATCGAGTGCGGATCGCCCACCTCGGCCTGCACGTTGTGGGTGGCCGCGTTGGGCGAGACGGGCCGGAACGGGCTGCCGGTGGTGAACCCTGCACGCAACGGGTCGGCCGTCCAGCTCATCGGGCTGCGGATGGGGAAGTCGCCGCGCAGGCCCGGCACGCCGGCCTGGCCGATTTCCTCGCCGTAGTAGATGAAGGGCGTGCCCGGCTGCAGCAGGTAGGTGGCCGCGGCGACCTTGTAGCGCGCCTCGTCGCCCGCCACCTGGTCCCACAGCCGCGGGCCCGCGAAGATGTCGTGGTTGGACAGGAAGGTGGCCATCGTGGGGCGGGCGGTGAGGTAGTAGTCCGCCACTCGCCGCACCGAGGCCACGTCGCCCCGCGCCGCCTGCACGATGTGGTGCACGTAGCCGAAGGCGAAGGCCCCGCCGCAGACGGCCGGGTCGCCGTAGGCCTGCGGCTCGGCCGTGGCCTCGCAGACCACCATGCGGTTCGGGTAGGACTTGATCAGGTCCTGCAGCGACTTGGTGAGCGCCCGGCTCTCGGGCTGGTCGTTCCAGTGCACGGCATCGTTTTCGATCAGGTGCGGCACGGCGTCGAGCCGGTAGCCGTCCAGCCCGCGGTTGAGCCAGAAGCGCAGGCTGCTGCGGTGGTAGGCCACCACGTCCGGGTTGCGCAGGTTGAAGTCGGGCATGTCGGGCCCGAAGGTGCCGAAGTAGAAGTCGCGGGCGCCGGCCGGGGGCTTGGGCAGGTCCTTGACCTCGCCGGTGAACAGCCAGGGCTGGCCGCCCACGTGGTACCAGGGGTCCTTGCCCCAGATGTCCCAGCCCTGCGGCGCAGTGTCGGACCACACATACCAGTCGCGCCAGGGGTTGCCTGGCCCCTTGCGGGCTTCGACGAACAAGGGGTTGGCCGCCGCGCTGTGGTTGACCACGTAGTCCATGATGACGCCGATGCCGCGGCGGTGTGCCTGCGCGATGAGCTCGTCGAAGTCGGCAAGCCGGCCGTATTCGGGGGCGATGGCGCGGTGGTCGGTGGTGGCGTAGCCGTGGTCGCCGTCGGCGTTCTTCATGATGGGCATGAGCCAGATGCCGCGGATGCCCAGGTCGCGCAGGTAGTCCAGGCTTTGCGTCACGCCGCGCAGGTCGCCGATGCCATCGCCATCGGTGTCGCGCCAGGCCCGCACGAAGATCTCCATGAAGGCACCGTGCTCCCACCCGGCCGGCAAGGCACTGTGCGCGGCGTTCGCGGCCACGGGGCGGATGTCGATGGGCGCGGGGTCGGCAGGCTGCGCCGCAGCTGGTTGTCGCGGCAGTGCCAAGGCCAGCGCCGCCCAGGCAATGGCAGGGACGCGGGTCATGCTCATCCGATCACCTCGTACACATGGACCGAGCGGGGCGGCAGGTCGAGCCGCCCGCCGGCCGGAGCCAAAGCAGCAGCACCGGCCGGGTGCAGCGGTACGAGGCGCGCACCCCGGCTCAGGCCCGGCACCCGCACCGAGGCCCGCTCCCGGCCGTAGTGGATGAGTACCAGGGTGCGTTCGTCGCCCTCGAAGCGCTGGAAGCCCATCACCGGGCCGGCGACGAACGGCGATTCGTAGCGACCCCGCGCGATCGAGCGCCGCCGCTTGCGCAGCCCGATCATGGCCTTGTAGAACGCCAGCAACGAGGCCGGGTCGGCTGCCGCACGGGCCACGTTGTGGGTGTGGACGTTCGCCGCCAGTGCGCGGTAGGGCCGGCCGGTGGTGAACCCTGCGTGCTGCGGGTCGGCGGCCCAACTCATGGGCGCCCGCAGTTCGGCATCGCCACTCAGGCCGCGGGCCCCCGACATGCCCACCTCCTCCCCATAGTAGAGGTAAGGCTGGCCCGGCAGCAGCAAGGTCGTGGCGGCGACCAGCTTGCACGCGAGCAGGTCGCCGCCCAGCTGGTCCCACACCCGCCGGCCGGCGAAGCTGTCGTGGTTGGAAGCGAAGCTCGCCATCCCGTGGTGCGCATCGATGTAGTAAGCACAAACTTTTTCAACCGCCTCGAGATTGCCTTGCGCGGCCTTCACGATGTGGGCGTTGAGGTCGAAGGCAAAAGCCGCGCCGCCGGCGGCGCCGAAGCCCCGTGGGTCCCCCGGCGCTTCGCACACGATGTGCCTGCGCTCGTAGCGGTCGGCCAGGGCGCGCATCCGGGCCATCAGCGCGTAGTTCTCGGGCTGGCATTCCCAGGCATCGGGGCCGTTTTCGAACAGGTTGCCCACGGCGTCGAAGCGCAATCCGTCCACGCCCCGGTTGAACCAGAAACGCTGGTGGTCTTCATGAAAGGCCACCACTTCGGGCTTGCGCAGGTCGAATTCGGGCATGTGCGCCGAAAACCCGCCGTAATAGCAGCCGGTGGGCGTGCGGCGCCACGGGTCGCCGCCCATGACCTGCCAGCCCGGCGGCGCCTCGTCGGCCCACACGTACCAGTCACGGTACGGGCTGCCGCGCGAGTGGCTGGCGTGCAGGAACAGCGGGTGGCGGGCCGCGCTGTGGTTGATCACGCAGTCCAGGATCACGCCCAGGCCGCGCGCGTGGGCCTGGCGCAGCAGTTCGTCGAAGTCGTCCATCGTGCCGTAGGCCGGTTCGATGGCGCGGTAGTCGGTGACGGCGTAACCGTGGTCGCCGTCCTGGCTGGGCGTGATGGGCATCAGCCACAGTGCCTGCACGCCCAGGTCCTGCAGGTAGTCCAGCCGCGACGTGAGGCCCGGCAAGTCGCCGATGCCGTCGCCGTTGCTGTCCTGGTAGCTGCGCACGAAGATCTGCATCACCGCGCCACGCTCCCAGCCGTGCGGCAAGCTGCTGCCGGGGTCGTCCACGGGTACCGGGCTGATGTCGGGATGGGGCAGATGGGGAGCCGTCATCTCTGTAGTTTAAGTACGGTTTCCCCCACGCGGCAGCCGGGGTTTCTCGCGAGATGGCCGCGGCACAGGGATCGTCCGGGCTCATGGATTCCGTAGTTTTGCTACCGTTTGGCATGCGCTTGAACTTCATCACCGCCCTGGCCCTGGTGGCCAGCGTGGCCGGCGCCGGGGCGGCCCGGGCGAATCCGCACCCCCATGCGCCCGGGCTGGCAGACTGTGATGCGCCCGAGGTCTCGCACATCCTGCAGGCCGGCGGGCCCGAGACGGCGGCCGCGCTCTGGCTCGACCGCCGCACGCTGCGCTGGCCCGGCGTGGCGGCGGAAGGCCGCTTCGTGCTGCTGAAGTCGGCCAGCGCCGGCCGTACGGCCGAGGCGGGACACGCGCCCGCGGGCTTCGATGGCCGGCTGGCGATGTCGCGCAGCGCAGCGGCGCTGCCGCCAGCCCTGGTCCGGCGCTTTGCATACGCCGGCACGGGCGTGACCCTGCGCCTGCCTGCCACGATGAAGGAGCTGCCCCTGCCCTGGTTGCAGCAGCCGGTGCTGCTGGCCCAACTCGACGCGGCCGGGCGGGTGCTGCGCAGCACCGCGCTGCAGATGGCCGGCCTGCTGGACGACCGCTACGCCGAGCGCGCATCCGCCGTACCGCTGGGCGTGGCGGTGGCCTCGGGGCACACGTCCTTCCGGCTCTGGGCGCCGACGGCCCGGCAGGTCTCGGTGTGCCTGTACCCCGACAGCCAGCGCCCGGCGAGCACCCGCCTGGGCCTGCACCGCGATGCCGCCACCGGCATCTGGCAACAGACCGTGCCGCGCGACCTCGGCGGCGGCTCGTACACCTTTCTGGTCGATGTACACGCGGCAGGTGCAGGCTGGGTGCGCAACCGGGTGACCGACCCCTACTCCCTGAGCCTGGGCGCCGATTCAGCCCGAAGCTGGATCGGCCGGCTGGACGCGCCGGACACGCTGCCCGCAGGCTGGGGCACGGAACCCCACCCTGCCACCGTGAAGGCCGCCACCGACATGGTGATTTATGAGCTGCACCTGCGCGACTTCTCGGCCAGCGACCGCACGGTGCCCGACGCGCACCGCGGCAAGTACCTCGCCTTCACCGACACCGCCTCCGACGGCATGCGGCACCTGGCCGCGCTGGCGCGCGCCGGGGTGACCGATCTGCACCTGCTGCCGGTCTTCGATTTCGCCTCGGTGCCTGAGACCGGCTGCGTCACGCCCTCGCCCGAAGGCGCGCCGGACAGCGAGAGCCAGCAGGCCACCATCGCCGCCACCGCCGCCACCGACTGCTTCAACTGGGGCTACGACCCCTGGCACTACGGCGCCCCCGAAGGCAGCTACGCCAGCGACGCCACGGCCGGCGCGGTGCGCATCCGAGAGTTCCGGCAGATGGTGCAGGCCCTGCACCGCACGGGCCTGCGAGTGGGCATGGACCTGGTCTACAACCACACCTCGGCCTCGGGGCAGGCCGCGCGCTCCGTGCTCGACCGCATCGTGCCGGGCTACTACCACAGGCTGGACCTGCAGGGCCGCGTCACCACCAGCACCTGCTGCGCCAACACGGCCACCGAGAACCGCATGATGGCCCGCCTGATGATCGACACCGCCGTGGTGTGGGCACGCGACTACGGCATCGACAGTTTCCGCTTCGACCTGATGGGCCACCAGCCGCGCGCGGCGATGGAGCAGCTGCAACAGGCGGTGGACCGCGCCACGGGCCGGCATATCCACCTGCTGGGCGAGGGCTGGAACTTCGGCGAAGTGGCCGACGGCCAGCGCTTCGTGCAGGCCGCGCAGGGCGCCCTGGCGGGCAGCGGCATCGCCACCTTCAGCGACCGCGGGCGCGATGCCGTGCGCGGCGGCGGATGCTGCGACGACGCCGCAGCCACCCTGCGCCGCCAGGGCTGGGTCAACGGCCTGCACCTGGCCCCGAACCCCGCCGCCCTGGCCGCCGGCGAGACCGGCCGGGAAGCCCTTCTGCAAGCCACCGATGGCGTGCGCGTGGGCCTGGCCGGCACGCTGCGCAACTACCGCATGACCACCCACGACGGCAGCGTGAAGACGCTGGCCCGGATCGACTACGACCACAAGCCGGCCGGCTACGCCAGCCAGCCCGACGAAGTGGTGAACTACGTCGAGAACCACGACAACCCGACGCTCTTCGACATCGACGTGCTCAAGCTGCCGCCGGCCACGACAGCCGCCGAGCGGGCCCGGGTGCAGGTGCTGGGGCTGGCCGTGACGGCCTTCAGCCAGGGCCTGGCCTACTTCCACGCTGGCGTGGAAGGCCTGCGCAGCAAGAGTGGGGACCGCAACAGCTACGACAGCGGCGACTGGTTCAATCGGCTGGACTGGACCTTTTCCGACAACCACTTCGGCAGTGGCCTGCCCCCCAAGGCCGACAACGGCAGCCTGTGGCCGGCCTTGAAGCCCTTGCTGGCCGACCCGGCCATCAAGCCCGGGCCGGCCGAGATCCGCTTCACGCGCGATGCCTTCTTCGACCTGCTGAAGATCCGCGCCAGCAGCACCTTGTTCAGGCTGCGCACGGCCGACGAGGTGGCCGCGCGGCTGCGCTTCCTGAACACCGGTCCGGCCCAGGTGCCGGGCCTGATCGTGGGCCAGCTGGACGGCCGCGGCCTGGATGGTGCGGGCTTTGCCGAGGTGCTGTACGCGCTGAACCCGGGCCTGGAGCCCGCCACGCTCGCCGTGCCGGAAGGGATCGGCCGCCGCTATGTCCTGCACCCGGTGCACCGCTCGGCGCAGGCCGCCGACAGGCGCCCGGTGGAGGGCGCGCGGTGGGATACCGCAACCGGCAAGCTGACCGTGCCCGCCCGGACCGCGCTGGTCTACGTGCTGGAGTGAGGTCCGGGCCGCGGGGCCCCAGGGCCTTCAGTGGGCAGCGGGCAGCTTCTCGCCGGCCTTCAGCCGGTAGACCGTGCCGCAATACGGACAGCGGCCTTCGCCGGTGCTCGCCACGTCGATGTAGACCTTCGGGTGGTTGCTCCACAAGGGCATGCGCGGGTTGGGGCAGAAGGTGACGCCCGGGCCGACCAGGTCGGCCGCGGCCAGTTCCACCAGGGCTTTGGGTTCGCTCATGATCAGACCGCCGTCAGCCATTCGGCGTACTTGGGGTTGCGGCCATTGACGATGTCGAAGAAGGCCGTCTGGATGCGCTCCGTGATGGGCCCGCGCGAACCCGAGCCCAACTCGATCCGGTCGAGTTCACGGATGGGCGTGACCTCGGCCGCCGTGCCGGTGAAGAAGGCCTCGTCGCAGATGTAGACCTCATCCCGCGTGATGCGCTTTTCCACCAGCTTCAGGCCGAGGTCGTTGCAGATGTGCAGGATGGTGTCACGGGTGATGCCGTTCAGCGCACCGGCCGACAGGTCGGGCGTGTAGACCACGCCCTTCTTGATGACGAAGAGGTTCTCGCCGGCGCCTTCGCTGACGAAGCCGCTCGGGTCCAGCAGCAGGGCCTCGTCGTAGCCTTCGTCGGTGGCTTCCATGTTGGCCAGGATCGAGTTGGTGTAGTTGCTCACCGCCTTGGCCTGGGTCATGGTGATGTTGACGTGGTGGCGCGTGTAGCTGCTGGTCTTCACGCGGATGCCGCGCTTCATGCCCTCTTCGCCCAGGTAGGCGCCCCAGGGCCAAGCCGCGACCATCAGGTGGATGGTGTTCCCCTTGGGGCTCACGCCCAGCTTCTGGTCGCCGATCCACACCAGCGGGCGCAGGTAGCAGCTCTCGAGCTTGTTGACGCGCACCACCTCGCGCTGGGCTTCCATCACCTGCGCCGGGGTGAAGGGGATCTTCATGCGCAGGATCTTGGCGCTGTTGAACAGCCGCTCGGTGTGCTCGAACAGGCGGAAGATGGCCGTGCCCTGCGCCGTGTTGTAGGCCCGCACGCCCTCGAAGGCGCCGCAGCCGTAGTGCAGCGTGTGCGAGAGCACGTGGATCTTGGCATCGCGCCATTCGACGAGCTGGCCGTCCATCCAGATCTTGCCGTCGCGGTCGGACATCGACATGGGTGCTCCTGGTGTCTTCAAGGGATGGGGCTGATTTTAGGCGCCGCCGGCTCGGCGGCCCGGTGCAATTGCCACGCGGTGACGCGGCCATCGCGCAACTCGACGCGAACGGCGTCGCCGCCGGCATCGGTCCAGGCGAAGATTTCGGGCTCGTCGGCCACCTTGCGGCCCAGGCTGCGGGTGATCTTGAGGATGTCCGGCAGCCGCATGCCCGGGTGCAGGCGGGCCTGCAGCATGACCGCGTTGGCCACCGCGCCCACCGGGCGGCCGGCCGCCTGCCGCAGCACGCGCAGCGATCGGCTGAACTGCAGCAGCAGCCAGAACACCACCCCCGACAAGGCCAGCACCACGCCGCGCCAGCCGTAGGCCACATAGCCCGCGGCCACGGCCGCCACAGCCAGCGCCCAACCGAGCCAGGCCCCGTTGATCACGGGCGGCTCCGGCGGGCCGAGGCAGCGCAGAATGGAGGCAATGAGCCGCGTTCAGACATGGGTGATCAACCTCGACAGGGCGCCCGACCGACTGGCGCGCATCACGGAACAGTTGCAGGGCCTGCGGCTGCCGTTCACGCGGCTTTCGGCCGTGGACGCGGGGCAACTGACGCCCGAACAGCGTGCAGCGCTGGACGAACCTTCGTACCGTCGCAAACACGGCATGACGCCGCTACCGGGCGAGCTGGGATGTTACCTGTCGCACGTGGCGGTGATGCGGCAGTTCCTGGCGAGCACGGCCGACTTCGCGCTGGTGCTGGAGGACGATGTGCTGCTGCATCCCGGACTGCCCGGCGTGCTGGAGAGTCTGGTGGCCCATGCCGACCGGTGGGACGTGGTGAAACTGTCGGCGGTGCACTCCGGCACGCCGGTGCCGGTGCTGGCCCTCGGCCACGGACACCATCTGGCCGTGATGCTCAGCCGCTGCACCGGTTCCAGCGCCTACCTGATGAACCGACGCGCCGCCACCGCCTACGCGCAGGGCCTGCTGCCGATGAGCCTGCCCTACGACCACGTCTTCGACCAGGGCTGGCGCTTCGGCCTGAAAGTGCGGCTGGCCACGCCCACGCCCTGCGGCCACGACGACCGCATCGCCTCGACCATCGCCGCCCCGCCGGGGCGCAGCCGGAAGTTCCACTGGACGCAGCGCCTGCCCACCTACGCCTACCGGCTGGGCAACGAGTGGGATCGGCTGGTCTACGGGCTGACGCAGGCCCTGCGCGAGAAGTTTGACGCCTGAAGGGCCGCCACGGTCAATCGCAGGCCAGGCGAGCGCCCTGCAGCCGGCAGCGCTGGACCGCCTGGCCTGCCACGTTCCATTCGGTCAGGCGCCAGCCCTCGGCCTCGCGGTCCAGCGTGGTGTAGCCGAAGCCCGGCTGCGTGGCGAAGCCCTGCACCACGGCGCCGGGGGCGGGCTGGGCCCGCAACGCAGCCGCGGGATCCACCCGGCCTTCGCTGGCCGAGCTGCCGTTGCCCGTGACCCAGGTGGCGGGGTGGCCGCTGGCGAAGTCCAGCGCCTCGAACAGGTGGTAATGCCCATTGAACACGGCGTCCACGCCATCGGCATACAAGCGGTCCGGGTGGCGCTGCGCCATCAACGCCTGCAGGGCTGCATTGCCCGGCCCGGGCTGGCCATCGTCGCTGCCGGCAAAGCCCAGCACCGGGTGATGGTTCAGGAAGAGGCTGTGCGGCTTGGCCTGCGCCAGTTCATCGGCCCGCGCGAGCATCGCCGCCAAGCGCTGCGCAGCCGCGCTACCGGCCGCATAGGGCTTGCGGGCAACGGCCGCTGAATCGAAGACGATCAGTTGGGTATCGGCCGACAGGGCCACGGCATAGGGCTCGGTGAAATCGCCGGTGGCGTCGTCGGCGGGGGACTGGCAAGAGGACTTCGGCGACCACGGGCGGGCATCGACGTGGCGGAACCAGCCCACGCCGGCCCGTGAACACGACTCGTGATTGCCGCGGACGAACACCCAGGGCGCGGCGGCGAGCAGCGGCGCGACCGGTGCGAAGAAGTCGGCGTCCCACACGTCCTGGCCATAGCCCCAGGGGCTGCCGGCGCAGCCGCCGCTGGCCGGCGGGCACGGGCTTTCGCGGTAGTGAATGTCGCCGACGTGGATCACCAGTTGCGGCGCCTGCGCGGCGGCGCTGGCCGAGAGCGCGGCCAGGGGCCAATGCGCCGGGTCGTTGCAATCCTGGAAGGCCTGGTCGGCCGCCTTCATGCGGCAGCCCGTGTCGGCCAGCAGCACGATGTGGCGGATCTCGGCCATCGGGGCCCTCAGCCGGGCATCGCCCACCCGCAGTTCGCGGCCGTCGCGCAGTGCGGCGGGCAAGGTCGCTTCGCAGGTGGCCTGGTCGAAGACCGACGGTTTGGCATCGGCCACACCCACCCGCGGCGGCACGGTGGCGGGCGCCACGCGGACCGCCATGTCGAGCTGGCCGCCCGACCACCGCACGGTCGGGCAGGCCCCGGGCGGTGCGATGGCCCGCACGCTGTAGGACCCGTCTGCGGCGGCCTGCACCCAGGACCGGGCCGGGCCGGGCGGGGGCGCTTCCGCGCGGTGCGCGCAGGCGGCCAGCGCCATGCAAGCGGCCAGCAGCAGGGATTCAAACGCGCGTGGGGTGGCAGGCTGAGGGGGTCTGGGCATGGAACCAACGGTGCCGGGCAGCTGAAAGGCAAACGCCTTATCTCACGGTTCCGCTGACTGGACCCTGACCCGCCACGCGGATGTCTGCGGGCCGCAACGACACGCGACTTTCACACGGGTGTCCCAGCCGCTGGTCAGGCTGCGGCCTGGCGCTGTCTGCGCCCAAGCCTTTCACCCAAGCAATCGAGAATCCGATGACCCGCACGCCCCAACGCCCGGCGCTCACGCCGCTGGCCACCCACCTCGCCACGGCCCTGGCCACCCTGTGCCTGGCCACCCCCAGCACCGCCCAGACCGCTGCTGGCGTCGAATCCGTCGTCATCACCGGGAAGATCAGCAAGACGGCCCCTGCGGTGGAAACCGCGCCCTCACAAGGTTCGCTGGAAGCCCGATCGGCCCTGTCGGTCGTTGGCAACGAGTTCATCCGCAACGCCACGACGCCGCTGTCGGACTACACCCAGATCGTGGCCAACACGCCGGGCGCCTTCAGCTACTCGCCCAACGGCGTGGGCCTGGGTGACAGCAAGATCACGCTGCGCGGACTGTCCGACAGCAACATGGTCTATGCCTTCGACGGCATCCCCTTCAACGACACCAACGGCGTGAGCCACCACTCATGGGCCTTCTTCCCGGCCAACATGCTGGGTGGCGTGGTGGTCGACCGCGGCCCCGGCACGGCGGCCAGCATCGGGCAGGCGACGTTCGGCGGCTCGGTGTTCCTGCAATCGCGGGTCATCGAGGACGAGAAGCGCACCAGCATCAGCGGCACCCTGGGCTCGTGGGGCACGAAGGTGGCGGGCCTGGAGCACAACACGGGGCTCTTTGGCGGCGACAGCAAGTCAGGCCTGCTGGTCAACGTGCAGCAGCTGGAATCCGACGGCTACGAGACCTACAACGCCCAGCGCCGAAAGACCCTGTCGGCCAAGTACCAGACGACCATTGCACCGGGCACCCAGCTCACGGGCTTCATCTCGTACCTGGAACTGCGCAACAACACGCCCAACCTGAAGGGCGTGACGCGCGACAACGTCAACAAGGGCGCCTACGACCTGCTGCTGACCGACGACCCCACGCGCAGCGACTACTACGGCTACAACTTCTACGACCTGTACACCAGCTTCGCCTACGTGGGCATCGCCACCGACCTGGGCGGCGGCTGGAAGCTCGAAGACAAGGTCTACCGCTACCAGTACCACAACGCGCAGAAATACAGCACGGGTACTGTCTCGGCCACCAGCGGCACGGACAAGCTCAACGCCTACGTCACGGCCGGCAACCTGCTGCGCGTGAGCCAGGACTCGGCCATGGGCACCCTGCGAACCGGCCTGTGGTTCGACCGCGCCGACAGCCGCCGCTACCAGATCCCGGCCGACCCGCGCACCTGGGCCATCCGACCCAGCCCCAACTTCACCGAGACCTACGTCACCACCACCTTCCAGCCCTACCTGGAATACGCCTTCAAGGTGACGCCGGGCCTGACGGCCACACCGGGCCTCAAGTTCGCCAGCTACCGACAGGACTTCGTGCACCTGCAGGACAACGGCGGCGCGGTCGGCCAGCTGGGCGGAACCTACAACGCCTCCACGGGCGTGATCACCGGTGGCCAGCCCTTCATCCGCAACGCGCAGACCTACACCGACACCTTGCCGGCGCTGGACGTGCACTACGAGATCCGGCGCAACTGGACGGCCTACGCGCAGCTCGCCGCAGGCGACCAGATCCCCAGCACCAGCATCTTCGACGTGAAGGACGCCAAGGTCTCGCCGCCGCCCAAGGCGACCAAGACCAAGACCGTGCAGTTCGGCACCGTGTGGCAATCGGCCGACCTGTCGCTGGCCGCCGACGTCTATCACACCAAGCTGGACGGTACCTACACAGCCCTGCCGCCCGATGCCAATGGCAACATCGGCTACGTGCTCAGCGGCACCCAGGTGACGCAGGGCGTGGAGGTGGAAGGCAACTTCGCCATCGGCCAGGGCTTCAGCGTGTACGCCAACGCCATGGCCGGCAGCCTGAAGTACGACAGCGGCGCCATCAGCGGCCAGTGGGTGGCTGGCGCGCCTTCCAACACCGAGACGCTGGGATTGAGCTACAAGGCGGGCCCCTGGTCCACCAACCTGTCGGTCAATCGCGTGGGCAAGATGTACAACGACGGCAAGGACGGCACGCACCAGGCCTTCACCATCGACCCCGTGGTGCTGACCAACCTGTTCGTGAACTACACGATCCGCGAGCCCTTCAGCTTCGCCCGCAGCGCCAAACTGCAGCTCGGCGTGAACAACCTGCTGGACCGCCACAACATCGTCGCCGTGGCCGGCCCGGCAACCAACAGCAGCAGCGCCAATCCCCTGGGCACCGACCTGCTGACGGTGCTGCCGGCGCGCAGCGTGCTGCTGACGGCGACGCTGGACTTCTGATGGCCAACCCGAAGGCCGTGCTTTGGCTGCGCAGGACGCACGGCTGGCTGGGCCTTTGGGGAGCGGTGCTCGGGCTGTTGTTCGGCTTCAGCGGTATCTGGCTGAACCACCGGGCGGTGCTCAAGCTGCCGTCCATGGCCCAGCGGCGCAGCAACGCGCAGATCGCCCTGCCCGAGCCGGCACCGGCCAGTGCCCAGGCCCTGGCCTTGTGGCTGCAGGGCACGCTCAAACTGGATGGGCCAGCCACCGCGGTGAAGGTGGAAGCGGCGCGGCCGGTACCCTGGGCCGAGAAGGACGATGCAGGCGGGACGGCACCCCTCATGCAACCCGAGCATTGGACGGTCACCTTCGGCGGGCCGCGGCATGGCGTTCAGGCCGAGACCTGGGCGGGCATGCGCTCGGTCAGCGTGCGCACGCTCGACAACGGCGTGCTGGCGACCCTCACCAACCTGCACAAGGGCACAGGGATGACGGTGCCCTGGATCCTGCTGGTGGATACGCTGGCAGGCTGCCTGATCGCGCTGTCGCTCAGTGGGGTGGGCCTGTGGCTGATGACGCACCGGCGGCGCACCGTGGGGCTGGCCGTCCTGGGGATTGCGGCCACCGTCACGGGAGGCTTGGCCCTGACAAGCCTGTAGCGATCGTCCATGCCATCAGCCGGTGCCGCGCCGCGCGGGCCTCCTCCCCACGCGAGGAGTGGCACGTGTCTTGCCCATCCTGGACAAACACCAGGAAGGCACCGCCGTGCACTGCGTTCAGTTCTCGACCGACTCCTATCCGGTGCACCAGCGGCCCCACGCATGGCGCGATGTCCTGCAGGTGCACTGCCTTCGACCCGAAATGGCGCGGGAAGCGGCGCCCCTCTTCGGCACCCTGACCGCCGGCCGCACGGGGCGCGGGGTCGGCATGGCGCACATCCACTCGTCGCCGCAGACCATCCAGCGGCTGGGCACCGAAGCCGATGGCGTCTGGCTGGCCCTTCATCTGGGCGGAGACGCGTCCCTGCACGATGGTCGGCAGCGCATCGAACTGGCCCCGGGCGACATCGTCTTCGGGCCGGCCAGGGCGCAGGCCGGTCTGGACTTCCGCTCCCGCTTTCGCCAATTCATGGTGTCGATGCCCCTCAGCAGCCTGAAAGCCCGGCTGCCCGGTAGCCCAGCCTCCACCTTGGGGCACCTGTCGGGCCGAGCGGGACTGGGTCGCATGTTCGCGGGGACGCTCACCGCCTTGGCGGACGCCTTCGACACGCTGGACGACGATGACATCGCGCCGGTCGAGTCCGCGCTGTCGGAGTTCATTGCGACGAGCCTGGCCGCTCGACAGGGTCCGGCCTCGCCAGCCATCAGCAGCACGCAAGCTGCCACGGTGAGCCGACTGTGTCTCTACATCGACGCCAACCTGAGCGACGCCGCACTGTCCCTGGCCGCTGTCGCAGCCCACGGACGGGTCTCCGAACGCCTGGTACAGAAGCTCTTCGAGGGACTTGGCCAGACCTTCACCACCTACGTGCGCCAGCGCCGCCTGGAGCGGTGCCGCGCCGACCTGGCGAACCGCCAGTACGGGCACCTGTCGATCTCGGACATCTGCTACCGCTGGGGGTTCAACGACCCCGCGCACTTCAGCCACTGCTTCCGCGACCGCTACAGCATGTCGCCGCGCCAATACCGGCAGCAGGCCAACGAGGTCAGCCAGCAATCCCTGCGCAAGCGCATCCGGCGCGGCTGGCCGTCGGGCTACTTCGAGACCCCGGCCCAGGACCCGGTGGCCTTCACCGCAACCCTCGATGCGCACGCCGTGCCCGACAGCCCCACCGTCACGGCCGCCCAGGCACCGCCCGCCACGCCCTGCGGCAACGGCGCAGCAGCCGGTCACCACCACCACCTGCCCGCCACCGCGCAGACCGTTCACTGGGGCTACTTCGGCCGCTCGATTCCGCCCGTGCTGTCCATTGCCTCCGGCGACATCGTGACGATCGAGACCTTGACCCAACATGCCTACGATGACCATGAACGCATGATCAAGGGCGACTCCGGGGCCGAAAGCGTGTTTCACTGGACGCGCGAGCACAAGGCCGTGGACCGGCGGGGCGCCGGTCCCACCGATGCCTCGATCTACGGCCGCGGCAGCGGCGAAGGCTTCGGCGTGCACATCTGCACCGGGCCCATCTACGTCAACGATGCGCAGCCCGGCGACGTGCTGGAGGTGCGCATCCTCGACATGGCACCGCGGCTGGCGGCCAGCGCCAAGTACGAGGGTCGGGCCTTCGGCAGCAACGCTGCCGCCTGGTGGGGGTTCCACTACGACGACCTGATCGAGGAGCCCAAGCAGCGCGAGGTGGTGACCATCTACGAAGTCGACTGCAGCCAGGGCCATGCCTGCGCCCAGGCCGTGTACAACTTTCGCTGGACGCCGCAGCGCGACCCGAATGGCGTGCTGCACCCGACCATCGACTACCCGGGCATCCCGGTCGATCGCGCGTCGATCGTCGAGAACCACGACGTGCTCCAGGGCGTGAGCATCCCGGTGCGCCCGCACTTCGGCGTGATCGCGGTGGCACCGGCCGAGACCGGCCTCGTCGACTCCGTACCGCCCTCGTGCTTTGGCGGCAACCTGGACAACTGGCGCATCGCCAAAGGCGCCACCCTGTACCTGCGCGTGGGGGTCGACGGCGCGCTGCTCTCGGTGGGCGACCCGCATGCATCCCAGGGCGATAGCGAACTGTGCGGCACCGCCATCGAGTGCTCGTTGACGGGCGTCTTCCAGATCGTCCTTCACAAGGCGAAGGATCTGACCGACGAACCCTTCGCCGACATTGACTACCCCTTGGTCGAGACCGCTGACGAGTGGGTGATCCACGGCTTCAGCCACCCCGACTACCTGAAGGAATTCGGCGCGAAGGCGCGCAGCGCGATCTACGAGAAGTCGTCGCTCGATCCGGCCATGCGCGATGCCTTCCGAAAGACGCGGCGCTTCCTGATGACCGCCATCGGCTTGACCGAGGACGAGGCCATTTCGCTGATTTCAGTGGCCGTCGACTTTGGTGTGACACAGGTGGTGGACGGCAACTGGGGCGTGCACGCGGTCATCCGCAAGTCCTTGTTTGCCGGCCGGGCGGCACCGCGGGGCAGCGCGGCGGTCAAGGGTTCGTGAACACGCTCTTTCGGATCGAACCATGGACGCCCCAGTTCGCGTCCACCACCTGTGTCACGCCGAAATCCGCGGCGACCGACAACAACGCGATGGCCTCGTCCTCGCTGAGGCGGTGCACCGTCATGAGGAACCGGCGCAGCTTGCGAAAGGCATCGCGCATGGCCGGGTCGAGCGCTGACTTGGCGGCGATGAGCGTCTGTGCGTCGGGCCCCAGGGCTGCCAGGTAATTGGGGTATGTGAAACCGTAGACCGACCATTGCGAGTCGGTCTCCAGCAACGGGTGGTCCAGGCCTTCGAGAAGGGTACCGCCGAGCTCGGACTGCTTGTGCAGGATGAACTCGAAGTCGCCCGTCAGCGAGGTCTCGATGGCCGTGCCGCCGAGTTCGCTGTCGCCCTGGGCGGCATGCGGATCACCGACCGAGAAGAACGCGCCGGGCACGGCCACGGGGTAGTACATTCGCGCGCCTTTGCCGATGCGCCAATCGTCGATGTTGCCGCCGGTGTAGCTGGGCGGGATGGAGCTGACGAAGTCGGACTCCGATGGCGCGAGACCCATCGTGCCGAAGTGCAGGCGGGCCGGCACCTTGACGTTGCGCAGGATGTCCTCCCGCCGCTTCACCAACGTGTGGTCGACACGCACACCGGGGTAGTCGATCGTGGCGTGCACCACGCCATCGGGGTCGGTCTGCGGTGTCCACACGTAGTTGTAGACCGCCCGTGCAAAAGGCTCGCCCGAGGTGTCGAGTTCGAAGATCGTCACCACCTCGCGGGGCTTGGGCTCCTCGATCAGATCGCGGTAGTGGAAGCCCCAGGATGCGGCAGCGTTGGAGCCGAAGCAGCGGCCCGCGTAGCAATGGTTGCAACTGGGCCGAGGGCGCACGTCCAGGATGCGCACCTCCAGCACGTCGCCGGGCTCGGCCCCTTCGACGACCACCGGGCCGGTCAACAAATGCACGCCGAGGCCTTCGCCTTCGCCGAGCTTGAAAGGCCCGGTCACGGCGCCGGCGCCGCGCCGCGACACGCCCTTGTGTTCGCGCGTCCATGCGAACACCGACTCGGCACCAGGGTCGCCGGCGACCATGCGTTCGTGATCGTCGTTGGCATGGTGGGTGAGCGTCTCGATGGTGACGCGGTCGCCGGAACTGACGACGACCGACGGCGCGACGGCTTTGCTGAAGTAGCCCCAATGAACGGTCTTGGCGGAAACGGGCAGGGTGTGGTGCTTCATCTTGAGTCCTTGGCAGGCGGGGCTTGCACGGCCGCGGGGGTCGAAGGGGTCGGCAACACGTCGGCCGACATCACGCGCAGGAAGCGGGCGGTCTCACGGTGCTGCGGGTGCTGCAGGACTTCCAGCGCCGGCCCGCTTTCGACGATGCGTCCTCCGGACAGAAAGACCACGCGATCGGCCACCTCGGCGGCAAAGCGCAGTTGGTGGGTCGAGATGACCATCGTCAAGCCTTCCTCGACTGCCAGGCGCCGGATCACATCCAGTACCTCGTTGACCAGCTCGGGGTCGAGTGCCGAAGTGGGCTCGTCCAGGAGCAGCACGCTGGGCCCTGGCGCCAGTGCCCTGGCGATGGCCACGCGCTGCTGCTGGCCTCCGGACAGGTGTCGCGGCAAGGCGTCGACCCGATGAGCCAGGCCGACCCGGCCGAGCAGCTCCAGCGCCCGCAGGTCGGCATCCTTGGCCGACCAGCCGTGCACCCAGCGCAGTGGGCCTGCCACATTCTCGCGCGCGCTGAGGTGGGCGAACAGATTGAACTGCTGGAACAGCATGCCCACGCCCAGGCGTCCGCGCTCGCGGGCCAGATCGCGGGGGGTCATCAGTTGGCCATCAGGGCGGTAGCCCAGGCGGTGGCCGCCCACATGGACCTGCCCGGCGTCCCAGCTCTCGAGGTGGTTGATGCAACGCAACAGCGTGCTCTTGCCCGAGCCGCTCGGGCCGAGCAGCGCAACCACCTCGCCGGCCTGGACCGTGAGGCTCAAGTCCTGGAGCACCGGATGAGGGCCATAGGCCTTGGACACACCATTGATGCGCAGGGCGACAGCCGCTTGCGCCAGCCGCGCGGCCCGGGCCGCGCGGCTGGCCGCCTGCAAAGCGGGTGATGCCGACACGAGCGGCACTATCTGATCAGCTTCAGGCGCCGTGGCCTCTGCGGCCACGGCTACGGGCACGACGGCGGCCGCGGCCGGCGGCGCGGCGCGGCGCCACGGCAACCATCGCGCCAGCCCGCGCAGCGTCGTCTGCCGATCCAGGTCGAAGCGCGCTTCCAGCGCCAGTTGCACCATGCTGATGGCGCCGGTCAGCACCAGATACAGCAAGCCCGAGGCGAAGAAGATCGAAAAGAAGTCGAAGGTCGATGACGCGAGCTGCGTGCTGCGAAGCGTGAGTTCCTGCACCGCGATGACCGAGGCGAGAGAGGAGTTCTTCAGTGTGCTGACCGCCTCGTTGCCCGCCGCGGGAATCATCGAGCGCAAAGCCTGCGGCGCGACGATGCGCTGCATCAGCACGCGGGGCGTCATGCCCAGCGCCTGGCCCGCGAGAACCTGGCCACGGTCCACCCCCACCACGCCGGCGCGGAACATCTCGGCGATGAAGGTGGCCTCGTTGGCCGCCAGCGCCACGCCGGCAGCGAGCAGCCCCGGCAGCCTGATGCCGATGTGCGGCAAGGCGTCGTAGACGAAGACCAGTTGCAGCACCAGGGGGGTGCCGCGGAAGATCACCGCGTAGCCGCGGGCGCAGGCTGCCAGCGGCTTGAATCGGCTCAACTGCATGGCCGCCAGCAGCAGTCCCACCACCACCCCGCCCGCCAGCCCGATGCCGGTGGCGGCAAGCGTAAAGACGACGCCCTGAACCAGGTAGGGCAGCGTGAGGTAGTGGAGGAACAGCTCCATCACTTGACCACGAGCAGCTTCGGGGCCTCGAGGTTGTCGACCGGCAGGCCGTTCTTCTTCAGCAGGTCGGCATGGATGCCGGCCTTCTGCAGGGCGATGAGTGCAGCCATGACCGCGTCGCGGAAGTCGGTCTTGCCCTTGGGCACGGCGATACCCACGGAGTAGGGAATCGTGACCGCGGTCGCCTTCTCCAGCTTGTCCGGATAGGCCTTGACGGCGCTGTCGACCGTGTTGACGTCGTTGACGTAGGTGTCGGCGCGACCGGCCAGGATGGCCTGGATGCAGTTTTGGTTGTTGTCGTAGAGCTGGATCTCGGGTTCAGGCTTTCCGGCCGCCTTGCACTGGGGCGCCAGGGCCTGGATCAACGGCACTTCGACATAGCCGGTGTTCTCGGCAGCCACCGTGCCGCACATGGAGGGATTGATGCCGGTGATCTTCTTCGGGTTGCCCTTGGCCACCAGCACGCCATCGAAGACCTTCGAATAGGTGATGAAGTCGGCCGCCTTGGCGCGCTCTTCGGTCGCATAGATGTCGGAGATCACGATGTCGGCCTGGCCTGCCTGAAGCGTGGTCAGCAGCGCCGCGAAAGTGACCGGCTTGTAGCTGAGGCTGAAGCCCAGGCAGGCGCCGATGCTCTCACCCAGGTCGATGTCGAAGCCGATGTACTTGTTAGGGTCCTTGGGGTCGATGGTCTCGTAGCCAGGGGTGTGCGGGTTGATCGCGTTGACCAGCGACTTGCCCTTGAACTGAGGGTACTTGGCCTGCAGCGCGGCGCACTCGGCCGGTGGCTTGGCGGCCTCGGCATGGGCCGTCGTGGCCGTCAGCGCAAGGGCCGACAGGCCGAGGGCTGCGACGCCAGCGGCGCTGCAGCGTGAGAGTGGCGTGGCACGACGCCAGAGATGGCGTCCGGCCGGGGAGGTAAGGTGTTGCATGGTCCGAGGCTCCTGTGGAAGCGACGCGAGCCGGCTGACACCACGCCCGCCTTGCTGCACCGCACCATCGGAGGGTAGGAGAAGGGCCGTGGCCGCACTTGTGCGTGGGCGCACGACTGCTTGTGCAAGCCGCCGATTCGAGCGACTAGCCGAGCTCGCGCACCACCTGAATCGCCTCTTCGATCCGCTCCACCGGGTGCACCGCCAGGCCCTCGATGGCCTTCTTCGGCGCATTGCCCTTGGGCACCACGGCCACGCTGAAGCCCAGCTTGGCCGCCTCGCGCAGCCGTTCCTGGCCGCGCGGGGCGGGCCGCACCTCGCCGGCCAGCCCCACCTCGCCAAAGGCGAAGAAGCCTCGCGGCAGGGCCCGCCCGCGCAGGCTGCCCTGGATGGCCAGCAGCACGGCCAGGTCAGCCGCGGGCTCGCCGATGCGCACGCCGCCCACGGCATTGACGAACACGTCCTGGTCCATGCAGGACACGCCTGCGTGCCGGTGCAGCACGGCCAGCAGCATGGCCAGGCGGTCGCGGTCCAGACCCACCGACAGGCGCCTGGGGCTGCCTCCGCCGCCGTCCACCAGGGCCTGGATCTCCACCAGCAGCGGCCGAGTGCCCTCCAGCGTGACCATCACGCACGAGCCCGGCACCGGCTCGCCGTGGGTGGACAGGAAGATCGCACTCGGGTTGCTCACACCCTTCAGGCCACGCTCGGTCATGGCGAACACGCCGATCTCATTGACGGCGCCGAAGCGGTTCTTGATGGCGCGCACCAGGCGGAAGCTGGAGTGCGTGTCGCCCTCGAAGTACAGCACCGTGTCGACGATGTGCTCCAGCACGCGCGGGCCGGCCAGGGCGCCTTCCTTGGTGACGTGGCCCACCAGCACCACGGTGCAGCCGCGCGTCTTGGCCAGCCGCGTGAGCTGCGCGGCACACTCGCGCACCTGCGCCACCGAGCCCGGCGCCGAGGTCAGGTCGTCGGAGTAGACGGTCTGGATGGAGTCGATGACGCAGAAGGACGGGTTCTCGGTTTCGATGGCCGCGACGATCTTCTGCAGCTGGATCTCGGCCAGCACCCGTACCCGGGCGCCTGAGAGGCCCAGGCGGCGCGCCCGCAGGGCGATCTGCGCACCGCTCTCCTCGCCCGTGACGTAGAGCACCGGCATCTGGGCCGACAGGGCATCCACGGCCTGCAGCAGCAGTGTGCTCTTGCCGATGCCCGGGTCGCCACCGATGAGCACCACCGCCCCTTCGACGATGCCGCCGCCCAGCACGCGATCGAGCTCTTCCTGACCGGTGGGCGTTCGGGCGATCTCGGCGGCGTCGATTTCACTCAGCGTGGCCACCGGCTGGCTGCGGGCCAGCGACTGGAAGCGGTTGTTCTTGGTGGCCGAGGGGGCCTCGGCCATGCCTTCGTCCAGCGTGTTCCAGGCCTTGCAGTGCGGGCACTGGCCCAGCCACTTGGCGCTGGTGCCCCCGCACTCGCGGCAGGTGTAGATCGTCTTGGCCATCCGCCATTGTCGGCTGGCCGCGCCCCGTGCGCCGGCCGTGGCCGACCCTAGCTGGGGGTGAAGTTGCCGTGGAAGCCCAGCGGCAGGCTGTAAGGCAGCACCGCCTGGGCCACCGGGCCGTCTTCCAGGTGGGCGGCATCCAGCAGGTTCAGCACCGTGGCCTGCCGTCGCGCGTCGTACACGGTGCCCAGAAGCCAGGCATCGAGCTCGCCATCCCGCCCTGGCTTGGGCACCAGGATGTGCTCTTCCACCACGGCGTGCTCGCCGTAGTCCCATCGCGCGGTGCGGCCGCTGACCGTGTCCTGGAGCTGCACGCCGTGCAGCAACCCGCCGCCGCGGCCGGGGTAGGGCTTCCACGCCGCGCCCAGCGCCAGCCAGCGTGCCGGCAGGCCGATGCGCCGCGGGTCCATGCGCGGAAACTCCACCAGGCCGTCGAAGGCCCGCAGCGTGGCCCGGCCGCTGGCCATGTCCAGCTCGGCCATCTGCAGCCGGTTGTCCGAGGCCGGGCGCAGATGGCCGGCCATCAGCCCGACCGCCTGCTCGTCCAGGAAACGGGCATCGGGTGCTCCGACGAAGCTCAGGTGCACATGCCCATCGGCCGAGGTGTGGGCATTGCCGACGTGGAAGACGAGCTGCGGCGGCAATTCGAAGACCCGCTGCCGGCGGATGTCGGACTTGTCCATCACCAGCACGCGCAGGGGCTCGCCGGGTACCAGGGCGAAGCGGCGCGGGCCGACGCTGGGCTGGTCGATATTCAGCCGGAGGGGCGGCAGCGGCACCACGACGTGGCGCTCGGTCACGGCCATGTCGTGCACCATGCCGCCGGGGAAGGGCGAGGTGCCGACCTGTGCATCGACCAGCTGGCCCTGCGGGTCGATGTGCCACACGACCATGCGCGGGCCGAAGGTGCCGATGTTCCACAGGTGGCCATTGGCATCCACCTTGGGATGGGCGGAAAACGGCACCTGCTGCAGGTCCTTGCGCCAGGCCACGGGGCCCTGGGTGGACAGGTCGGCGGGGTCCAGGGCGTAGGCCGAGCCGCCTTCCCACAGAGCCAGCAGGCGACCGCCATGCTCCAGCGCATTGGTGTTGGCCACGTTCAGGGCGTCGGGGCCGCTGATGGGCGGGCCACCCTCGATGTGGGTGCCCAGCGCGGAAACCAGGAAGCGGCCAGCGCGCTGTTCGGCCTGCAGCTTGGCCGTGCGCACCAGGCGCCCGCGGTGCGAAACCGCGCCATCGCCGATGACGAACTGCTGCACCATGCCGTCACCGTCGAACCAGTGGTGATAGCGCTGCCCGGCCCGCTCGAAGAGTGCGGGACCATTGCGGTAGAAGCGGCCGCGAAGCGCAGCGGGCCATCGGCCCTGCAGCTGCAGGGCCGCACAGGCCCGCTCGCCGGTGGCGTCGTCCACGCCCTTGAACGGGGCCAGCAGGGGCTGTTCCGCGATGGCGGCCGCGAAGTCCGCGGCTTCGGCGGGCCGGGCCGTGGCGCGGGTGGCCAGGCTCACGGCACCCACGCCAGCCAGGGCCTGAAGGGCAAGTCGGCGTTGCATCATGGCGGGCGCCCGGTTCACAGCGACAGGTTCACGACGATGGCCCGGCCGTCCAGCGGCACGCGGGCCGCCTGCCAGCTGGGGCCCATGGCGCCCGGCGAGCCCGATGCGCCCCAAGGCTCCAGCGGGATGCCCAGCACGTTGCGGCCCATCTGGCCGTCACCGTCGAGGTCCTGGAAGAGCGTGAGCGCGACGCTGTCGCCCACCAGCCCGCACAGTTCGAAGGCCATGGTGGCCTCGGCCGCGGGCAGCCGCATCTGGGCCACCGGCTTCTTGCCGAACGACTCGGCATCGGCAAACGCCGCCACCATCAGCTGGCCCTGCTGCGGCCGCACGTTGCGGACCTCGACGCGGGCGCAACCCGCTGCCGGCGCTGAGGCGCCGGCCGCTTCGGCGTGCGCCAGGTTGGCCACGGTCGAGCTGGCTAGCGCGATGGCCAGCACCTGGGCCGTCACGGTCAGGAAGGCGGTGAGCAGCGCCAGGCCGATCGGGCGCAGCGGGGGACGTGGGGTCATGGAAAGCTCCTGGGGTGTTCGATGGGAGCGATTCTTGGCGCCCGGCCGGCGCCCGCCGCTGCCGTTGCGACGGGCTGAGCACGGGCTTCGCCAGATGCCGGCTTGCCGCCGCGAACGGGCCCGCGCCTCAGTCGTGCACGCGCTGCCGCCCGGCCTTGGTCTGCCCGCGGATCGCCTTGCCTTCCAGCCGGCGCCGCTTGGAAGCTCGGGTCGGCTTGGTGGCGCGGCGCGGCGCCTCGGGCACCAGCACCCCGTCCACCAGGGCCTGCAGCCGGGCCAGCGCGTCGGCCTGGTTGCGCGGCAGGCTGCGGTGGGTCTGGGCCTTGATGACGATCACCCCGCCTTCGGTGATGCGCTGGTCGGCCACGGCCAGCAGGCGTTGCTTGAGGTCTTCGGGCAGGGACGAAGCCAGCACGTCGAAGCGCAGGTGGGCCGCGCTGGACACCTTGTTGACGTTCTGGCCGCCGGCGCCTTGCGAGCGCACCGCGGTGAACTCGACTTCGGCGGGGTCGACCGTCACGGTGCCCATGGCAGCGTTCAACCCGCCGAGTGCACGGGCACCCGGGGGGCCAGCGCGCACATCAGCTCGTAGCCGATGGTGCCGGCGGCCTGTGCCACCTCGTCGATCGACAGCACGGCGTCGCCGGGGCCACGGCCCCACAGCGTGGCCTCGCTGCCCAGCCCGGCGTGCGGGACGGGGCTCAGGTCGACGGCGAGCATGTCCATCGAGACCCGGCCGACGGTGGTCGTCCGCACCCCGTCGACCAACACCGGCGTGCCGGTGCCCGCATGACGCGGGTAGCCGTCGGCATAGCCGCAGGCCACGATACCGATGCGCTGGGGGGCGGTGGCGGTGTAGCGGCTGCCGTAGCCCACCGTGTCGCCCGGTTCCAGCTGCTGGGTGGCGATCAGGCGGCTGCGCAGCGTCATGGCCGGACGCAGGGCCCAGTGCGAGGCATGGTGCGCGGGAAAGTCGGCCGCGCTGCCGTAGCTGACGATGCCGGCGCGCACCCAGTCGCTGGGCAGCCGCTCGCGCAGGATGGCCGCGCTGTTGGACAGGCTGCGTTCGCCGGGAAGGTCGCGCGTGGCGGCCTCGAAGACCGCCATCTGGTGGGCCACGCCGCGCTCGCCATCGGCATCCGAGAAGTGCGTCATCAGCGAGATCTCGTCGACCTGCGGCAGCGCATCCAGGCGCGCCCAGGCGCTGCGGTAGGCCTCCGGCGTGAAGCCCAGGCGGTTCATGCCGCTGTTCATCTTGAGGAAGACGCGGTGTGGCTGTTGGGTCTTGTGGGCCGCCAGCCAGTCGATCTGCGCTTCGTTGTGCACCACGTGCCACAGTTGCAGGCGCGAGCACAGCTCCAGGTCGCGCGGCTCGAAGACCCCTTCCAGCAGCAGGATCGGCCCGCGCCAGTCCAGGCGGCGAAGCCGCTCGGCCTCGGCCAGATCCAGCAGGGCGAAGCCATCGGCGCCGCGCAGGCCCTCGAAGGCCCGTTCGATGCCATGCCCGTAGGCATTGGCCTTGACCACGGCCCACACCCGGGCATCGGGCGCGGCCAGGCGGACACGGGCCAGGTTATGGGCCAGGGCATCGGTGTGGATGAGGGCTTCGATCGGGCGCGGCATGTCCTCATGGATTCTGCCAGCCACAGGCCGCGTGCTATAACCCGCGCGCCCTGAAGACGGAGACAAAGCGCCGGCTGACAGCGTCGGCCTGGGGCTCGGCGCCGAGGCGGGCGCGACAGGATGAAAAAAGGTTTCTCGATCATCATGTCGGCGCAGTTCTTCAGCTCGCTGGCAGATAACGCGCTGTTCGTTGCCGCTGTGGAATTGCTGCGTAACAGCGGCGCTGCCGAGTGGCAGCGTGCGGCCCTGGTGCCGATGTTTGCGCTGTTCTATGTCATCCTGGCCCCGTTCGTGGGGGCCTTGGCGGATGCCTTGCCCAAAGGCAAGGTGATGTTGATGTCCAACGGCATCAAGGTCATCGGCTGCCTGATGATGCTGTTCGGCAGCCATCCGCTGCTTGCCTACGCCATCGTCGGCCTGGGGGCGGCCGCCTATTCGCCAGCCAAGTACGGCATCCTCACCGAACTGCTGCCCCCGTCGCAACTGGTGAAGGCCAACGGCTGGATCGAAGGCCTGACCATCGGCTCCATCGTGCTGGGCGTGCTCCTGGGCGGGCAGCTGGTGGGGCCGAGGATCGCGCCCATGCTGCTGGAAATCGACATGCCCTGGATCGACACCGGCATCGACACCCCGCCCGAGGCCGCCATCGCCGCCATCATGGTGCTGTACCTGGCTGCAGCCATGTTCAACCTGTACATCCCCCGCACCGACGCGCCCTTGCAGCGGCTGTCGCGCAGCGCGGTGTTCCTCATCCGCGACTTCTCGCACTGCAACGCACGGCTTTGGTCGGACAAGCTGGGCCAGATCTCGCTGGCCACGACCACGGTGTTCTGGGGCGTGGGGGGCAACCTGCGCTACATCGTGCTGGCCTGGGCGGCAGCGTCCCTGGGCTACACGACCACACAGGCCTCCAGCCTGGTGGGGGTGGTGGCCATCGGCACCGCGCTCGGCGCGGTGGTGGCCTCGATGGCGATGCGCCTGGACAAGGCCCCGCGCGTGATACCGCTGGGTATCGCCATGGGGCTGCTCGTCATTGGCATGGTCGGCATCAGGAGCGTCTACGTCGCCATGCCTTTCCTGACCCTTCTCGGGGCGCTGGGCGGCTTTCTCGTGGTGCCCATGAACGCCCTGCTGCAGCACCGCGGCCACAACCTGATGGGCGCCGGCCGCTCGATTGCCGTGCAGAACTTCAACGAGCAGGCCTGCATCCTCGGGCTGGGTGCCTTCTATGCCGGGATGACCAAGTTCGGCCTGTCGGCCTTCGGCGCCATCACCATCTTCGGGCTGGTGGTGGCGGGCATCATGGAACTGATCCGCCGCTGGCATCAACGCAACCTGCGCGTGCACCGCGCCGAGCTGGAACGGCTGATGACGATCGCCCGCACGGACGGGCATTGAGGCCCGCAGGGAGCGGTCCTTCGGGCGGCAAGGGATGGGCCGTTGCCGCCCTGGCCCTGAATGCGCTCGCCTGGGGGTTGTCCTGGTGGCCGTTCCGGGCGCTGCAGGCCCAGGGCCTGCACCCACTGTGGGCCACGGCGCTGATCTACACCCTGGCGGCGGCCGTGATCACCGCCTGGCGGCCCGCGGCCTGGCCACAACTGCTGCACACGCGATCCCTGTGGATGCTGGTTCTGGCGTCCGGCACCACCAACGCGGCGTTCAACTGGGGCGTGACGGTGGGCGACGTGGTGCGTGTGGTGCTGTTGTTCTATCTGATGCCACTGTGGGCGGTGCTGCTGGCGCGCTGGCTGCTGCACGAGCCGCTCACCTTGCGCGCCGGGTTGCGCGTGGGCCTGGCGCTGTGCGGCGCCCTGATCGTGCTGTGGCCGCGGGGCGGCCCCGCCGACGGCCTGCCGTTGCCGCGCAGCCTGCCCGAATGGCTGGCCGTGTTGGGGGGCTTCACCTTCGCACTGAACAACGTGCTGCTGCGGCGCGAGTCCCACCAGCCCGAAGCGGCGCGCGCGCTGGCGATGTTCCTGGGCGGCGCAGTGGTGGCAGGCGCCCTGGCCGCCCTGCTGGCCGCCCAGGGCACGATCCCGGCACCCCCCGCACCGGGCGCTGGCTGGCTGCTGGGTTGCGTCGCGCTGGCCACGGCCTTCCTGGCGGGCAACCTGGCCTTGCAGTTCGGCGCCGCGCACTTGCCGGCGCACGTCACGGCGGTGGTGATGATCACCGAGGTGCTGTTCGCCTCCGCGTCCGCCGTGTGGCTGGGCGCCGGCGAGCTCTCGGCCGGCCTGGTGGTGGGCGGGCTGCTGATCGTGGCTGCGGCGGTACTGTCCGGCCTGGACTGAAACCACTCAGTGCGGCGGCTCCGCGGGCTCGCGCAGTCCATGCCGCAGCAGCAGCCGCGCCAGCTCGCCTTCGTCCAGGGGCTTGGACAGGTAGCCGTCGCAGCCTGCCAGGCTGCCGCGCACGCGGTCGAGCTCGCTGTGATGAGCCGAAACCATGAACACCGTCACGCCGACGGCCGCCGGCGACTGCTTGATGTGGCGGCACAAGGCCAGGCCGTCGAGTTCGCTGTCTTCGCCCAGCTCGACATCCAGGAAGGCGAATCCGTAGCTGCGCTGTTCGAGCAGCTCCAATGCGTGCCGGCTGTCGGCGGCGCAGTCGACTCTCAGCCCCCAGGGCCGCAGCCGGGTTTCCAGGAACCGCAGGGCCAGCGTGCTGTCGTCCACCAGCAGGGCCACGGGGATCGGTGCGTCAGCCGCCAGCGGTGCGCGAACCTTGCGCTTCTTGGGTGGCGGAGGTGGTGGAAGCGGTGCCGGCCAATGGCTTGCGACGGGCTCCGGCCGGATCGACAGGATGCCGGGCACGGTTGCGTCGATGTCGGCATCGATGTCGGCATCGTCATCGCTGGCCAGGGGCGGCGCGGGATCGCGCGGCGGCGCAGCCGGGGCCATGGGCGGCGACACGAAGGGCGCCAACGGCGCCGACAGGGTCGGCACGGCGAAGTCAGTGGACATCTGCACCATGGCATCGAGCTCACGCATCACGTGCATGGCGTCGATGGGCCGGTTCAGCCAGGCCCGCGCCCCGCTGGGTGCGTGCGAGCCGACGAAGACCGTCTGCTCGATACGCCCCGTGGCAATGGCCAGCTGCACCGAGGGTGCGTGGTCTGAGTCGGCGACGAGGAAATCGGCATCCGCAAGCGCCGCCACCTGCCCGTAGTGGGGCACGCGGTTGCCGGCCAGCCTGAAGTAGGAGGCCAGCGCCGAGCGCTCGAACTCGCTGAACCCGAGGAAGGCGACGTGGAAGTCGTGGGGGGTGGACATGTCGCGGGGCATGGTGGGGCGGCGCCCGTCGTCTGTCAACGTCCTGGCGGGCAGCGGGCCGTCCTGCGGCCCAGGTCGGGCCTGAATCCCGTGAGGAATGCGCTCGGCCCGGGCATCGGTCGGGCCTGAACCCCAGGCGCTCCGCGCCGCCGGGCATCGGCCCGGCCCACACGATCCGGGGGCGCGGCGCTAACATCCCGAGCTCCTCGACCCGGAGCCCGCGATGGCCGATCACAGCCTGTACGATTTCGAAGCCACCTCCATCACCGGGCAGCCCGTGGCGCTGTCTACCCAGCGCGGCAAGGTGGTGTTGATCGTCAATACCGCCAGCGCCTGCGGCTTCACGCCGCAGTTCGCCGGGCTCGAAAAGCTGTGGAAAGACTACGGCCCCAAGGGACTGGCGATCGTCGGCTTCCCCAGCAACGAGTTCGGCGGGCAGGACCCCGGCAGCAACGAGCAGATCTCGTCGTTCTGCCAACTGAACTACGGTGTGAGCTTTCCGATGATGGCCAAGGTCAAGGTCAACGGGGCCGATGCGCACCCGCTGTGGCAATGGCTCAAGCAGCAGGCGCCGGGCCTGCTGGGCACCGAACTGATCAAGTGGAACTTCACCAAGTTCCTGGTGGGCCGCGATGGCGCGGTGCTCAAGCGCTACGCACCCAACGACACCCCCGACGCGCTGCGCAAGGACATCGAAAAGGCACTGGCCGCATCATGATGTTCAAGCACCTCGAACCCTACGCCGGCGACCCGATCCTGGGCCTGAACGACGCCTTCCAGAAGGACCCGCGGGCCGACAAGGTCAACCTCTCGATCGGTATCTACTTCGACGACGAGGGGCGCATTCCGGTGCTGGATTGCGTCAAGCGAGCGGAGGCGGCCATGCTGGCCGAAAGCGGTCCCAAGTCGTACCTGCCCATCGAAGGCGCCGCCGCCGCCCGCCAGGCGGTGCAGGGCCTGCTGTTCGGCGCCAGCCATGAAGCCGTCACCAGCGGCCGCGTGGCCACCTTGCAGACCATCGGCTCCAGCGGCGGGCTGCGCGTGGGCGCCGACTTCATCAAGCGATGGCTGCCGGGCAGCGGCGTGTGGGTGAGCGACCCGACCTGGGACAACCACCGCGCGATGTTCGAAGGGGCCGGCGTCGCCGTGCACACCTACCCTTACTACGACGCCCGGACCGGCGGGCTGCGCTTTGCCGCGATGTGCGAGGCCATCGCGGCGCTGCCGCCGCGCAGCGTGGTGCTGCTGCACGCCTGCTGCCACAACCCCACCGGCGTGGACCTGAGCCCGGCACAGTGGGATGCGCTGATTCCGCTGCTGCGCGAGCGCGAATTGCTGCCCTACCTCGACCTGGCCTATCAAGGCTACGGCGACGGGATCGAGGAAGACGCCTTTGCCGTGCGGGCGCTGGCCGCCTCGGGCCTGAGCTTCTTCGTGGCCAATTCCTTCTCCAAGAGCATGAGCGTCTACGGCGAACGGGCCGGCGCCCTGAGCGTGGTGTGTGCCGATGCGGGCGAGGCCGATCTGGTGCTCGGGCAGCTCAAGGCGACGGTGCGCCGCAACTATTCCAGCCCGGGCATCCATGCCGCCGGCATCATCAGCCGGGTGCTGACCGACCCGGCGCTGCGCGGCGCCTGGCAAGCCGACGTGGCGGCCATGCGCGAACGCATCCTGTCGATGCGGCGCCAGCTCCACGCAGTACTCTCGGCCAAGCAGCCCGGGCGCGATTTCGGCTACTTCCTCAGCCAGCGGGGCATGTTCAGCTACACGGGGCTGAGTGCGGCCCAGGTCGACCGCCTGAAGGACGAGTTCGGCGTCTACCTGGTGCGGTCCGGGCGCATGTGCGTGGCCGGCTTGAGCACCCGGAACGTCGAGCGCACCGCCGCCGCCATGGCCGCGGTGCTCTGAGCCCAAGGCCGCGGCCCGCTTCTTCAACGGGCGGCAGCGGCCAGCACCTGTCCACGCAGCCACCGGTGGGCCGGTGCGCCGTCGTTGCGCAGGTGCCAGAGCATTTCCACGAACACCGGCGGAAGAGCCAGCGGCAAATCGCGGATCACGAGCTCCTGGCCGAAGCCGGTGGCCGGCACGAAGCCCTCGGGCAGCACGGTCAGCAAATCGGACCCTGCCACCACGCGCCCGGCCGTGAAGAACTGGTTGACCGTCAACACCACCCGGCGCTGCCGGCCCAGGCCGGCCAGGGCCTGGTCGACGTAGCCATGCGGGCGGCCCGAGAAGCTCACCAGCAGGTGGTGCGCCTCGCAATAGGCGTCCAGCGTGAGCGGCTCGATGGCCAGCGGGTGGCCGCGGCGCATCACGCATACGTAGCGGGTGGCGTACAGGCGGGCATGCAGCAGGTGGCTGTCGCGCCCCTGGGCCACGATGGCCGTCAGTGCCTCGGGGAAGAAGCCCACGGCAAGGTCGGCCTCGCCGCTCTCCAGCAGGCGGCGCGGGTCGCGCGTGGTCAGCGGCAACACGCGCAGGTTGGCCAGCGCCCCCTCGCGGGCGATGCCGTCCACGAGGCCGGGCGCCAGCATCGCCGCCGTGGCGTCGGCCATGGCAATGCACATCTGCACCGCGTCGCGTCGCGGGTCGAAGTCACCCGGCGCCAGTGCCGCGCGCAGGGTGGCCAGCGCCTCGCGCACCTGCGGCCACAGCACCTCGGCCTGCGGCGTGGGGCGCATGCCGTGCGCGGTGCGCACGAACAGCTCCTGCCCCAACGCCTCGCGCAGGCGCTTCAAGGCGTGGCTGACCGCCGGCTGCGTCATCGACAGCGCCGTGGCGGCCCGCGTCAAGCTGCCTTCGGCCATGACGGCATCCAGGACGCGCAGCAGATTGAGGTCGAGGGTGCGGAAGTTGAGCGACACCGCAGTGCAGCAAATTTACGATTTGAATATCTTACATGAGCATTATTCACTTGTGTGGCATTGGTAGTAACCCCAATATGTGGTCCGTGCCCGCCCTATCCGGCGGCTTCGAAGGGAAGTTCCATGACCACCGTTTCTGCCTACACACCCGCCAAGGTTGCCGTTCCCCGCGCTTCGGGCCTGGCCACCAACCTGTTCACCCGCCTGACGTCCGCCCTGCATCGCAGCGGCCAGACGCGGGTTGCCAACCAGCAGCAAGCCGAGCGCGCCCGTGACGCCGCCGCCGTGCGCGAATACGCCCAGCGCTATGCCCGCCACGACCCGCGCTTCGCCGCCGACCTGATGGCCGCCGCCGACCGGCACGAGCAGGCCTGAGCCTCCGGGGCCCCGACCCGCCACCGGGCAATTGCCCGGGGAGCTCCATGCGGCGCCAAAATGCCGCATGGACTCCACCGACTTGAAGCTGATGGCCCTGCTTCGGCAGGACGCGCGCGCCACGGTGGCGACGCTGGCGCACAAGCTGGGTGTTTCGCGGGGTACGGTCAGCAACCGGATCAAACGCCTGGAAGACGAGGGCGTCATCGTGGGCTACACGGTGCGCCTGCGGCCCGACACCCAGGCCGAACAAATCAGCGCCTGGACCAGCATCGCCATCGAGGGCAACCAGACGCGGGCCGTCATCGCCACGCTGCTCGGCGAGCCCGGGGTGGCTGCGTTGCACGACACCAACGGCCGCTGGGACCTGCTGGCTGAACTGCGCGCCGCCCACCTCGGCGAGCTGGCCGAGGTGCTGGAGCGGGTGCGTTTGATCAAAGGCATCGGCGCGACCGAGACCAGCATCCACCTGCAGACCTACAAGCTGTCCTGACCCGCGCCGATGGGCTCCTTCCTCCTGCGACGCCTGTCGACGTTCGTGCTCACGATGGCGGCGGCGTCTGTGCTGGTGTTCGCCGTCCTGGAGAGCCTGCCGGGCAACGCCGCCGAGCTCATGCTGGGCACCACCGCCACGCCTGAGGCCGTGGCCGCGCTGCGCGGCAAGCTGGGCCTGGACGTACCGGCGCCGGCGCGCTATGCCCGCTGGGTCGGCGGCCTGCTGCAGGGACGCACCGACCACAGCATCGCGTATGACACGCCCACGGCGGAGCTGATCGGCCAGCGGCTGGCCGTGACCGTCCCGCTGGCCGCCCTGGCGATGTCCCTCACGGCGCTGCTGGCCATGGCGGCGGGTGTCTACGCGGCGTCGCGGCAGCGCAGGGCGGGCGATGTGGTGGTGATGGCGGCCAGCCAGATCGGCATCGCCGTGCCCAACTTCTGGTTCGCGATCCTGCTGATCCTGGTCTTCGCGGTGCGCCTGCAGTGGGTGCCGGCCGGGGGATTCCCGGGCTGGTCGGCCGACGACGGCGGCGGCCTGTTGCCGGGGCTGGCCGCACTGGCACTGCCGGCCGTGGCGCTGGCCGCGGTGCAGGCCGCCATCCTGGCCCGCGTGACGCGCTCGGCCGTGCTGGAAGTGATGCGCGAGGACTTCGTGCGCACCGCACGGGCCAAAGGGCTGAGCCGGCGCCAGACGCTGTGGCGGCATGTCCTGCGCAATGCCTTGCTGCCGGTGCTCACGGTGGCCGGCCTGCAGTTTGCAAACCTGATCACCGGCACCATCGTGGTGGAGAACGTCTTCGTGCTGCCGGGGCTGGGGCGCCTGGTGTTCCAGGCGATCAGCAACCGCGACCTGGTGGTGGTGCGCGACGTCGTCATGCTGCTGGTGGCGGTGGTGGTGGGCGTGAACCTGGCCGTGGATCTGCTGCTGGCGCGCATCGACCCCCGCCTGGGGCAGGCCTGAGCGCCGATGGCCCGCGCCTTCCGACACGCGAGCCTGGCCACCGGCGCCGTGCTGTGCCTGATGTTGGTGGCTGCGGCGCTGCTCTCGCTGGTCTGGCAGCCCTATCCCACGGCCGACATCGACGTGGCGGCGAAGCTGGCGGCGCCCAGTGCCGCCCACTGGCTCGGCACCGACGGCCTGGGCCGCGACGTCGCCAGCCTGCTGCTCGTGGGCTCACGCAACAGCCTGGCGGTGGGCGCCGTGGCCGTGGGCCTGGGCCTGCTGGCCGGCGTGGCGCTGGGTTGCGCCGCGGCTGCGGCGGGTGCCTGGTTCGACGAGCTGGCCATGCGCGCCTGCGACGTGGGCTTTGCGTTCCCGGCGTTGCTGACAGCCATCATGCTCAGCGCCGTCTACGGGCCGGGCCTGTGGATGAGCGTGCTGGCCATCGGCCTGTTCAACGTGCCGGTTTTCGCCCGCATCACGCGCACGGCGGCCGCGGCGGTCTGGTCGCGCGAATACGTGACCGCGGCCCGGGCCGCGGGCCTGGGGCCGGTGGCCATCACGCTGCAGCACGTGCTGCCCAACATCGCCGCAGCCCTGATCGTGCAGGCCAGCATCTCGTTCGCCACGGCCATCCTGGCCGAGGCTGCGCTGTCCTACATCGGCCTGGGCACGCAGCCCCCGCAACCCAGTTGGGGGCGCATGCTGAGCGATGCGCAGACGCTGATGTTCCAGGCCCCGATGCTGGCACTGTACCCAGGCCTTGCCATCATGTTGAGCGTGCTGGGCCTGAATCTCGTGGGCGACGGCCTGCGCGACTGGCTGGACCCCCGGCTGGCGCGCTCACCCTGAATCCCTTCAAGAACCCTCCGAACCGGACCTCGAGGAACCTGCATGAAGATCGATTTCGTCTCTGACGTCGCCTGCCCCTGGTGCGCCGTGGGCTTGAACGCCCTGGAACGCGCGCTCGAGCGCATCGGCAGCGACATCCCCGTTGAACTGCACTTCCAGCCCTTCGAACTCAACCCCACCATGCCGGCGGAAGGCGCAGACGCCGCCGAATACCTGCAGGCCAAGTACGGCATGAGCGCCGAACAGCTGGCCGCCAACCGCCGCAATATCCGCGAACGTGGCGCCGCCGTGGGCTTTGCCTTCGGCGACCGACCCCACGTGTGGAACACCTTCGACGCCCACCGGCTGCTGCACTGGGCCGGCCTGCAGGGCGCCGCCCGGCAGCGCGCCCTCAAGCACGGGCTGCTGGGCGCCTACCACGGGCAGGCCCGCAACCCGGCCGATCCGCAGGTGCTCGAAGAACTGGCGGTGCAGGCCGGGCTGGATGCCGCCGAGGCCCGCGAGGTGATCCGCAGCGGCGCCTATGCCGCCGAGGTGCGCACGGCCGAACGCTACTGGCAGGACGCGGGCATCCATTCGGTGCCTGCCATCGTCATCGACGAGCGGCACCTGATCTCGGGCGGGCAGCCGCCCGAGATCTTCGAGCAGGCCCTGCGGCAGATCGCCGCGCAGGGCTGATCTGGGCATGGCACGCAACATCGAGATCAAGGCCCGCCTCCCGTCGGTGGAAGCGCTGCTGCCGCGCGCGCAGGCACTGGCCGAGGGCCCGCCCGAGCGGATCGACCAGGACGACACGTTCTTCCGCGTGCCCAGCGGGCGGCTCAAGCTGCGCGAGTTCGCCGATGGCAGCGCCGAGCTGATCCACTATCACCGAGCAGACGGCCTGCAAGCCCGGGCCAGCGACTACGTGCGCGTGCCCGTGACCGATCCCGCTGCCCTGCGCGAAGCGCTGACGCGCGCCTGCGGCCAGCAGGGCCGCGTGCGCAAGCAGCGCTGGCTGCTGCTGGCCGGAGCCACGCGCATCCACCTGGACCGGGTGGAGGGCCTGGGGGACTTCATCGAGCTCGAAGTGGTGCTGCAGCCGGGTCAGAGCGACGCCGCGGGCAGCGCCACCGCCGAAGCGCTGATGCAATCGCTGGGGCTGGCCCAGGCGCCGCGCATCGCGGTGGCCTATCTCGATCTGCTGCGGGGTCTGTGAACAGTCGATGAAGTGCCGCCAACTAGTGGCGCTTTTCTGCGGCATGCGAACGCGGATTGGTCCGACACTTTGAGTCGGTGCAGTACGACGCCTGCATGCGCGGGCGCCGGACAGGCCCCAACCGGACCCGACCACGACATGACCGCCACTGCCGACACGACCCGCGCCGACCGCAGCCAGGAATTGCAGGCTGCCGCCAAGGCGCTGGGAACGGCCGGCGGTGCCGGCGCCTCCCGGCTGCTGGCCCTGCTCTACGACCCGGACGTTGCGATCGAGCGCGTTCTGAGCTGCCTGAACGGCGAGCCCGCCCTCGCCGCCCGGGTGCTGAAGGTCGCCAATTCGCCCTACTATCGGCTGTCGGGCAGCGTGGGCACCGTCGAGCGCGCCGTGCAGCTGCTGGGTCTGTCGGCCATCCGGGGCATCGCCGCAGCGGGTTGCCTGGACCGGCTGGCGCCACCGCGCATGGGCCAGGCCTACGATCCGGAAGCCTTCCGGCGCCACAGCCTGGCCGTCGCAGCGGCTGCGCAGCAGTTTTCACGCGCGGCCGGAGCCGGCGTCGACAGCGAGGCGTTCATGGCCGGCCTGCTGCACGACATCGGCATGCTGATGCTCGTCAAGCTCGATCCCGCGGCGATGAGCACGTGGTCACCCGCCACGGGTCTGGACAGCACCGCTGCGGTGGCAGCCGAGAGAGCGCACTTCGGCTGCACCCACGAGCAAGCCGCGAACACCCTGGTGCAGGCCTGGTCGCTGCCCGCCTGGCTGGCCCAGGCGCTGGCCGACCACCACAACCCGTCCGCGCAGGGCCCGGTCACCGATCTGGCCGCACTGCCCTGCATCCTGCGCCTGGCAGACCACGCCGCCAGCCGGGCCGAGTTCGGGCTGTGGCCCGTCTGCGCGCAGCCGCCCGAGCACGCCACCTTGCAGGCCCTGGGCCTGGGCGCAAGCGATGTCGACGACGTGATCGCCGGCCTGCCAGCCCACATGCTGGCCCTGGCGCAGGCGCTCTGACCCTGGCGAATGGACCGCCGCCCCGCACCGCGAGCCTTGACGCCATGAGTGCGGCCGATCCGATCCTGAACGCACTGCAGCAGGCGCATCAGCTGCCCGATGCCCTGCTGAGCAAGCTGCTGCTCAACACCCGGCACGGCGTGGTGGTCACCGACGCCCGGCGCCGCATCAGCTGGATCAACCCGGCCTTCACGCAGATCTCGGGCTATGCGCTGGACGAGGTGCTGGGCCGCAGCCCCGGCTCGGTCCTCCAGTGCGCATCCACGAACCCGGAGACCATCCAGCGGCTGCGCGAACGGCTCAACGCGGGGCAGCCTTGCCGCGAAGTCATCCTCAACCGGCACCGCGACGGCACGCACTACTGGCTGGACCTGGACATCCAGCCCTTCGGCCCGGAAGGCCAGCCGCCGGCGGGCTACTTCGCCATCGAGGTCGACCTGACCTTCCGCCAACTGCCCACGCAAGTGCTGCGGGCCGTGGTCGACACCACGGCCGCAGGCATCGTGGTGCAGGACGAGTGCGGCGTGGTCGTGGATTGCAACCCGGCCGCCGAATCGTTGCTGGGCCTGACACGGGACCAGCTGATGGGCCTGCGCTCGATCGACCCGCGCTGGCGCGCGCTGGATCAGCAGGGGCGCGACCTGCCCGGCGAAAGCCACCCGGCCATGCTGACCTTGCGCAGCGGCGAGCCGCAACACAACGTCGTCATGGGCATTGCCCTGCCCGCCGGCGAGCGCCGGTGGCTGATGGTCAACACCGCGGCCCTGCCCCGGGCCTCGGCCGCGCCCTGGGTGGTGGCCAGCTTCGTCGACGTGAGCGCCGTGCAGGAACTTGAGCGGTCGCGCGCCGAACAGTGGCAACGCCTGCAAGCCTTGCTCACCGGCTCCCGCACCGGCACGTGGGAATGGAACGTGGCCACCGGCGAGGTGCGGGTGGACGAGCGATGGGCCGAGATCCTCGGCCACACGCTGGCCGAGTTGCATCCGATCGGCTTGCAGACCTGGGCGGGCCGCGTGCATCCCGAGGACCTGGTGCGCTGCGAGGATCGATTGAGAGCCCATTTCAGCGGGGAAGCCGACCACTACGACGTCGAGTTCCGCATGCGCCACCGCACGGGTGGCTGGCGATGGGTGCATGCGCGGGGACAGTTGTCCAGCCGGCTGCCCGGCGGCCAGCCTCAGTGGTGCCTGGGCACGCACGAAGACATCTCCGAACGCAAGCAGTCCGAAGCCACGCAAGCCCGGCATCACGACCTGATGCGGGCGCTCTTCGAGCGCTCCCCGCTGGGCCTGCAGCTGATCGATTTGTCGCGCCAGGCCGTGGTCACGGCCAACGAAGCGCTGGTGCGGATGACCGGCTACAGCACCGACGAACTCATCCACGGCAACAGCCGCGAGCGCTTCCCCGAATCCATGCTGGCACAGCGCGACAGCTGGGCCGAGCAGGTCCGGACGGCAGGACATTTCGGGCCCGTGGAGAGCGACTACATCCACAAGTCCGGCAAGATCATCCGCCTGGTGTTCAACGGCGTTCGGCTGACCGACCCCGACAACGCGGAATTCCTGTGGCTGAGCGTGCAGGACGTGACGCGCCAGCGCGCGGTCGAGAGCCGGCTGCTGGCCGCCGCCACCGAGGACCGCCTCACGGGCCTGCCCAACCGGGGCCGACTCATGCTGAGCCTGGAGGCGATGGCCGAGCGTTCCCGCTTCGAGCCGGACTTCGGCTTTGCCGTGATGTTCCTCGATTTCGATCGCTTCAAGCTGGTCAACGACACGCTGGGCCACGATGCCGGCGACGAGCTGCTGCGGGCCGTGGCGGTCCGCATGCGCGAGGCGGTGGACGAGGCGTCGGGGCCGGAGCCCGGTGATTGGCTGGTGGCCCGCTTCGGTGGCGATGAGTTCGTGGTGCTGGCGCCCGGGCTCACCGGTCCGGCCGAGGTGCAGGACTTCGCCACCGCGCTGCTGGCCCGCCTGTCCGCGCCCTACAACGTCAAGGAGCGCTAGATCCATTCCGGCGCCAGCATCGGCGTGGCCTTCAGCCAGGGCAGGCACACCGAAGCGCAGGCGCTGATGCGCGATGCGGACACGGCCATGTACGAGGCCAAGCGCCGCGGCCGCGGCGGCGTGGTGTGTTTCGATGCCCAGATGCACGCACAGCTGACACGCAGCGTGAGGCTGGACGAAGCCCTGCGGCACTCCATCGTCCGCAAGCAGCTGTGGGTGGCCTACCAGCCCATCGTCGACCTGCAAACCGGCGCGATGACCTCCGTCGAGGCGCTGCTGCGCTGGCAGCACCCCGAAATGGGGGCGGTGTCGCCCGCCGAGTTCATCCCCATCGCCGAAGAGTCGGGCGAGATCATCCCCATCGGCGAATGGGTGCTGCGGCAGGCCTGCCAGGACTGGGCCGCGTGGCAGGCGCAGGACCCCGGCGCCGCACCGGCCACGGTCAGCGTGAATGTCTCGCGCGTGCAGATGACGCTCGGGCCGCGGTTGATGCAGCAGGTGACGCAGGCCCTGGAGAACGCAGGCATGCCGGCTGCCGCGCTTCAACTCGAGATCACCGAACGCGAGGTGATGAAGGATCCGGCCAAGGCCCGGGCGCTCATGCAAAGCCTGCGCGACATGGGTGTCAGGCTGGCAATGGACGACTTCGGCACAGGCACCTCGTCGCTGGGCTGCCTGCGCGACTATCCCTTCCACACCATCAAGATCGACAAGTCCTTCGTCACCGACCTGTGCCGCGACCCGCACGTGCTGGCGGTGGCGCACGCCACGGTCAACGTGATCGAGAACCTGGGCATGCTCAGCGTGGCCGAGGGCATCGAGGAGCCCGGCGAGGTGGCGGTGCTGCAGGCCATGGGCTGCCGCTACGGCCAGGGCTATCTCTTCGCGCGGCCGATGCCGGCCGGCGAATTGCTGGCCACGATGGCCGCCTCGTCCAGCCCCGCCTGAGGCAGGGCGGCGCACGGCCGCGGGCCGGCGGGCGCTTCAACGCCGGGCCATCTCGGGCGGCAACGCCTCGGCCAGGAAGTCGTACACGCGCCGCACCACGGGGTTGCCGCGGATCTCGCGGTGCACCGCCAGCCAGCAGGGCAGCGGCGGGATCTTCAGCATGGGCAGCAAGGGCCTCACGCCGGGCCAGTGCGCCATGTTGTAGGCCGCGACGAAGCCGATGCCCGCCCCTGCGGCGACCAGGCGCCCATAGGCAAGCTGGTCGTCCGTGCGCACGGCGAATTGCTCGCGCGTGACGGCCTGGCCCATGGCCTGGAAGCCGCGCACGAGGGTGTCGTCGCGGTCGTAGCCGATGAGCCGGTGCCGCAGCAGGTCGGCCGGCGTGCGAGGGGTACCGGCCCGCGCCAGATAGGTGTCGTGCGCAGCCGCGGTGATGGCGATATCGCCGAGCTTGCGGGCGATCAGCGAGCCCTGCGCCGGCCGCACCATGCGCACGGCGATGTCGGCCTCGCGCCGCAACAGGTTGCTCAGGCCATTGGAGGCCACCAGTTCGACCTGGATGCCGGGCTCCTTCGCCTGCAGCGCGGCCAACACCGGCGGCAGCAGCCAACTGGCCGCCACTTCACTGGTGGTGATGCGCACGGTGCCCGTGGTGGCATCGCGCTGGCGGGCCAGCGCGCGGCCGATCTGGTCGGCGCCTTCGTGCATCTGGCGGGCGGCATCGGCAATGGCCAGGGCGGCCGCCGTGGGCGTCACGCCGCGACCCGTGCGCTCGAAGAGCGGCACGCCCAGCTGGGACTCGAGCTCGGCGAGATGGCGGCTGAGCGTGGGCTGGTGGGCCCGCAGCACGCGCGCGGCGCGGGTGAGGCTGCCGGCGTCGAGCACCGCCAGGAAGCTCTTCATCAAGGCCCAGTCGAAGCCGGCAGGAGTCATGCGGAAATGTATAGCTCGAATGCGGTCTCAGGCAATTGTCGGAGGCCTCGCGCCGGCCCAGACTTGCACCCATCGAAGCCTCTCCCCCCCCTGCAAAGGACCACCGCCATGAACACCCGCTCCGTCCTCATCCTCGGCGCCAACGGCCGATTCGGCCACGCCGCCACCCTGGCCTTCTCCGCCGCCGGATGGGCCGTGCTGGCGCAGGTGCGCCGCCCGCCCGCAAGCTCTTTGCCTGCCACGGTGCAGCTGCTGCAGACCCCGCTGGGCGACACCGCAGGCCTGGTCGCGCAGGCCCAGGGCGCGCAGGCCGTGGTGTACGCCGTGAACCCGCAGTACACCCGCTGGGAGCAGGAAGCCATGCCGCTGGCCCGGCTGGGCATGGACGTGGCCGAGCGCCTGGGTGCCACCTTCATGTTGCCGGGCAATGTGTACAACTTCGGCGAGCGGATGCCCCCGCTGTTGCACACCGACACGCCGCAACGCCCCACCACGCGCAAGGGGCAGCAGCGCTGCGAACTGGAAGCCGAGATCGCCGCCCGCAGCCAGGGCGGCCGCATGCGCGGCGCCGTCGTCCGGGCCGGCGACTTCTACGGAAGCGGCAGCGGCAACTGGTTCGACCAAGCCATCGCCAAGGGCATCGCCAAGGGTCGGCTGGCCTACCCGGGCCCGCTGGACGTCCCGCACGCCTGGGCCTACCTGCCCGACCTGGCCCGCGCTTTCGTCGCGGTGGCCGACCGAAGGCAAGGGCCGGCTTTCCGGGCCTGGCATTTCGGCGGCCACACGCTCACCGGGGCTCAGCTGCTGCGGGGCCTGGAAGAGGCTGCCGCCGGCCTGGGGCCGAAGCCGGCCGGCGGGTGGCGCCATGCGGGCATGCCCTGGGGCGTCATCCGCGCCGTGGGCACGGTCTATCCACTGTGGCGCGAACTGGCGCGCATGCGCTATCTGTGGCAGGTGCCCCATGCGCTGGACGGCCGCGAACTGGCGCTGCTGGCCGGCCCGCAGGCCGCCACGCCCATCGCCACGGCCTTGCGCGCGGCCCTGGTGGCGCTGGGCCACGGCGCGGCCGCCACGCCGAAGCTGGCGTCGGCCGCCTGACGCCCCGGGTGCCGCACGGGCTCGGCACGGGCCCGTCGGACAATCGCCGGCGTGCCGCTTCTCGAAGTCACCGATCTGCATGTCACCGTGCCCACCCGCACCGGCCCCGCCGCCGCGTTGCGGGGGGTGTCCTTCACCCTCGAGCGCGGGCAGACACTGGGCCTGATCGGCGAGTCCGGTTGCGGCAAGTCGATCACGGCGCTGGCCCTGATGGGCCTGCTGCCCGAGGGCGCCAGCGCTCGCGGCTCGATCCGCCTGGGCGGGCAGGAGCTCATCGGCTTGGACGAGGCGCACTGGTGCCGCCTGCGCGGCCAGCGGCTGGCGATGATCTTTCAGGAGCCCATGACGGCGCTCAACCCGCTGATGCCCATCGGCCAGCAGGTGGCCGAACCCCTTCGGCTGCACCGCGGCCTGTCGGCGGCGGCGGCACAGGCCGAAGCGCTGCGCCTGCTCGACCGCGTGCGGATCGCGCAGCCGGCGCAACGCCTGCGCGCCCATCCCCACCAGCTCTCGGGCGGCCAGCGCCAGCGGGTCATGATCGCCATCGCGCTGGCCTGCGGGCCCGATGTGCTGCTGGCCGATGAGCCCACCACCGCGCTGGATGCCACCACGCAGGGCGAGGTTCTCGACCTGCTGGCCGAGGTGGGGCGCGAAGACGGCATGGCCCTGGTGCTGATCAGCCACGACCTGGCGCTGATGGCCGAGCGGGCGCAACGGCTCCTGGTGATGTATGGCGGCACCGTGGTCGAAGGCGGCCCGACCGACGCGGTGTTCGGCCGCGCGGCGCACCCCTACACGCTGGGCCTGCAGGCCTCGCGGCCACGCCTGGGCATGGGCCGCCTGCCGCGCCGGACCCCGGGCGCCGGCCCCGCCTGGCGACTGCCCGCCATCCCCGGCCGGGTGCCGGGCCTGGCGGAACTGCCCGCGGGGTGCCCTTACGCCAGCCGTTGCCCGCGCGTGATCGACGCCTGCCGCGGTACCCCGCCGCCGCCCGTCTGGCTGGGGCCGGACCACCTGGCGCGCTGCCTGCGCATCGAATCATGAGCGCGCCCCAGGACGCCCCGCTGCTGGAGGCCGAAGGCCTGTCGCGGCACTACCGCCTGCCCCGGCGTCGATGGGGAGCGGCCCCGCCGGTGCTGCAAGCGCTGGACGGCGTGAGCTTCACGCTGCCCGCCGGGCGGAGCCTGGGCGTGGTGGGCGAGTCCGGTTCGGGCAAGAGCACGGTGGCACGACTGGTGATGGCGTTGGATGCGCCCAGCGCCGGCCGCGTGCTGCTGGACGGCATCGACCTGCACCGCCTGGCGCCAGCCGCGCTTCGGCGCGAGCGGGCCAAGCTGCAGATGGTGTTCCAGGACCCCTTCGGCTCGCTGGACCCTCGGCGGACCGTGCTGCAGTCGGTGGCGCAGCCCCTGGCGGCGCAGGGGCGGGCCAGCCCGGCCGAGCAGCACGAACGCGCTGCCGACGCCCTGGCCGAGGTGGGCCTGCAGCCCCAGGACGGCCACCGCTACCCGCACGAGTTCTCCGGCGGGCAGCGCCAGCGCATCGCCATCGCCCGGGCGCTCGTGACCCGGCCGCGGCTGATCGTGGCCGACGAGCCCGTCAGCGCGCTGGACGTGAGCGTTCAGGCGCAGGTGCTCAACCTGATGCAGGACTTGCAGGACAGCCACGGCCTGAGCTACCTGCTGGTGAGCCACGACCTGGCCGTGGTCGGCCTGCTGTGCGACGAGGTGATCGTGCTGCACGAGGGCCGCGTGGTCGAGCGCGGCGACCCCTTGCGGATCTTCGCCCAGCCGCAGCACCCGACCACGCAGCGCCTGGTGGCCGCCGTACCCGGTCAGCACCGGCGTTGAGGCGGCGGGCGGCAGGGCGGCGGGCGATTTCCGCGCAGAATGCCGCCGGCGGCCCTCACCATCGGGCCGCGTGAAGGCACTGCCATGACCCTGGATCGCCGCCACTTCAATGCCCTGCTGGCCAGTGCCCCGGTGCTGGCCGCAGGCCTGCCGGGCCTGGCCACGGCGCAGGCCGCCAGGACGCGGGTCGTCCTGGGCATGGTGCTCGAGCCGCCGGGCCTGGACCCGACCGTGGCCCCGGCTGCGGCCATCGGCGAGATCGTCCACTACAACATCTTCGAAGGCCTGACCAAGATCGCCGTGGACGGTGCGGTCACGCCGCTGCTGGCCGAGGCCTGGAGCGCCACGCCGGACGGCAAGACCTACGCCTTCAAGCTGCGCCAGGGCGTGCGCTTCTCGGACGGCGCGCCCTTCGACGCCAGCGTCGTGAAGTTCAGCTTCGAGCGGGCCAAGGCGCCGGGCAGCACCAACAAGGCCAGGAAGGCGCTGTTCGACAACATCAGCAGCATCGCCACGCCCGACCCGTACACGGTGATCCTGGTGCTCAACGACGCCGACGCCACGGTGCCCTTCCGCCTGGGCGAGAACACCGCCGTCATCCTGCACCCGGCCAGCGCGGCCCGCGCGGCCACCCAGCCGGTGGGCACCGGGCCCTACGTGCTGGAGAGCTGGAACAAGGGCTCCTCCGTCACCCTGGCCCGCTGGCCCGGGTACCGGGATGCCGCCAAGGTGGCCTTGCAGAAGGTGGTGTTCCGCTTCATCGACGACCCCGCCGCCCAGGTGGCGGCCTTGCTGGCCGGCGACATCGACGGCATGCCGCGCTTCGGTGCACCGGCGGCCCTGCGCCAGTTCCAGGCCGACCGCCGCTTCAAGGTCGAGGTGGGCAGCACCTCGGGCAAGGGCATCCTGGCCATCAACAACCGCAAGAAGCCGTTCGACGACGTGCGGGTGCGCCGCGCGCTGAGCCATGCCATCGACCGCAAGGCCTTCATCGACGGGGCGCAGGAAGGCCTGGGCAGGCCGATCGGCAGCCACTTCGTGCCCACCGACCTGGGCTACGTCGACCTGACCCGGACCTACCCTTACGACCCCGACCGAGCACGTGCCCTGCTGCGCGAGGCCGGCGTGGCCACGCCGCTGGAGGTGACGCTGACCTTGCCGCCCCCGCAGTACGCCCGCAAGGGGGGCGAGATCATCGCGGCCCAGCTGGCCAAGGTGGGCGTGAACGCCAGGATCGAGAACGTGGAGTGGGCGCAGTGGCTCAGCGGGCCGTTCAAGGGCCGCTTCGACCTGACGCTCATCAACCATGTGGAGCCGCTGGACTACGCCACGGCCTACGCGGACCCCAACTACTACTTCGGCTACGACTCGGCCAAGTTCCGCGGGCTGGTGGCCACGCTGGCTGCCACCTCCGACTACAAGGAAAAGGCCCGCCTGTGGCGCGATATCCAACGCCAGCTGGCCGAGGATGCGGTCAATGTCTTCATCTGGAACCCGGCACAGATCGCGGTCTTCAAGAGCGGCCTGCGCGGCTTGTGGAGCAGCTCGCCGATCTTCGCCAACGACCTGGCGGCCCTCAGCTGGGCCCCCGCGCCGGTGAAGGTATGAGCACGATGACGACGGATGGCCTGCATGCGCTGGGCGCGGCGCAACTGGCCGAAGGCTACGCACGGGGCCGCTTCTCGCCCACCGAGGTGGTGCAGGCCGTGCTGGCCCACATGGCGTGCTGGGAGCCGCATCTGCATGCCACCTGGGCGGCCGACCCCGAGGCCGCGCTGGCCCAGGCGGCCGCCTCCGAGGCCCGCTGGCGCGAAGGCGCGCCGCTGGGCCCGCTGGACGGCGTGCCGGTGACCATCAAGGAGAACATCGCCACGCGCGGCTTGCCGCTGCCGCTGGGTACGGCGGCCACCACGCTGCGGCCGGCTGCCGAGGACGGCCCGCCGGCGGCCCGCCTGCGCGAGGCCGGTGCGGTGCTCCTGGCCAAGACGACCATGCCCGATTACGGCATGCTGTCGTCGGGCCTTTCGAGCTTTCACGCGCTGGCACGCAACCCCTGGAACCTGGCCTGCAACCCCGGCGGCAGCAGCGCCGGAGCGGGCGCTGCCGCGGCCGCAGGCTACGGCCCGCTGCACCTGGGCACCGACATCGGCGGCAGCATCCGGCTGCCGGCTGCCTGGTGCGGCGTGGTGGGCTTCAAGCCCAGCGACGGCCGCGTACCGATCCAGCCGCCCTACACCGGGCGAGTGGCCGGCCCCTTGACGCGCACCGTGGCCGACACGGCCGTGGCGATGGGCGTGCTCAGCCGCCCGGATTGGCGCGACGCCGCCAGCCTGCCCCCGCAGGACGTCGACTGGCTGGGGCTGCCGGCCACGCCCGAGGCAGCCCTGGCGCTG
>CAIJPE010000240.1 GCA_903822435.1 uncultured beta proteobacterium | reverse complement strand
CCGGACCCCATCCCAGAGAGCCGCCCAGAAAGTCACGATGACGATCTCGAGTCTTGTCGCCAGGCTGCCGTCCATCGGTGGCCCCCCTTCCTGGTGGAAGGGTCTGCGGGAGTTTTTCGCCTATCACGGCATCTGGGCGCCGGGCGTGCGCTTGCTGCGCCTGATGACGATCCGCTCGAAGGTGCTGATGCTGTTGACGATCGTGGCCGCGCCCACCGTCCCGCTGACCTGGAGCGTGGTGCACGAGCAGCAGGCCACCGTGGCCGAATCCAACCGGCAGCTGGCGGCCGTCAGGCTGTCTGGCGCTGCATCCGATCTTGCCCACGTCCTGAACTCCCGGCTGCGCAACGCCGAGAAGGACCAGTTGTTGGCGCGCGAGATCGTGCAAGCGGCGGCCACGCACCTGCGGCAGGCTGCCGCGGATGCCATGGAGGCCGAGGTCCCCATTCGCCAAGCCTGGGAGCGGGCCGAACCGACGCTCATGTCGGTGACTCCGGCCACGGACGCCACCGCCGACGGCGGTGCTCGGCAGGATCTGTCAGCCGCCGACCTGCGGGTCATCGTGGCGCTGGGGGAACTGCGACAGAGCGTGGCAACCGCCACCGGCATGGCCTCGATGAACGATGCGCCGCTCCAGGAGGCCGCCAGCCTGGCCCTTGATGTCCTGCCGGCGCTGCAGTCGTCCATGCGGGAGCTGCGCCTGCGCCTGCGGCCACTGCAATCCGGGACCTTGGTCACCCCCGCTGACCGCCATGTGCCGCTGCTGGCAGCGGCGGCCTCCGTCTCCAGCACGCAGAGCCTGCTGGAGCGGGCCCTGCAGCAGATGCCGCGTGCCCTGCCTGACGGCGCAGGGCCCGAACCGGCCCTGGAGGCGGTCGAGGCCTACCTGGCCCTCGTCCGGCTCCAGGCGCTCGCGCCCGAGCCTTCCCTCAATGCCTCGATGCTGGGCGCCGGCTACGACGCGGCCTTCGAGAAGGTGCGTCAGTTGCGCGTGCGGCTGATGGGCCATACCGAGAACACGCTCGTCTTGCGCAAGACCCGCGCCGAGCAGCTGCGCAATCGTATCTTCGTGGCCCTTGCTTGCGCGTTCGGCCTGGCCCTGTACCTGCTCTACACCTTCTTCCTGGTGATGCGTGGCGGCTTGGTGGAGCTCAAGCAGCAGATGACCCGCATGGCCCAGGGTGACCTCAGCGCCCGCCCGGCGCCGCTGGGCGTGGACGAGGTGGCGGCCACCATGCAGCAGATGACGACCTCGCTGGTGCGCCTGTCGGATCTCCTGGCCGCGGTGCAGCAGGGCGTGGGTGCCGTGACGCAGGCCTCGCAACAGGTGGCAGCCGGCAACGGCGACCTTTCGCAGCGCAGCCGCGAAGCCAGTCAGTCGTTGGCCACGGTGGTGGAGGGCGTGTCGCGTTGTGCCTCGCAGCTCCAGGCCTGTGGCCGCAAGGTCGAAACTCTGGTCGGCACCGTGCAGACCCTGCGGCTGGAATCGGCGCGCAACCGCAAGCAGATGCAGCGCCTGCGCGAACGCATGGCTGCCCTGCGAAACAACAGCCGCGAGATCGGCGAGATCGTGTCCCTGATCGATGCCATTGCCTTTCGCACCAACATCCTGGCGCTGAATGCCTCGGTCGAGGCCAGCAAGGCCGGCGAGGCCGGTCGCGGCTTCGCCGTGGTGGCGCAGGAGGTGCGCAACCTGGCCTTGCGCGGGGCGCAGTCGGCGCGGCGCATCGGCAGCATCGTCAGCCGGTCCACCGACGACATCGACCTCAGCCGCGCGCTGGCCGAGGAGGCCGGCAAGTCGATGGCCGAGGCCGACCTGCGGGTGGACGAAATCCACCGCGTCATGGACGAGGTGGCGGCCCTGACGAGCAGCGGCGAGAAGGAGTCGTCTGCCGTCCTCGATCAGGTCACCGGTATCCGCGCGGGCACCTTGCAGAACCTGCGCTTGGTGGAACACCTGGCCTCCGCTTCCAGCGCCTTGCGGGCACAGGGCGAGGGGTTGGCGCACAAGATCGGTCGATTCACGCTCTCGTGAGGCCCGCTCGCGACCGGGCGCGCCCAAGGTGACCCAGAGCATCCTGGGCGTCGATCGTCCGCGCGGATCATTCGCGTGGGACCACCACGCGTTCGATCCGACGGTCGGGCACCAGCCAGGCCAGGGCCACCGCCACGTACAGGGCCATCGACGCCGCGGGCAAGTAGAAGGCCAACGGGATGGCCAGCACGTAGACCAGGGGTGAGGCCTTGCCCTTCCAGTCGCGGCCCACGGCCTGCCGGAGCATCGACTGCGGCCCCTGTGACACGATGATGGTCTGCTGCAGCAGGTAGTACGCCGCGGCCGACATCAGCAGCACGCCGCCGTACAGCGCCACGGGCCAGGTGGCAAAGTGGTTCTCACCCATCCAGCCGGTGGCAAAGGGCATCAGCGACAGCCAGAACAGCAGGTGCAGGTTGGCCCACAGGATCGGCCCCGTCACCCGGTGCACGGCATGCAGCATGTGGTGGTGGTTGTTCCAGTAGATGCCCACATTGACGAAACTCAGCACGTAGCTGAGCCCGATCGGCCAGAGCGGCAGCAGCGCGTCCAGGCCTTCGCCGTGGGGCACGTGCAACTCCAGCACCATGATCGTGATGAGGATGGCGATCACGCCATCGCTGAAGGCTTCAAGCCGCGTCTTGCCCATGCGCACTCCGTCCAGTCCCGCCGAGGCGGGATGCCGTCGCGGGTGTGCTCAGGATTCTGGCGGGATCGTGGGCTGGGCGTCGCCGTGCGCGCGATCTTCCGAACCGTCCGCGGGCTCGCGGCTGGGTACGCGCAGGCGCTGCATCACGCGCCCGGCCTCGGCACGGCTGTCGCCCACGCCCGGTGCACCGGCGGCCGAACCGCTGGCTGGGGTGAGCGGGGCGGGTGTGGGGCCCGGGCGCAAGCCGCGCGACAGGCTGCCCAGCAGCGCCGCCGCCGCCAGGCCCAGCAGCGCCATGGCCAGCAGCAGCCCGTTGCGTTGGTACTCTGCTTGCGCCACGCGACGTGCGAGTTCGTCGCGAACACTGCCGTGCGCCAACTCGAAGAGGGCGAGTTCGGCCTGAATCGCGGCGTCCGCGGCTGCGGCGCGTGGCTCGCCAGCGCTGTCGGTCGGGTGTGTGCCGGCCGGGCGGCCGTTGCGCAGCAGCCCGAAGTAGCGCTCGGCGCTGGCGCCTGCCGTGGCACTGGCTTGCGCCAGTTCGCGGCGCGGCAGACCATCGGACGCCTGGCTGTGTTCCCCTGCGGCTTCCAGTGTCGCGTCGAGCGCGCGGTCCAGCGCGCCCAGCGTGCGCGCCAGCGCCGCCTCGGCATCGGCCTGTTCGTGCTGACGGGTCGCGCCGTCGCGCTCGGCGGCGGGCAGCGAGAGCGCGGCCATCTGCGCGGCCACCCGGGGCAGCGCGAGCGCCGCGGCGAGAACGGCACGGCTGGCGGGCGTGCCGCTGCCCACACTGACCGGCTCTTCGTCAGCGACGAAGTCGATGACCTGCAGCACTTGCTCGATCAGCAGGTGGTGTTCCTGGTCGCTCTCGACGGCGCCGATGCTGCGCGCCGTGATCTGCCGCGCCAGCACCGCCCAGTCCTCCCGCATGGCGCTGGTCTCGGCTTCGGCACGCTCCCAGAAACCTCCATGCACGGCGGCACCCAGCAGGGCCGACTGCTGGTCGACCTCGGCCTGCCGCTGCTTGCGTTCGGGCTCCTTGTCAGCCGCCCCGCGCAGTACCAGGCCGCTGATGGCGCGGTGCGTCATCAGGCTGCGTTGGGTGCCGACGGCCTGCGCCACCGGGTCCAGCCCTGCCTTTTCGGACCACAGAGCCTTGATCTCGGCGTTCTGATAGCGCAGCACCTGCACCAGCGGCAGTGCCACCATCAGCGCGCCCACCAGGCCGAGTGCGGCAACCCGACGACGCAGAACCTGCTGGAGGGCGGAGGACGGCGGGTTCGGCCCGCTGCGGTCGGTGGCGGGCAGGGCAGGGCGGCTGGGCATCGGCGGGCGGTGGGGCGGCTGGTTCCACGGGCGCCCCGCAGGACGGGCGCGGCTCACCGGGCTATCGGCCCCTGCTGCCCCCGACTTGAGCGCCGTTACCTCGCGCCTGCCGGCCTGGCCCCGGAGGCGCTCAGCACTCGACGATGTTCACCGCCAGCCCGCCGCGGGCCGTTTCCTTGTACTTGCTCATCATGTCGGCACCCGTTTCGCGCATGGTCTTGATGACCTTGTCCAGGCTGACGAAGTGGGTACCATCGCCGCGCAGGGCCATGCGCGCGGCGTTGATGGCCTTGACCGAGGCAATCGCGTTGCGCTCGATGCAGGGGATCTGCACCAGGCCGCCCACCGGGTCGCAGGTCAGGCCCAGATGGTGTTCCATGCCGATCTCGGCCGCGTTTTCAGTCTGCTCGGGCGTGCCGCCCATCACGGCGCACAAGGCACCGGCGGCCATGCTGCAGGCCACGCCCACCTCCCCCTGGCAGCCGACCTCGGCCCCGCTGATGCTGGCGTTCTCCTTGTAGAGCAGGCCGATGGCCGCAGCGGTGAGCAGGAAATCGATCACCCCCGCGTTGCCGGCGCCCGGCACGAAGCGGGTGTAGTAGTGCAGCACCGCCGGGATGATGCCGGCCGCACCGTTGGTGGGGGCTGTCACGACGCGGCCGCCCGCAGCGTTCTCTTCGTTCACGGCCAGGGCGTACAGGTTCACCCAGTCGAGCACCTGGAGCGGGTCGCGCAGCGCCTGCTCGGGGTTGGCGGTAAGGGCCGCGCGCAGGGCCGCGGCCCGCCGCTTCACCTTGAAGCCGCCAGGCAGCACGCCTTCGGTGGCGCAGCCACGGGCCACGCAGGCCTGCATCACGGCCCAGATCTGCAACAGGCCGGCATCGATCCCGGCGTCGCTGCGCCAGTGGCGTTCATTGATGCGCATCACCTCAGCGATGGAGCCGCCGATCTGCCGGGTGCGCTGCAGCAACTCGTCGCCGCTGTGGAAGGGCAAGGGCAGCTCGGTGGTGTCGGGGGCCACCACTTTCTGCCGGCTGCCGTCGGCGGCCACTTCATCGCTGACGACGAAGCCGCCTCCTACCGAGTAGTAGATGCGGTTGGCCAGCTCGGCGCCATCGGCATCCAGGGCCACGAAGCGCAGGCCGTTGGCATGGAAGGGCAGGCTTTCGCGCCGGTGGAACTTCAGGTCTTCCTTCTCGATGAAGGCCACCGCCTGCCCGCCGGCCAGGGTGATGCGCCCTTCATGGCGGATGGCGGCCATCAACTGCGGCACCGCATCCACGTCCACCGTGTCGGGTTCGTGTCCGGCCAGGCCCAGCAGCACGGCCTTGTCGCTGCCGTGTCCTTTGCCGGTGGCGCCGAGCGACCCGTACAGGTGGCTCTGCACGCGCGCCGTGCGGGCCAGCAGGCCGTCGTGGGACAGGCGCAAGACGAAGATCCGCGCCGCCCGCATCGGCCCCACCGTGTGCGAACTGCTCGGACCGATGCCGATCTTGAAGAGGTCGAAAACCGAGACTGCCATTCAAGCCCCCCGCGGCGCACCGGCACCATCGGGGAATGGTAGCGGCTCGGTTGGGGCCGAGCCAATCGGCGTCAACGGCGGCGGCGGCGCGAGGCGTAGAGCCCCATACCCCCGAGGCCGCCCACCATCAGCGCCCATGACGAGGGTTCCGGCACGGGGGAGACGACGATGACAGAGCCCCGGATGTCGTTGAGGTCGTCGCCGAAGTTCACTTCCAGCAGCTCGACCTCGCCTTCGCCGTGTCCATGGCGATGGCCGCGGACCGGCGGCGACGGGGGCTGGTCGACCGGCGGCGGCGGCGGGGTCGGGATGCTGTTGATGCTCTGGTTGAAGGCCACCGTGTCGATGAGGAAATCCCATGCGGCCGGATTGCCTGTCGGGGCGATGGTGACGCTGGTGATGCCCCCCGGCGCGATGACGTCAGCCAGCCCATAACCGGCATTGAAGTTCGGCGACAGGTTGGCCAGGGTCTGGCTGGCCACCAGCGAAGAGCCGTTGAAGGCATTCACCACGTACGACTGGGCGAAGACTTCGCCGTTGAACAGCGCGAAGCTGACTTCGGTGGTGCTGAACTGCGGGTCGATGCTGATGGTGAGCTCGCGCCCGAGCCGGTTGCCGAAGTCGGCCGTGCCGTAGACGTTGGGTGCCGTGGCGAAGGAGATCGCCGGGAAGAAGGTGGCGAAGCCCAGCACCACGCCCCCGGTGAAGGTGGCGGGTGCGGTGGTGATGGTCTGCGGCCCGGGCACGGCCACGTAGATGCTGGGGCCCGTGCCCAGCACGGGGTTGATCTCGAAATCGACGATGGCGGTCGTGGCGAGTGCCGGGACGCCGGTGGCCGCGGCCGTGGCGCAGGCCACGCTGGACAGGGTTCGCTGAAATCGGCTGGTCATGCTGGGGTCCTCTGCAGGGTGGTCGGATGCCCCACAGAGCCCGCACGCCGTGCGGAAATACACGCGGCGGGCCCGCCGCGTTCACGCCGTCAGTCCACCCAGTCCGACAGCGGCGGGCAACTGCACACGAGGTTGCGGTCGCCGAAGACGTTGTCCACCCGGCCCACCGGCGACCAGTACTTCTGCCGCCGCAAGGCCGGCACCGGGTAGGCGGCCTGCTCGCGGCTGTACGGGTGCGCCCACTCGGCGTGCAGCAAGGCGGCCGCGGTGTGCGGTGCATGCTTGAGCGGGTTGTCGTCGCGCGGCCAGGTGCCGGATTCGACCTGGGCGATCTCGCCGCGGATGGCGACCATCGCGTCGATGAACCGGTCGAGCTCGGCCAGGGGTTCGCTTTCGGTGGGCTCGATCATCAGCGTGCCCGGCACCGGGAAGCTCAGCGTGGGCGCGTGGAAGCCGTAGTCGATGAGCCGCTTGGCAACGTCCTCGGCCGAGATGCCCGACGCGGCGCCATCGGCACCGCTTGCGCCCTGGTCCTTGCCGGTCGCCTCTTTCAAGGGACGCAGGTCGATGATGCACTCGTGCGCCACGCCGCCGCCACGCAGCTTCGGGTTCTCGCCCGAGTAGAGCACCGGGTAGTGCGCGGACAGCCGCGCCGCGATGTAGTTGGCGCTGAGAATGGCCACCTCGGTGGCATTGCGCAATCCGTCCGGGCCCATCATGCGGCAGTACATCCAGCTGATGGGCAGCACCCCGGCGTTGCCCAGGGGTGCGCCGCTGACCGCACCCACGGCCGGCTGGCTGCCGGGCTGGGCCGTGCGATGTCCGGGCAGGAAGGGCACCAGGTCGGCCACCACGGCCACCGGCCCCACGCCCGGCCCGCCGCCGCCGTGCGGGATGCAGAAGGTCTTGTGCAGGTTGAGGTGGCTCACGTCGCCGCCGAACTCGCCCGGTGCGGCCACGCCCACCAGCGCGTTCATGTTGGCGCCGTCCACGTACACGCGGCCGCCGTGGCGGTGCACCAGTTCGCAAAGCTCGCGCACGCGGGCCTCGAACACGCCGTGCGTGCTGGGGTAGGTGATCATCACCGCCGCCAGCTGGGCCGCATGTTGCGTGCACTTGGCGGCCAGGTCGTCCATGTCGACGTTGCCCATGGCGTCGCACTTCACCACCACCACGCTCATGCCGGCCATCTGCGCACTGGCCGGGTTGGTGCCGTGGGCCGATTCGGGGATCAGGCAGATCTTGCGCGCAGCGTCGCCACGGCTCTCGTGCCAGGCCTTGATGGCCAGCAGGCCCGCGTATTCGCCCTGCGACCCGGCATTGGGTTGCAGGCTCACACCGGCGTATCCGGTGGCCTGGGCCAGCCAGGCGCACAGCTGGTCGTTCAGCGCCCAGGTGCCGGCCTGCTGGTCACGCGGGGCAAAGGGGTGCATGTTCGCGAACTCGGGCCAGGTCACCGGGATCATCTCGCTGGTGGCGTTGAGCTTCATCGTGCACGAGCCCAGCGGGATCATGCTGCGGTCCAGCGCCAGGTCCTTGTCCGACAGGCTGCGGATGTAGCGCAGCATCTCGGTCTCGCTGTGGTGCGTGTTGAACACCGGGTGCGTGAGGAAGGCGCTGGTGCGGCGCAGGTCCGGCGGGATCAGCGGCTCCACGCCGCGCTCGAAGGGCGCCCAGCCGGGCAGCGCCTGCCCCGGTGCCGCGAACCATCCCCACAGCGCGGTGATGTCTTCGCGGGTGGTGGTCTCGTCCAGCGTGATGCCCACCTGGCGGGCGGACAGCCGGCGCAGGTTGGCGCCGCCCTCCAGCGCACGCTGCAGAACGGCTTCGGTGGCGTCACCGGTTTCCACGCCGAGGGTGTCGAAGACATCGGGTGTGGTCACGCGTTGCCCCAGGTCCTTCAGGCCCTGCGCCAGGATGGCCGTGTAGCTGGCCACGCGGCGCGCGATGCGCTTCAGGCCCTCGGGCCCGTGATAGACCGCGTACATGCTGGCCATCACGGCCAGCAGCACCTGGGCCGTGCAGATGTTGCTGGTGGCCTTCTCGCGGCGGATGTGCTGCTCACGCGTCTGCAGAGCCAGCCTGTAGGCCGGGTGGCCGTGCACGTCCACGCTCACGCCCACCAGCCGCCCGGGCATCGAGCGCTTGAAGGCATCGCGGCAGGCCAGGTAGGCGGCGTGCGGGCCGCCGCCGCCCATGGGCACCCCGAAGCGCTGCGTGTTGCCCACCACGATGTCGGCATCGAACTCGCCCGGCGGCACCAGCAGTGTCAGTGCCAGCAGGTCGGCCGCGACGATGAAGGCCGCCTGCCGGGCGTGGGCCTGCTGCACGAATGGGCGCAGGTCATGGATGCGCCCATCGGTGGCCGGGTACTGGGCGATGACGGCGAAGTAGTCGTGGTCGAGCATCAACTGCGGCGCGAAGCCCACCAGCACGTCGATGCCCAAGGGCGCGGCGCGGGTCTGGATCACTTCGATGGTCTGCGGGTGGCAATCCCCGGCCACGATCAGCGTGTGGCTCTTGCTCTTCACGCTGCGCCGGGCCAGGGTCATGGCCTCGGCCGCGGCGGTGGCCTCGTCCAGCATGCTGGCGTTGGCGATGGCCATGCCAGTCAGGTCGCACACCAGGGTCTGGAAGTTGACCAGCGCTTCCAGCCGCCCTTGCGAGATCTCGGCCTGGTAGGGCGTGTAGGCCGTGTACCAGGCGGGGTTCTCCAGGATGTTGCGCTGGATGACGCCCGGGGTGAGCGTGCCATGGTAGCCCTGGCCGATGTGGCTGCGGAGCACCCGGTTGCGCCCTGCAATGGCCTTCAGCTCGGCCAGGGCCTGTGCCTCGGTCAGCGGGGCGGGAAGGGCCATCGGCTGGGTGCGGGCGATGGAAGCCGGCACGATGGCCTCGATCAGCGCCCGGCGTGTCAGGGGCGGCCCGCCGGTTGCCGTGCCGGCCGCGATGGCGGCCAGCATGTGGGCTTCATCGGCAGGGCCGGGGCCGATGTGTCGGGGGGCGAACTCGCCCGGGTTCTCGAGTTCACCGAGCGGCTTCAGGGCGGACATCAGCATGGTGGGCAGCTTCCGGCGGGAGTGGCGTGGCGGCAGTGCGGTCAGAGGGTCTTGAGCAGGGCTTCGTAGCCCGGCAGGTCGAGCAGCTGATCGAATTCGCCCATGTTGGTGATGTGAACCTTGAAGAACCAGCCGTTGCCCAGCGGGTCGGTGTTGGCCAGGGCCGGGTCGTCCTTCAGCGCGGCGTTGATCTCGACGACCTCGCCGCTCACCGGCATGTACAGGTCGGCCGCGGCCTTCACGGACTCGACCACGCCGGCCACTTCGCCCTTGGCGTAGGTGCGGCCTACCTCGGGCAGTTCGACGAATACCACGTCGCCCAGGGCGTCCTGGGCGTGGTGCGTGATGCCGACGACGGCGGCTTCGTGATCTTCGATGTTGACCCATTCATGGTCGGGCGTGTAGAGCGTGGTCATGGGATTCTTTCTGCGGGGGGAGTTCGGGGTTGGGAGCGGTGGGTCAACGGCAGTAGCGGTGGGGGTTGAAGGGCAGGGCTTGTACCCGCATGGGCAGGCGCTTGCCGCGCACTTCGGCAAGCACCTCGTGCTCGGGCAGGGCGTGCTGCTGCGGCAGGTAGGCCATGGCGATGGGCTTGTCGACGGTGGGTGCCAGCGTGCCGCTGGTGACCGTGCCGAGCTTGCGGCCCTGGGCGTCGAACAGGGCCGCGCCCTCGCGCACCGGCACGCGCTCCAGGCCTACCAGGCCCACCCGCTTGCTGGGCGGTCCCTGCGTGAGGTGGCCGCCGATCACGGCGGCACCCGGGTAGCCGCCTTCACGGGCGCCGCCCGGGCGGCGCACCTTCTGGATGGCCCAGGCCAGGCCGGCTTCGATGGGGCTGGTGGTGGCGTCGATGTCGTGGCCGTACAGGCACAGGCCGGCTTCCAGGCGCAGCGTGTCGCGGGCTCCCAGGCCCGCGGGCCGCACCTCGGGCTGTGCCAGCAGGGCTTCGGCCAGGGCCACGGCCGCTTCGGCAGGCACCGAGATCTCGAAGCCGTCTTCACCTGTGTAGCCCGAGCGGGTGACGAAGCAGGCGGCGCCGGCCAGGTCGAAGAGACCGCCGGCCATGAACACCAATGGCGCCACGCGGGGGTTCAGCCGCGCCAGTGCGTCCACCGCCTTCGGACCTTGCAGAGCCAGCAGGGCCCGCTCGGGCATGGGCACCACCGTGCAGCGGTGGCCGATGTTCGCCACCAGGTGCAGGGTATCTGCTGCCTTGCAGCTGGCGTTGACGACCAGGAACAGGTCGCCGAAGCCGGCCGCGTTGGCATCCGGCGCAGGCCGGCTGATCATCAGGTCGTCCAGCAGCCCGCCGCTGGCGTTGGTGAAGAAGGCGTAGCGCTGCCTGCCTGCGCCCAGGCCCAGCACGTCAACGGGCACCAGCGTTTCCAGGGCCGCGGCCGCATCGGGGCCGCGCAGGTGCAACTGGCCCATGTGCGAGACGTCGAACAGCGCCGCGGCCTGCCGGCAATGCCTGTGTTCCGCGATCACGCCCGTGGCGTACTGCACCGGCATGGCATAGCCCGCGAAGGGCACCATGCGGGCGTTCAGGCGCAGGTGCAGGGCGTGCAGGGGGGTCTGGAGGAGCAGGTCGTCGGACATGGGGTCGGCCTCACGAAGTCAGGGGCACATCCACCGCAGGCGGTGAACCGGGCCCTCGCTGTCCGCTTTACCTGAGAGATTCGGCGCTGCCCCATCATCGGCCGGCGCGCGCCCGGTGGTTGGCAACCCTTGCCCCTTCGGTGGGCCGCGCCATGGCGGCCTCTCTCCAGTGAGGTGGATAAGTCAGTCCTGGGACCTGAGCGTTCGAGGCCACGGCCCTCGCGGGCCTCGGCGTCTGCGCCTTCGGCGGTGGGGCTGCTGCCCCACGCTCTCCTGACGAAAGCCAGTTTAGCAGCCACCGCGCGGTCCGTGGGGTGCGGCATGATGCAAAGAACGCCTCTCCACTCCACACCCTTGCGCATGCAGCCACCCATTCCTGAATCCGCCCAGGCCTTCTCGCGCCTGATGCAGTCGCACCGCTCCATCCGGCAGTATGAAGACAGGCCGGTCGATGCGGCGCTGATCGACCAGGTGCTGGTCGAGTCGCTGGCCGGGTCTTCCTCCAGCGGCAATCTCAACATGGTCTCGGTCATCAAGACCGCAGACCCCGAGCGCAAGGCCCACCTGTGCGAATTGCACTTCGGCCAGCCCATGGTGTTGCAGGCCCCGCTGGTGCTCACCTTCTGCGCCGACAGTTTCCGCACACGCCAGTGGCTGGCGCAGCGCGAGGCACGGCTGAACTTCGGCAATCTGCTGAGTTGGCACGTGGCGGCATTCGACGCCATCATCCTCTCGCAGACGGCGGCGCTGGCGCTGGAAAGCCATGGCCTGGGCGTCTGCTACATGGGCACCACGCTGCACAGCATGGGCGCCATCGCGGCCTATCTCGAATGCCCGGACCATTGCCTGCCCGTCACCAGCATGGTGGTCGGGTGGCCGGCCGAAACACCCGCCCAGCGTGACCGCCTGCCCGGCGGGGCCTGGATCCACGAAGAGCGCTACCAACGGCCCTCGGCCGAGGACATCGACCGGCACTTCGAATCGCGCGAGGTCAAGGGCTGGGACCGCTATCGCAGCATGGGGCCGGAGATGATCGAGCGCATGGATGCGTTGGGCATCAGCTCTTTGGCGCAGTACTACACCAGCGATATCAAATACGCGCCGCACGTCTTCGAGCGCGACTCGGCCGCCCTGCGCGAAGTGATGGAGAAGGCCGGGTTCCTGCCCTGATGGCAGCGGCCGCGCTCGCTCCCTAGAATCGGGCGCTGGCGGCATCGAAGGACATCGGCATGGACAAGGAAATGGCGCAGACCCTGGTGCGCACCGGCCCGGGCACGTTGATGGGCAATCTGATGCGCCGTTATTGGGTGCCGATACTGTCCAGCAGCGAGATCGCCCAGCCCGACGGCCCGCAGAAGCGTGTGCAGATCCTGGGCGAGAAGCTCATCGCCTTTCGCGACAGCAGCGGCCACGCCGGCCTGATCGACGAGTTTTGTTCGCACCGGGGCGTGTCGCTCTTTTTCGGGCGCAACGAGGAAGGCGGCATCCGCTGCGCCTACCACGGCCTGAAGTTCACCCGCACCGGCGAATGCGTCGACGTGCCCTCGGCGCCGCAGGTCTGCGCCCGCATGGCCATCAAGGGCTACCCCTGCATCGAGCGCGGCGGCCTGGTCTGGGCCTACATGGGCCCGCCCGACAAGCAGCCGCCGTTCCCTGAACTGGAATGGTGCGTGCTGCCCGAGCCGCATGTCTTCATCTCCAAGCGGCTGCAGGAGTGCAACTACCTGCAGGCCATGGAAGGCGGCATCGACACGGCGCATGTGTCTTACGTGCACCGCTACGAGGTCGACACCGACCCCATGCACGCCGGCACGAAGGCGCTCGACTACATCAAGGCCGACGGCAACGTGGTCTTCGAGATCGAGAAGAACGACTTCGGCCTGACGCTCTACGGCCGCCGCAACGGCGACGCAGAGAGCTACTACTGGCGGATCACGCAGTGGTTGTTTCCCTGGTTCACGCTGATCCCGCCGTTTGGCGACCATGCGCTCGGCGGCCACGTCTGGGTGCCCATCGACGACCACAATTGCTGGGCCTGGAGCATCAATTTCCAGCCCACCCGGCCGCTGACCGCGGATGAGCGTGGCCACATGGAGCGCGGCCTTGGCATCCATTGCGAGTACGAGCCCGGCGGCAGCTTCCGCCCGCGCGCCAACAAGGACAACGACTACCTCATCGACCGCGTCGCGCAGAAGGAGAGGCGCGCCTACAGCGGCGTCTTCGGCTTCTCGATGCAGGACGCGTCCCTGCAGGAAAGCATGGGCCGGATCCAGAACCACGAAGCCGAGAAGCTGCTGCCCACCGACCGCGGCATCGTCATGGCCCGGCGCATGCTGCACGAGGCCGCCCTCGCGCTGTCGCAGGGCATCGAGCCCCCGGCGCTGGACGGCAGCAAACAGCGCGTGCGCGCGGCGGGGGTGTTGCTGCAGCGCGGCCTGAACCCCGCCGAGTGGGCCCGCGAACACCTGGCCGACGGCCTGACGCAGCCCGTGTTCTCGATCTGATCCGCCCTCATCACCCATCCGCCCGAAAGATCCCATGACCCCTGTGCGCAGTAACTTTGCTTCCATCCTGGCCGGCGTGCTGGGCGCCGCGGTCCTCTGGGCCGCTGCGCCCCTGGCACACGCGCAGGAGTGGGCGCCGACCAAGACCGTGCGGATCATCGTGCCCATCGTGGGCGGCACCAACGACGTGATCGCGAGGCTGGTGGCCCCCGAGCTCCAGAAGGTCCTGGGCCAGGCCGTGCTGGTGGAAAACAAGGGCGGGGCCGGTGGCAACATCGGTGCCAACGAAGTGGCCAAGGCGCCGCCCGACGGCCACACCCTGCTGGTCGGCTTCAACGGGCCCATCGCGATCAACCAGACGCTGTTCGCGAAGATGCCGTACGACCCGGTCAAGGACCTGGCGCCCATCACCCTGGCCGTGACCGCGCCGCAGTTCCTGGTCGTGCACCCCAGCGTGCCGGTGAAGACGCTGGCCGAGTTCGTGGCGCGTGCCAAGGCGCAGCCGGGCAAGATGTCGTATGCCTCGGTGTCCACGGGCAGTGCCTCCCACCTGACGATGGAAATGCTCAAGAGCGCCGCGGGCATCGACCTGACCCACGTGCCCTACAAGGGCTCGGCACCGGCCGTGATCGACCTGATCGGCGGCCAGGTGGATGCGGCCTTCTTCGTGCCCGGCAACATCAGCGGCTTCATCAAGGAAGGCAAGGCCCGCGCCCTGGCCACCACCGGCACCAGGCGCTTCGCCTCGGCGCCCGACGTGCCCACCATGATCGAGCAGGGCTACCCCGATTTCGTGGCGCTCTCCTGGATCGGTTTCCTGGCGCCCGCCGGCACGCCGCGACCCATCATCGACCGCTACCACAAGGAGATCGTGCGCATCATCAACATGCCCGAGATCAAGGCGCAACTGCAGAAGATGGAGTTCGACGTGGTGGCCGGCACGCCCGAGCAGTTCGCGGCGTGGATCCAGACGGAGATCCCGCGATGGGGCAAGGTGATCAAGGCCACGGGCGCGAAAGCCGATTAGATGGAACACCCCCGAAGCGCCTTCGGCGCTCCCGCCGGACGGGGCTTGCGCATGCTGGGCAGGACGGCCCTCATCACCGGCGGCGGTGCGGGCATCGGTGCGGCCACGGCGCGGTTGTTCTGCCAGGAAGGCGCCTCGGTGATGCTGGTGGACCGCGACGTGGCGGCGTTGGCCGCCACTGGGCAGGCCCTGGGCGCGGCGCATCCCGAAGCCCGCGTGCTGACGGCGGTGGCCGAACTGGCCGACGAGGCCGCGGTGGCCGCGGCCGTGGCCACCGCGGTGGCGGCCTTTGGCGGCCTCGACGTCTTGGTCAACAACGCTGCCATGCGCCACCCCGTGTCGGTGGCCGAGGCCCAGGCCGAAGACTGGCAGGCCGTGGTGGGGGTCAACCTCATCGGCAGCGCCGGATGCTGCAAGGCCGCGCTGCCGGCACTGCGGGCCAGCGGCCGGGGCAGCATCGTCAACGTTTCCTCGTGCTATGCCGTGACCGGCCGCAAGGGCATGGGCCTGTACGACGCCACCAAGGCCGCGCTGCTCGCCCTGACGCGCACGCTGGCCTTCGAAGAGGCCGCCCACGGCGTGCGCGCCAATGCGGTGTGCCCGGGGTCCACGCTCACCGACTTCCACCTGGCCAGGGCGGCGGCTGCCGGCAAGAGCGTGGAGCAGCTCAAGACCGAGCGGCACGACACCTCGCTCATCCAGCGCTGGGCCACGCCCGAGGAGATCGCCTGGCCGATCCTGTGGCTGTCCAGCGCCGAAGCCTCGTTCATCACCGGGACCACGCTGATGGTCGATGGCGGACTTTCCATCATGTGAAGGCCCCGGCCGGACGGAGACACCCCCCATGACCGACATCCCCACGCTCCGGCGCATCCTCAGCCAGTGCCACACCGTGGCCGTGGTGGGCCTGTCGGCCGAATGGCACAGGCCCAGCCACTTCGCCGCCAAGTACATGCAGGAGCACGGCTACCGCATCGTGCCGGTGAACCCGCGCTACCCGCGGATCCTGGGCGAGACCAGCTACCCGCGGCTGGAGGACATTCCCTTCCCGGTGGACATGGTGGACGTGTTCCGCAAGACCGAGGATGTGCTGCCCGTCGCCCGCAGCGCCGTGGCCATCGGCGCCAAGTGCCTGTGGCAGCAGATCGGCGTCATCAACATCGAAGCCGATGCCCTGGTGCGCGCCGCGGGCCTGGACAGCGTCATGGACCGCTGCGTGAAGATCGAGCATGCCCGGCTTTTCGGCGGGCTGAACTGGGTGGGCGTGGATACGCGGGTCATCAGCGCGCGCAGACCGGTATGAGCGCCGATCGTCAGTTCAAGCCCGAGACGCTGGCCATCCACGCCGGCCAGATCCCCGACGCCGCCACGGGCGCCCGCGCGCTGCCCATCTACCAGACGACCAGTTTCGTGTTCGACAGTGCCGACCACGCCGCGAGTCTCTTCAATCTTCAAGCCTTCGGCAACGTCTATTCGCGCTTGAGCAACCCCACGGTGGCTGCCCTGGAAGAGCGCGTGGCCGCCCTGGAACGCGGCCGCGCGGCCGTGGCCAGCAGCAGCGGCATGGCGGCCGAGGCCATGGCCCTGATGACCATCCTTCAGGCCGGCGACCACGTGGTGGCCGCCGGTGCGCTGTACGGCGGCAGCGTCACCATGCTGGCCGTCAACCTGAAGAAATTCGGCATCGAGACCACCTTCGTCGATGCCACCCGGCCGGAGGCCTTTGCTTCGGCCATCCGGCCCAACACGCGGGCGGTCTATGCCGAGACCCTGGGCAACCCGAGCCTGGTGGTGCTGGACATCGCCGCCCTGGCCGAGGTGGCCCATGCCCACGGCCTGCCGCTGGTCGTGGACAACACCGTGCCCAGCCCCTTCTTGTGCAACCCGGTGGCCCTCGGCGCCGACATCGTGGTGCACAGTGCCACCAAGTACCTGGCCGGCCACGGCACCACGCTGGGCGGGGTGGTGGTGGAAGGCGGCAAGTTTCCCTGGGACAACGGCAAGTTCCCCGGCATGACCGAGCCTTCGCCCGGCTACCACGGCGTGAAGTTCTACGAGACCTTCGGCGACTTCGGCTTCACCATGCGCTGCCGCATGGAGAGCCTGCGCGTGTTCGGCGCGGCACTCTCGCCGATGAGCGCCTGGCAGATCCTGCAGGGCGTCGAAACCCTGCCCCTGCGCATGGAACGCCACTGCGCCAATGCCCTGCGCGTGGCCGAGCACCTGCGCGACCACCCGGCCGTGAGCTGGGTCAACTACCCGGGCCTGCCCGAGCACCCGCAGCACGCGCTGCTGATGCGGCAGATGCGCGGTGCCTCGGGCCTCCTCGCCTTCGGCGTGAAGGGCGGGGTGGAGCAGGGCGTGCGCTTCATCGAAAGCGCACAGTTCATGAGCCACCTGGTGAACATCGGTGACACACGCACGCTCATCAGCCACCCGGCCAGCACCACGCACCGGCAGCTCGACGCCGCGCAGCAGCTGGCCGCCGGCGTGCCGCCGGACATGGTGCGCATCTCCGTGGGTCTCGAGCACATCGACGACATCCTCTGGGACATCGACCAGGCGCTGGCGGCCACCACGCGCTGAAGGAAGGAACGCCATGACCACTGCCGGATTCGTCGTCACCCACGCCGCCGATGCGGACTTCCAGCGGGGCCTGCGGGCATTCTTCGAATACCGCGACCTGGGCGTCGAGGCGGCCACGGGCGGGCAGGTGGTGGCGCACGTCATCCGCGCCGTGCCCGGAGCCGGTTTCGCGGCGCGGCCGCACCGGCATGCCACGCAGTTCCAGCTGGTCTACGTGCTCAAGGGCTGGATCGAGTTCGAGTACGAAGGGCAGGGCGTGGTGCGCCTGCTGGCGGGTTCCTGCGTGTACCAGCCGCCGGGCATCCGCCACCTGGAGCGCGGGCACAGCGACGACGTGGAGATGCTGGAGGTGGTGATGCCGGCCGATTTCGGCACCGAGGAAGTGGCCACCGTCGAGCCCGTGGCCGCATCCGCCGAGAGCCCGGCCTGAGCGGACAGGCCCCCGTCAGGCAGCGGACTACCATGGCGCCACCCACCGGGAGACTGCCAGCATGACCATCTACGACCAGGATCTGGACCGCAACGCCGCGAATTTCGTGGCCTTGTCGCCCGTGAGTTTCGTCGAGCGCAGCGCCGAAGTCTTCGGCGACCTGCCCGCGGTGGTGCATGGCGAGCGCCGCTACACCTGGGCGCAGGTGCGCAACCGCTCGGCCCGACTGGCTTCCGCCCTGCGCGCGCTGGGGGTCAGCCGTGGCAGCACCGTCAGCGTGATGCTGCCCAACACGCCCGAGATGGTGGAAGCGCACTATGCCGTGCCGGCGCTCAACGCCGTGCTGAACACGCTGAACACGCGGCTGGATGCGCCACTGCTGGCCTGGCAGATGAACCACTGCGAGGCCTCGGTGCTCATCACCGACCGCGAGTTCGCGCCCGTGGTGGCCGCGGCGCTGCGCATCCTGCGCGAAGACTTCGGGCGCTCGCTGGAGGTGATCGACGTCACCGACAGCGAATATACAGGACCGGGCGAGCGCCTGGGCCGCCACGAGTACGAGGCGCTGCTGCAAGCCCACGCGCCGCTGGCCCGCCTGGACGGCCCGGCCGACGAATGGGATGCCATTGCGGTGAGCTACACCAGCGGCACCACCGGCGACCCCAAGGGCGTGGTCACCCACCACCGGGGTGCGTATCTCAACGCGGTGTGCAACGCGGCCACCTGGACCATGCCGCATTTCCCCAAGTACCTGTGGACATTGCCCATGTTCCACTGCAACGGCTGGTGCTTCCCCTGGACGGTGGCCATGCTGGGCGGCACGCACGTGTGCCTTCGACGCGTGGAAGCCAAGGCCATCCTGGACGCCATCCGCGAGCACGGTGCCGACCATTACTGCGCCGCGCCCATCGTGCACAGCCTGCTGATCAACGCCCCGGCAAGCCTGCATGAAGGCATCCGGCACAAGGTGCGCGGCATGGTGGCTGGCGCGGCGCCGCCGGCAGCCATGATCGAGGGGATGGCCAGGCTGGGCTTCGACATCACCCATGTCTATGGACTGACGGAGGTCTACGGCCCTGCCAGCGTCGCGGTCAAGCGGCCGGCGTGGGCCGATCAGAGCCTGTCGGAGCAGACCCGGCTGAACGGCCGCCAGGGCGTGCGCTACATGCTGCAGGAGGGCATGACCGTGCGCATCCCCGAGACGATGGCCGAGTCCCCGGCCGACGGCACCACCATGGGCGAGATCATGTTCCGCGGCAACATCGTGATGAAGGGCTACCTGAAGAACCCGAAGTCCACGGCCGCGGCCTTCGAGGGCGGCTGGTTCCATACCGGCGACCTGGCGGTGATGGAGCCCGACCGCTACGCCAAGATCAAGGACCGCAGCAAGGACATCATCATCAGCGGCGGCGAGAACATCAGCAGCCTGGAAGTGGAAGACGCCCTGTACCGCCACCCGGCCGTGATGGCCTGCGCGGTGGTGGCCCGGCCCGACCCCAAGTGGGGCGAGACGCCGGTGGCTTACGTGGAGACCAAGGAAGGTTCCACCGTGACCGCCGCCGAACTGGTGGCGCACTGCAAGGGCCTGCTGGCGAGCTACAAGGTGCCGCGCGAGATCCGCTTCGAGCCCATTCCCAAGACCAGCACCGGCAAGATCCAGAAGTTCCAGCTGCGCGAGCGGGCCAAGTCGGCGGCCGCCTTCGAATAGGAGTCCACGCCATGAACGCCGAACCCCTGGTGCTGCACGAGAAGGATGCGCGGGGCATCGTCACCCTGACGCTCAACCGGCCGCACGCCTTCAATGCCCTGTCCGAAGCCATGCTCGAAGCCCTGCAGGCGGCGCTGGACGGCGTGGCCACCGACGACACCGCCCGCGTGGTCGTGCTGGCCGCCGCGGGCAAGGCCTTTTGCGCAGGGCACGACCTCAAGGAGATGCGGGCCGAGCCCTCCCTGGGCTACTACGAGCGCCTCTTCGCGCAGTGCGGCCGCATGATGATGAGCATCCAGCGGCTGCCCGTGCCGGTCATCGCCCGCGTGCAGGGCATCGCCACCGCGGCGGGCTGCCAGCTGGTGGCCATGTGCGACCTGGCCGTGGCCGCGCGCGAGGCGCGCTTTGCGGTCAGCGGCGTGAACCTGGGCCTGTTCTGCAGCACGCCCAGCGTGGCGCTCAGCCGCAACCTGTCGCGCAAGGCGGCCTTCGAGATGCTGGTGACGGGCGATTTCATCAGTGCCGACCAGGCGCTGGCCCAGGGCCTGGTGAACCGGGTGGTGGATGCCGACAAGCTGGACGCCGACATCGAAGTCCTGGCCCTGCGCATCGCCAGCAAGCCGCGCGTGGCCATCGCCATGGGCAAGGCGCTGTTCTACCGGCAGGTAGAAGTGGGCATCCAGGCTGCCTACGACGATGCGGGCCGTACGATGGCCTGCAACATGATGGACGACAGCGCGCTGGAAGGCGTGCAGGCCTTCATCGACAAGCGCAAGCCGAACTGGGGTTGAGGCTGCCTGGGGCTGTCCGGGCCACCCGGCCAGGGGGCCGACCGGACGCCGCGGCCGACTTAACATCGGCGGATGAACAGCCCCACCCGCATCCCCGGTCGCCGCTACCTGCATTCACCCGGCCCCACGCCGCTGCCCGACGCCGTGCTGCACGCCATGAGCGTACAGCCCATGGACCTGGCCGATCCCCGCGTGGACGAGGCCATCGCGGCCTGTGAAGTCGGCTTGAAGCGCGTGCTGCAGACCACCGCCGCCGACGTCTTCTTCTACACTTCCAACGGACACGGCGTGTGGGAGGCCCTGATCGAGAACCTCTCCGCCGCGGGCCAGGCCTTCCTGGTGCCGGGCACCGGGCACTTCAGCGAATCCTGGGCCGTGCAGGCCGAAGCCCTGGGCCGCCGCGTGGTGCGCACGCCCTGGCGCGAGGGCTGGCCCATCGACCCCGCCGACATCGAGCGCGCCTTGCGCGAAGACACCGGCCACGCCATCCAGGCCGTGCTGGCCGTGCACACCGACACCGCCGGCGGCGTCACCAGCGATCTGGCGGCCATCCGCCGCGCCATCGACGCCACCGGTCATCCCGCGGTGCTGGTGGCCGACGTGGTGGCCTCGCTCGGCGCGGCGCCCTTCGCCATGGACGCGCTGGGCGTGGACGTGGCGCTGGGTGCCTCTCAGAAGGGCCTGATGTGCCCGCCGGGCGTGGGATTCCTGGCGGTCAACGCCAAGGCCTTTGCCGCGGCCGAACGCAACCCCGCGCCGCGCTATTACTGGGATTTCGTCCGCCGCAAGGACGAACTCTCATACCGCAAGTTCTGCGGCACGCCGCCGCTGAACCTGATGTTCGGCATGCGCGCCGCTCTGGAACTGATTGAGAGCGAAGGGCTGGAGGCCATCTGGGCGCGCCATGCGCTGATGGCCGGCGTCGTGCACGCGGCGGTGGAGGGGTGGCGCGAAGGCGGCATGGTCGATTTCCTGGGCAAGGACCCGGCGAGCCGGTCGGTGTCGGTGACCACCATCGCCACGGCACCCGGCCTGGACGTGGATGGCCTGCGCACCCTGGCGCGCGAGCGCTTCCAGGTGGCGATGGCCGGCGGGCTGGGGCCCTTGGCGGGCCGCGCCTTTCGGATAGGGCACCTGGGCGACAACAACCCGACCCTGCTGCTGGGCGCCGTGGCCGGCGTGGAAGCCGCGATGCGGGCCATGGGCGTGCAGGTGGGGGGTGGCACGCAGCGTGCTATCCAGTTCCTGTCGACGCACTGACCCGAAAAATCCAGGAGACCTCCATGCAACGCCGCTTTCTCACTGCCGCCCTGCTGGCGTGCTTCGCCCTGCCGACCTTCGCACAGACCGCGCTGGACGACGTGATGGCCAAGAAGCTCATCACCATCGCCATCCCCACCGATTTCCCGCCCTATGGCTTCGTCGGCACTGACATGCTGCCGCAAGGCCTGGACATCGACACCGCACGACTGATCGCCGGCAAGCTGGGCGTGAAGGTCGAACTGGTGCCGGTCACCAGCGCCAACCGCATTGCCTACCTGCAGACGAAGAAGGCCGACCTCGTCATCAGTACGCTGGGCAAGAACGCCGAGCGCGAGAAGGTCATCGATTTCACGGCCGCCTACTCACCTTTCTTCCAGGCCGTGTTTGCCGCGAAGAGCGTGGCCGTGAAGAGCGCTGCCTACCTGGCGGGCAAGACCGTGGGCGTGACCCGCGGCGCCATCGAAGACCTGGAACTCACCAAGATCGCCCCTGCCACCGCCGACGTCAAGCGCTTCGAGGACAACAACGCCACCGTGGCGGCTTTCGTCTCGGGCCAGGTCCAGGTGCTGGCCACCGGCGCATCGGTGGCGGGCAACATGATGGCGCGCAACCCGAACCTCAACACCGAATACAAGTTCGTGTTGAAGGACAGCCCCAACTTCATCGGCGTGGGCAAGGGCGAGGACAAGCTGCGCTTGAAAGTCAATGAGATCCTTGCCGCGGCCAAGGCGTCGGGCGAACTCGACGCGCTGTCCAAGAAGTGGCTCGGACGGCCGGCGGGTGACCTGCCGCAGTGATCGGATTGAACGCGGCGTCTTGATCATGGCGTCCACCCCGCTGCCATGATTGCCCTGGATTTCCCGGCCGTGCTGCAGCAGTGGCCCGCGTTGGCGCGGGGCGCTGCCTTCACGGTGGCGCTGAGCGCGGCGGCGGCAGCGGGCGGCATGGCCCTGGGCGTGGCTTGCGCGTGGTCGCGTGCCTGGGGGCCGCGGCCGCTGGCTGCGGTGGTGTCGGTGTATGTGGAACTCATCCGCAACACCCCCTTCATCGTCCAGTTGTTCTTCCTGTTCTTCGGCCTGCCCAGCCTGGGCGTGAAGCTCTCGCCCGAACTGGCTTCGGTACTGGCCATGGTGATCAACCTTGGTGCCTACGCGGCTGAAATCGTGCGCGCCGGCATCGAAGGCACGCCGCGCGGCCAGATCGAGGCCGCGCGCAGCCTGGCGCTCAACGAATGGCAGGTGTTCGTGCGCGTGGTGCTGCCGCCCAGCCTGGCCCGCGTGTGGCCGGCCATGGTCAGCCAGATCGTCATCGTCATGCTCGGCTCGGCCGTGTGCGGCCAGATCTCGGCGCAAGAGCTGAGCTACCAGGCCAACCTCATCCAGAGCCGCAATTTCCGCGGCTTCGAGTCCTTCATCGTCGCCACGGCCATCTACCTGGGCTTGTCGGTGGCGGTCCGCCACGGCCTGCAGTGGGCGGGCCGAAGATTCATCTTCGGAAGGTGACGATCCCGTGGTCGAGTTCACCCTCTGGGACATCTTCCGCAACCTGCTTCTGGCGGCGCGCTGGACGGTGCTGCTCTCGCTCATCGCCTTCGTGGGCGGGGGCCTGCTGGGCCTGGGGTTGCTGCTGGCGCGGGTGGCGCGCTGGCCCGGGGCCGAGCGGGGGGTGTCGGTGTTCGTGCAGGTCTTCCAGGGCACGCCCTTGCTGATGCAGTTGTTCCTGGCCTACTTCGGCCTGGCGCTGGTGGGCGTGGACGTGTCGGCCTGGGTGGCCGCCGCGCTGGCGCTCACGCTGTACAGCAGCGCCTTTCTGGCAGAGATCTGGCGGGGCTGTGTCAGCGCCATTCCCAAGGGACAGTGGGAAGCGGCCGACAGCCTGGCCCTGAGCTTCACCGAGAAGATGCGGCACGTGGTGGGCCCGCAGGCCGCGCGCATCGCGGTGGCGCCCACGGTGGGTTTCCTGGTGCAGGTGGTCAAGGGCACGGCGCTCGCCTCGGTCATCGGCTTCATCGAGCTGACCAAGGCCGGCACGATGATCAGCAACGCCACGTTCCAGCCCTTCAAGGTCTACGCCTGCGTGGCCCTGCTGTACTTCGCGCTGTGCTGGCCGATCTCGGCCTTCAGCCAACGCCTGGAAAGGAAGATGCGCCGTGCCGTCTGAGACCGTGAATCCCATCGTCCGCGTGCGCGGCCTGCGCAAGCGCTTCGGCAGCAACGAGGTGCTCAAGGGCGTCGACCTGGACGTGGCCAGTGGCGAGGTCATCGCCATCATCGGCAAGAGCGGCTCGGGCAAGAGCACGCTGCTGCGTTGCATGAACGGGCTGGAGGCCTTCCAGGATGGCGAGCTGGCCGTGGCTGGCCAGGCCCTGGAGCATGGCAACGCCAAGGCCATGCGGGCGCTGCGCCAGCGGGTGGGCATGATTTTCCAGAGCTTCAACCTGTTCCCGCACCTGAGCGTGGGCCGCAACGTGATGCTGGCCCCTACCCTGGTCAAGCAGGCCGATGCCGCCGCGGCACAGGCCCAGGCACGCAAGCTCCTGGAGCGGGTGGGCCTGGCCGACAAGTTCGACGCCTGGCCCGATCAGCTCAGCGGTGGCCAGCAGCAGCGCGTGGCGATTGCGCGCGCCCTGGCCATGCAGCCCAGCGTGATGCTGTGCGACGAGATCACCTCGGCGCTCGACCCCGAGCTGGTGGGCGAGGTGCTGCGCGTGGTCGAAGGACTGGCCGAAGAGGGCATGACGCTGCTGATGGTCACGCACGAGATGAACTTCGCCAAGAAGGTCAGCGACCGCGTGGTGTTCATGCACGCCGGCCGCATCCATGAGATCGGGCCGCCGCACCAGCTGTTCGAAGCGCCCCAGACGCCCGAACTCAAGCAGTTCCTGTCGGCACTGCATTGATGGCCGCCGCCTGGCGGCGGCTGGGCTCGGCGCTCACCGGCCGTTTCGACGGCGCCGTGCTGGTGGCCTGCGAGGTGCCGCGCGATGCCCCGGGGCCGCCCACCGCTGCGGCCGATGCGCAGGCCCTGCAGAGCCTTCGGGCCTGGTGCCTGGAAGGGGCCGGGTCCCTCGTGCTGATGGACCTGGCCGTGCTGGCGCCGCTTCAAACGCCCGCCCAGGCCCGGCGGCTGGCCACGCTGCTGTGCCTGGACCTGGACGGCAGCTGGCAGCTGCTGGCCTGCGCCGGCACGCCCGGTCGGCTGGCGCTTCGGCTGCGCGTCAAGCTGAGCGACGCGGCCTGGTGGCGGGCCCGCCGGGCCGCCGACCCCTGGGACACCGGATTTGCGCGCGTCGATGCCGCTGCCTTGTCGGCCTGGCCCCGCTTCCGGCCGCGACGGCCCACGCTGGTGGTGCTGGACGCCGTCGATGCCGAAGCCCGCGCGTGCATCGCCGCCCTGCAGGCCGCCCAGGCGGCCTTCGACCATCCGGTGCGGGTGCTGCGCTTGCCGCCCGGTGCCTACATGCCCGCGTAGTTGGGCCCGCCGCCGCCCTCGGGCGTGACCCAGACGATGTTCTGGGTGGGGTCCTTGATGTCGCAGGTCTTGCAGTGCACGCAGTTCTGCGCGTTGATCTGCAGGCGGTCGCTGTCGTCGGGGTTCTTCACGAACTCGTACACGCCGGCCGGGCAGTAGCGGCTCTCGGGCCCGGCAAAGCGGGCGAGGTTGATGGCCACGGGCACCGAGGCGTCCTTCAGCGTCAGGTGCGCCGGCTGGTCTTCCTCGTGGTTGGTGTTGCTGATGAACACCGAGCTCAGCCGGTCGAAGGTCAGCTTGCCGTCGGGCTTGGGGTAGGCGATGGGTTCGATCTGCCCCGCAGCGTGCAGCCGCGTGTGGTCGGCGGCATGGCGGTGCAACGTCCACGGCGGGCTCTGGATGCCGAGCTTGGGCAACAGCCATTGCTCGATGCCGGTCATCAGCGTGCCGATGGTGTTGCCCTGCTTGAACCACTGCTTGAAGTTGCGGCTCTGGTTCAGCTCGGCATGGAGCCAGCTCTTCTCGAAGGCTTCCGGGTAGGCGGCCAGCTCATCGTGGCTGCGGCCGGCCTTCAGCGCGGCGGCGGCGGCCTCGGCGGCCATCATGCCGGTCTTGATGGCGGCGTGGCTGCCCTTGATGCGCGCTGCGTTCAACGTGCCGGCCTCGCAGCCCACCAGCGCCCCGCCCGGGAAGACCAGCTTGGGCACGCTCAGCAGCCCGCCGGCAGTAATGGCGCGGGCGCCGTAGCCGATGCGCTTGCCGCCCTCCAGGTGGGCCCGGATGGTGGGGTGCGTCTTCCAGCGCTGCATTTCCTCGAAAGGGCTGATCCAGGGGTTCTGGTAGTCCAGCCCGGTGACGAAGCCCAGGGTGACCTTGTTGCCTTCGAGGTGGTAGAGGAAGCCGCCGCCGTAGGTGTGCTCGTCCATCGGCCAGCCGGCGGTGTGCACCACCAGGCCCGGCCTGGCCTTGGCGGGGTCGATCTCCCAGAGTTCCTTCACGCCCAGCGCGTAGCTCTGGGGATCGCGCCCTTCGTCGAGCTGGAAGTGGGCGATGAGCTGCTTGCCCAGGTGCCCGCGCGAGCCTTCCGCGAAGATGGTGTACTTGCCCAGCAGTTCCATGCCCAGCTGGAAGCCACCGTGCGGCTGGCCGTCCTTGCCGATCCCCAGGTTGCCCGTGGCCACGCCGCGCACCGTGCGGCCGTCTTCGGAGTACAGCACCTCGGCGGCCGAAAACCCGGGGAAGATCTCCACGCCCAGCGCCTCGGCCTGTTCGCCCATCCACTTGGTGACGGCGCCCAGGCTGATGACGTAGTTGCCGCTGTTGTGCAGGCAGGCCGGGATGAGCCACTGCGGCGTCTGGCTGGAAGACGTCTTGCCGAGGAAGTAGACCTCGTCTTCCGTCACCGGCTGGTTCAGGGGCGCGCCGCGTTCCTTCCAGTCGGGAAAGAGTTCGGTGATGGCCCTCGGGTCCATGACGGCGCCGCTGAGGATGTGCGCACCGGGCTCCGAACCCTTTTCCAGCACGACCACCGACAGGTTGGCGTCGAGCTGCTTCAGCCGGATGGCGGTGGAAAGCCCGGCAGGGCCGCCGCCCACCACGACGACGTCGTACTCCATCGTCTCGCGCGGGCCGTACTGGGCCAGGATCTCGGCTGGGGTCATCGGAAGCTCTCTGAATTCTGACGGATTCTAGGCCGCGGCCACCCGTTCAACGCTTGAGCAGGCCGGGCGTGGCAAGGCCCGCCAGGGTCATTGCCAGCGAGCCCAGCACGTGGGTGAAGACCGCGGCCATGGCCCATTCCAGCCGGCCATTTTGCAAGGCCCGCACCACCTCGGCCGAGAAGGTGGAAAAGGTGGTCAGGCCGCCCAGGAAGCCGGTGATCACGAACAGCCGCCACTCCGGGGGCAGGCTCGGCCACTGGGCAAAGATGGCCGTGGCCAGCCCGATCAGGTAGCCCCCCGCCAGGTTGGCGATCAGGGTGCCGGGCGGCAACGCCGGAAACAGGTGGTTGAAGCCCAGGCTCAGGGCCCAGCGCAACAGGGCGCCCAGGGATGCACCCAGGCTGATGGCAAGGACGGCGGGCAGCATGGAAAAAGGCAATAGGGTACCACTGGCGCGCACGTTCCAGCCGCGGTCCTGGCGCCTGCACTTGGGTACCATCCCGGGTGGTGGTTCAACCGGGAGCACAGTACATGGCCATGGACGTCGTCGACTTCGAGATCAAGGGCGCCGAGATGCAGTTCGTCGAGGTCGAGCTGGACCCCGGCGAGGCGGCCATCGGCGAGGCCGGCAGCATGTTCTGGATGGACGCGGGCATCGGCATGGACACCGTGTTCGGCGACGGCAGCCGCGGGCCCGGCGGCAGCGGTGGCGGTCTCTTCGACAAGCTGCTGTCGGCCGGCAAGCGGCTGGTCACGGGCGAATCGCTGTTCACCACCGTCTTCACCAACGAGGCCACGGGCAAGAAGAAGGTGGCCTTCGCCGCGCCTTACCCCGGCAAGATCGTCGCCATGAACCTGCGCGACCTGGGCGGTACGCTGATCTGCCAGAAAGACGCCTTCCTCTGCGCGGCCCGCGGCGTCTCCCTGGGCATCGCCTTCCAGAAGAAGCTCACCACCGGCTTCTTCGGGGGCGAGGGCTTCATCATGCAGAAGCTCGACGGCGACGGCCTGGCGTTCGTGCACGCCGGCGGCACCATCCTGCGGCGCGAACTGCAGCCCGGCCAGAGCGTGCTGGTGGACACCGGATGCGTGGTGGCCTACACCCCCAGCGTGGATTTCGAGATCCAGTACGTGGGCAAGATCAAGACGGCGCTGTTCGGCGGCGAGGGCCTGTTCTTCGCCAAGCTCACCGGCCCGGGCACCTTGTGGCTGCAGAGCCTGCCGTTCTCGCGGCTGGCTTCACGCATCTTTGCTGCCGCGCCGCAGACCGGCGGCGGCCGCAAGGAAGAAGGCGGGCTGCTCGGCCTGGCGGCCGGTGGCGGGTTGCTGGGCGGCGTGCTGTCGGGCGGCGACGACGAGTAATGCGCCACCTGCTGAATGGCCTCATCCCACGTCATCCGCTGCGCGCCACGGGCGCCGCAGCCTGCCTGCTCCTGGCCCTGCAGGGTGCTGCGCTGGCAACCTCAAGGCCGATCTTCGTGTTGAATTCGCAGGACGCGGATGTCAGCATCATCGACCCGGCCACCTACACGCAGACGCGCCGCATCCCCACCGGCAAGGAGCCCCACCACCTGTACCTGGCGCCCGACGAGAAGACCTTGATCGTGGCCAACGCCACGGGCAACACGCTGACCTTCATCGACCCGGCCAGCGGCGCGGTGCTGCGCACGGTGCCCAACATCCTCGACCCGTATCACCTGCGCTTCTCGCCCGACATGAAGTGGTTCGTCACGGCGGCCAACCGCCTGAACCACGTCGACCTGTACCGCTGGCAGGGTGCCGAGGCGGCCGAGCCCTTCAAGCTGGTCAAGCGCATCGAAGCCCCCCGCACGCCCAGCCACCTGAACATCGACAGCAAGAGCACCGTGGTCTATGCCTCGCTGCAGGACAGCGACGAGTTGCTGGCCATCGACCTGGCCACCCAGACACCGCGCTGGAAGATCAAGACCGGCAAGCTGCCGGCCGACCTGTACCTGACAGCCGACGACAAGACCCTGCTCGTGGGTTTGACCGGCGACCGCTTCGTCGAGGCCTACGACGTCAGCGGCCGACAGCCCCGACTGATCAAGCGCATTCCCACCGGCGAAGGCGCCCATGCGTTCCGCGCCCGGGGCGACCAGCGGCACGTGTTCGTCAGCAACCGCGTGGCCAACACCATCAGCCTGATCGACACCCAGACGCTCAGCGTGGTGGCCGAATACCCCGCGCCGGGCGGGCCCGATTGCATGGAGATGCTGACCGACAACCGCACGCTGCTGGTCAGCTCGCGCTGGGCCAGGCGCCTGACCTTCATCGACATCGAGAAGAAGCAGGTGGTGCGGCAGATCGACGTGGGCCGTTCCCCGCATGGGGTTTGGACTTTGGACCATGCGCCCCGGGAATAGGCGGGTCTTGCTGGCCTTCGCGGCCGCGCTGGGCTGGCACGCGGCGTCCGCGGCCGTGGCCCCTGCTGCGCCGTGCGAGCACCCGGTGTACCTCACCTTCGACACCGGTCACATGGGTGTGGCGCCGCTGGTGGCCGAGGTGCTGCAGCGGCACCACGTGAAGGTCACCTTCTTCCTGGCCAGCGAACGCACGCAGAGCGGTGGCACCAGCCTGGACGACCAGTGGGCCCCCTGGTGGAAGGCCCGTGCGGCCGAAGGCCACGTGTTCGGCTCGCACACCTGGGACCACGACAGCTGGCTCGCAGACCAGGGCGGCGACCTGCGCCTGCGGCCCAGCCAGGGCCCGCAGGCCGGCAAGGTGCGCACGCTGACGCCGGCCGAGTACTGCCGTGAACTCCAGCGCCCCGCCGAGCGGCTGCTGGCCATGACCGGCCAGCACATGTCGTCCATCTTTCGTGCCCCCGGGGGCAAGACCTCGCCCGCACTGCTCAAGGCGGCCGCCTCTTGCGGCTGGACGCACGTGGGCTGGGCGCCTGCAGGCTTCCTGGGCGATGAACTGCCCAGCCAGACCCATCCCAATGCGGCGCTGCTGGAACACGCCCTGCGCGACATCCGCCAGGGCGACGTGCTGGTGGCCCACCTGGGCATCTGGTCGCGCCAGGACGCCTGGGCGCCCGCCAACCTCGAGCCGCTGATCACCGGCCTGCAGGCGCGCGGACTGTGCTTTGCCACGCTGGCCGAGCACCCCCAGTACCGCGCCGCGGTGGCGAAGCTTCGATGAACCACTGGCTCGATGCACCCGGGGCCTGGTTCGGAGCCGCGCAGGAGTGGCTGTTCGAGCAGGTCTTGCAGCCGCTGCTGTTCGCCTTCGGCCTGGGCAACGTCCTGGAGGATGCTTATGTCGGCACGGGCTGGCTGCTGGTGGGCCTGCTGCAGATCACCGTGATGGTGACCGTGTTCCGCGCGCTGGAGCGCTGGAGGCCGGTCGAGCCCCTGGTCGATCGGGCCGGGGTGCGGGTGGACATGCTCTACACCCTGATCCACCGGCTGGGCCTGTTCCGGGTGGCGCTGTTCTTCGGCATCGACCCGCTGTGGGACGGCCTGTTCGGCGCCCTGCACGTGGCCGGCATGCCGGCGTGGTCGCTGGACAGGCTCTGGCCCGGCGTGACCGACCAGGGCTGGGTCAGCTTTGGCCTGTACCTGGTGTTCTTCGACGGCATCAACTACGCGCTGCATCGGGCGCAGCACGGCTGGAACTGGTGGTGGCAGCTGCACGCGCTGCACCACAGCCAGCGCCAGATGACGCTGTGGTCCGACAACCGCAACCACCTGCTCGACGACCTGCTGCGCGACAGCGCCTTCGTGCTGGCCGCGCTGCTGGTGGGCATCCCGCCGGCGCAGTTCGTGGCGGTGGTGGCCCTCACGCAACTGCTGGAAAGTCTGTCGCACGCCAATGCCCGCATCAGTTTCGGATCGTTGATGGAGCGGGTGGTGGTGAGCCCGCGCTATCACCGCTCGCACCACGCCATCGGCGCCGGGCACGAATCCAGCGGCCCGGGCAGCCTGGGCGGGCACAACTTCGCGGTGCTGTTCCCGGTGTGGGACCTGCTGTTCGGCACGGCCCGCTTCGGCGGCGGCTTCGAGCCCACGGGCGTGCGCGACCAGCTGGAAGGGCGCGACTACGGCCGCGGCTTCTGGGCACAGCAGTGGCTGGGCTTGCGGCGCCTGGTGGGGAGCCGGTGAACCCGCTGTTCGATGCTTTCTGGCGGGCTGTGGCCTACTGCCTGCATCCCCGGGTCATCCTGTGGTCGCTGCTGCCGCTGGCGGTGGCCGGCGGCGTCGTGGGCGTGCTGGGTTGGGCTTACTGGGAAAGCACCGTGGCGGCCGTGCGCTCGACGCTGGAGAACTGGTCGCTGGTGGCGGCCATGCTGCAGTGGCTCGATTCGGTGGGCCTGGTGCAATTGCGCACCCTGGTGGCGCCCATGATCGTGGTCGCGCTGTCGGTGCCGGTGGTGGTGGTGGCCACGCTGCTGCTGGTGGCGCTGCTGGTTACGCCGGCGGTGGTGCGCATGGTCGAACAGCGCCGCTTTCCGCAACTGCAGCGGCTCGAGGGCGGGCGCTGGTGGCAGGGGTTGCTCTGGTCGCTGGTGTGCACGGTGGCCGCGGTGGTGGCCATGGCCTTCAGCGTGCCGCTGTGGTTCGTACCGCCCCTGGTGATGATCCTGCCGCCGCTGATCTGGGGATGGTTGACCTACCGGGTGCTGGCCTTCGACGTATTGGCCCTTCATGCCAGCGCCGAAGAGCGCCGGTGGGTGATGCGCCACCGCCGCTGGTCGCTGCTGTTCATGGGTGTGGTGTCCGGCTACCTGGGCTCGCTGCCTTCTCTGCTGTGGGCGATGAGCGCGGCTTCGTTGATCTTCGCGCCGCTGCTGGTCATCGTCTCGGTGTGGCTCTACACCCTGGTGTTTGCCTTTGCCGCCTGCTGGTTCGCGCACTTTGCGCTGGCCGAACTCGAACGCCTGCGCGCCGCATCCGGCGGTCCTGGCCAGCCCGCGGCACCGGCGTTGCCCGCCACCCTCCACCCAACCTCCGAAGCCATTGCATGAGCGAAACCCTGAATATCGGCGTGATCATCGTCGGCGACGAGATCCTCTCGGGCAAGCGCCAGGACAAGCACCTGGCCAAGGTGATCGAGTTGTTGTCGGCCCGTGGCTTGGCGCTGGGATGGGCGCGCTACGTCGGCGACGACCGCCCGCGCATCACGGCGGCCCTGCGCGATGCCTTCGCCAGCGGCGACGTGGTGTTTTCCTGCGGCGGCATCGGCGCCACGCCCGACGACCACACGCGGCAGTGCGCGGCTGCGGCACTGGGCGTGGAGCTGGCCTTGCACCCCGAAGCCAAGGCACTGATCCAGCAACGCATGCGCGACATCGCGGCCGAACAGGGCGTGCCCTATGAGCCCGACCGGCACGACAACGTGCACCGCCTGAACATGGGTGTGTTCCCCGAGGGCGCCGTGATCATTCCCAATCCGTACAACAAGATCCCGGGCTTCAGCGTCGGCCACGTGCATTTCGTGCCGGGCTTCCCGGTGATGGCCTGGCCGATGATCGAAGGGGTGCTCGACCAGCGCTATGCGCATCTGCACGGCGGCGCGCGCTCGGTCGAACGCTCGGTCATCGTCTTCGGGGCGATGGAGGCCAGCCTGACCCCGCTGATGGAAGACATCGAAGCCCGGCACCCGGGCGTCAAGGTCTTCAGCCTGCCCAGCGTGGACCACCCCGAGTACGGCCGGCACATCGAACTCGGCGTGAAGGGCCTGCAGGATCCGGTGCAGGCCTACTCGGCCCTGCGCGAGGGCCTCGTCGCTTTCGGCGCCCAGCTAGGCCCCGAGATGGTGCGTTGAGTTCGATAAACATCCATATCGGTGCATCGCGCGGTGCGCCGTGACGGATGCCACAGCGGCCGGCGCACCCACGGTGCAACAGCAGCCGCTCGCCGGTCCTGGGCATGCTTTCTGCTAAATTTCCCTGCGCCTTGTTGGGGCTAAGGCCTCTCGGCATCACCCGCACAAGAACCCGCACAAGCACACCTATCCCAAAAGCCCCGCAAGGAGAGATCTGAATGGCAAAGACAGTCGCCGACGTGATGAAGATGGTGAAGGACAACGAAATCAAGTTCGTTGATTTCCGCTTCACCGACACCCGTGGCAAGGAGCAGCACGTCTCGGTGCCGGTGTCCCATTTCGACGAAGAGAAGTTCACGGGCGGCCACGCCTTCGACGGCTCGTCCATCGCTGGCTGGAAGGGCATCGAGGCTTCGGACATGCAGCTCATGCCCGACCCGAACACCGCCAACATCGACCCGTTCTTCGAAGAGCCCACCCTCATCCTCACCTGCGACGTCATCGACCCCTCCGACGGCAAGCCCTACGAGCGCGACCCGCGCTCGCTGGCCAAGCGCGCCGAGGCCTACATGAAGAGCACGGGCCTGGGCGACGCCGCCTACTTCGGCCCCGAGCCCGAGTTCTTCGTGTTCGACAGCGTGCGCTGGGGCAACGACATGTCCGGCTGCTTCAGCAAGATCGAAAGCGAAGAAGCCGCCTGGAACACCGGCAAGGAATACGAGCACGGCAACACCGGCTTCCGCCCGAGCGTCAAGGGCGGCTACTTCCCCGTGCCCCCGGTCGATTCGGGCCAGGACCTGCGCTCGGAGATGTGCCTGATCCTCGAGTCGGTGGGCATCCCGGTCGAAGTCCACCACCACGAAGTGGCCAACGCCGGCCAGATGGAAATCGGCACCAAGTTCAGCACGCTGATCCAGCGCGCCGACTGGGTCCAGCTGCAGAAGTACATCATCCACAACGTGGCGCATTCCTACGGCAAGACCGCCACCTTCATGCCCAAGCCGATCGTCGGCGACAACGGCAGCGGCATGCACGTTCACCAGAGCGTCTGGAAGGATGGCAACAACCTGTTCGCCGGCGACGGCTACGCGGGCCTCAGCGAATTCGCGCTGTACTACATCGGCGGCATCATCAAGCACGCCCGTGCGCTGAATGCCATCACCAACCCGGGCACCAACAGCTACAAGCGCCTGGTGCCGGGCTTCGAAGCGCCGGTGAAGCTGGCGTACTCGGCCAAGAACCGCTCGGCCTCGATCCGCATCCCGTACGTGGCCAGCCCGAAGGGCCGTCGCGTGGAAGCCCGCTTCCCCGATCCCTTGATGAACCCGTACCTGGGTTTTGCTGCCCTGCTGATGGCCGGCCTGGATGGCGTGGAAAACAAGATCCACCCGGGCGAAGCCGCCACGAAGGACCTTTACCACCTGCCGCCGGAAGAAGACGCCAAGATCCCGACCGTCTGCAGCAGCCTGGACCAGGCCCTGGACTACCTGGACAAGGACCGCGGGTTCCTGACCAAGGGTGGCGTGTTCACCGACAGCTACATCGACGCCTACATCGACCTGAAGATGCAGGAAGTCACCCGCTTCCGGATGGCCACGCATCCGGTCGAGTTCGACATGTACTACACCCTGTAAGCCCGGGT
>CAIJPE010000239.1 GCA_903822435.1 uncultured beta proteobacterium | reverse complement strand
GGTCCGGCGGCCAGCCCCGGCGGCAGCGAGGACCGCCGGCCGCCGCTGACACCGCTGGCGCTGTGCGCCTGCTTTGCGCTGCCGCCCCTGGTGCTGTTTGCCGCGCTGTCGGGCCGTGGCACCACCCTGCCGCACTGGTCCAACCCGGCCTGGGTGGCGCTCATCCCTGCGGCTGCCCTGGGCTGCCACATGCTGTGGAGCCGCTGGCGCCGTGCCGTCGGCTTCGGGCTGGGCGTGCAGGCCCTGAGCTGCCTGGCCGTGGCCGCTTTGATGCTGCGCGGCGGCGTGGGCGCCGAGACCGGCGAGCAGGCCATGCGCGCCGCCGGCCTGGGCCGCGACAGCGCGCCGCTGAACCCCGTGGCCGACCTGTACGGCTGGGACCTGGCTGCGCGGCGCGCCCGCGAACTGGCCGAGGCCCGCGGCCTGAAGACCCTGGCCGTGATGAACTGGTCGCTGGCCAGCCGCATCGCCTGGTACGCGCGGCCGATGGCCGTGCAGGTGATCCCGCGCCACCCCGACCAGATGGAGCTGTGGTTCGGCACCGTGCAGCCGGGCGATTCGGTGCTGCTCATCGACTGGTCGCTGATGGCCCTGGCACCTCCCGTCGGGCCGGCGCAGTTCGAGCGCTGCGAGCCCGTCGGGCAGCTGCCCGTGTTCAAGGGCGAGCGCCAACTGGCGCACTTCAACTTCCTGCACTGCAGCCACTGGCAGGGCCCGGCGGAGCAGGCCCTTGGCCAACGCAGGCAGCCCTGAGGCGGGTCGGGCGGCAAGGCTCGCTCCCTGGTCGGGCCGCCGCTGGCTGGCCTGGGCCGGCGTGCCGGCGCTGCTGGCCGCCGCAGCCGCGGCCGGCTTGTGGCTGCAGGGGCCGGCCGGGCCGCTGTTCCTGAGGCTCAACACGGCCGCGGCGGCGGTGCCGGCACCCGTCTGGTCGTTCCTGACCCTGCTCGGCGACACCACCATCCTGTTTTCCATCCTCAGCCCGATGCTGCTGTGGCGGCCGCAGGCGCTGATGGCCTGCGTGGCGGCGGTACCGGCCGGGGGCCTGGCTTCGGTCGCGCTCAAGCGGCTGTTCGACCTGCCGCGCCCCGCGGGCGTGCTGGACCCCTTGCAGTTCCACATCATCGGGCCGGTGCTGAGCAACCACAGCTTTCCCTCCGGCCATTCCATCACGGCCTTCGCCGCCGCGAGCGGGCTCTTGGCCACGCTGGTACCGGGCCTGCACACGGGCCGGCAACGCGCAGCGGCGGCCGGGGTGCTGGCCCTGGCCGCCGCGGTGGGCTTTTCACGCGTGGCCGTGGGCGCGCACTGGCCGCTGGACGTGGTGGGCGGTGCACTGACAGGGTGGCTCGCCGGCTTGAGCGGCGCCGCACTGGTGCGGCGCTGGGGCATGGGCGATGGCACCGCGGGGGCCGGGGGTGCTGCCCAGCCGCGGCAACGCAGCGTGCAGGCCCTGGCGGCCCTCCTGGCCGGCGTGGGGTCGTGGCTGGTGTTGAGCCAGCCGGCCTATCCGCAAGGCATCGCCGCGGTATGGCTGGCGGGGCTGTGCAGCGCCTTCACCGTGCTGGCGCTGGGCCGTACGGCCTGGCTCGCCCACCGGGCACGCCAGGCCTAGCCTAGCGACTCCGCCTACAGCTTGCCGGCGTAGACCACCGGCCCGGTGGGCGTGCCCGTGGGCGATCCGCCCGGCGGCTCGATGCTCACCGCCAGCGCCGCCGTACCGCCCTTCAGCAGCGTGGTCGGCAGCCGCTCGCCCTTGAGCACGGTCACGCCGTCGGCCGAGATCAGCCCCAGCGAGCGGGGGTTGCCTTGCGGTGGCACCGACCACAGCTCCAGCACCCGGTCGGTCTTCAGGCTGACGGGCGTGAGCGTGCGGGTGACCATCGCCCGACCGTCGCCGCTGAAACTCGCCACGATGTTGCCGCCCACGCCGGCATCGGCCCCGGTTCCTTGCAGCACCACCACCACCGGCGGTTGGGCTGGCGGGGTTCCAGGCTGCAGCACCGCCAGCCCCACCACGGCGGCCACGGCCGCACCCGAGACCGCCCGCCACAGGCCCAGGCGTTGCCACCACGGCAACGGCTCGGGGGCGGGCCACAAGGTCCTTTCGATCTTGCGCCACACCGCCGGCGGCGGCGCTTGCGGCGGCAGCGACACGGTCATGGGGATCAGCCGGGCCTGCCAGGCCTGCACGGCTTGTTGCAGGCCCGGGTGGCTGGGCAGCAGCGTTTCGAAGCGGCGCCGCGCGGCGCCGCGCAGCGTGCCGGCGACGTACTGGGCTGCCAGGGCATCGGCCAGGCGGGGGTTGCCGTAGTCCATGATCAGCCCGCCCTGCCGCCGTCGCCGGCCTCGGCCGCGGCCTCGGCACCCGAGGCGCGGTCCAGGCATTCCTTCAGCGTCACCAGCGCGCGGCGCACCCAACTTTTGACGGTGCCGAGCGGCTCGCGCAGGTGAGTGGCCACTTCAGAGTGCGACAGCCCATCGAAGAAGGCCAGCGCCACGCTCTGCCGCTGAGGCGGGGTCAGCCGCTCCATGCAGCGCGCCAGGCCGCGGCGGTCACTCGCGCGGTCCAGCAGATCCAGCGGCCCCGGTTCGCCGGTGGCGGCCGCATCCAGCGGGTCGGGCCGTTCGTCGTCGTCGTCGCGCGACAGGCTTTCGGTGTGCGGCTGCGCCTGGGCACGGCGCAGGCTGTCGATGGCGCGGTTGCGCGCGATGTGGGTCAGCCAGGTCAGGGGCTGGCTGCGCGCGGCGTCGAAGGTGGCGGCGGCCTTCCACACCGAGACATAGATGTCCTGCAGGAGGTCTTCGGCCGTGCCGCGGTCGCGCTGGATCCGCAGCACCACGGCGAACAGGTGCCCGCTGGTGCGTTCGTACAGCTTGGCGAAGGCCGCGCGGTCGCCCAGGCCCGTGCGGGCCAGCAGGTGCGAGAGCTCGCGGCTGCGCTCGGGCCAGTCCTGCTCATCGATCTTGTTCATCGTCGGTCCCTACAATTGGCACATGAGGATTCAAGGGGGCTTGCATTGAACGTGGCGCGGGCTGGGCTGAGGATGCCACGGGTGGTCAAAACCGGCTGGCGGGCCTGCGCGGGGCGCGGGCCATGAGCCGCCGCGCGCCGCCGGCCGGGGGCGGCCCAGCGGGCAGCCCCGACGAGGTCGAAGCCGAGTTCTACGAGGCCCTGCAGCGTGGCGACCTCGACCGCCTGATGGCCATCTGGGCCGACGACGACGAGATCGTCTGCGTGCACCCCGGCGGGCCGCGGATCATTGGCACGGCGGCCATCCGGGCCGCCTTCGGCGGGCTCTTCGGCCAGGGCGGGGTGCCCGTGCGGCCGGAACAGGTGCACCGCATCCACCAGCACGGCTGCGCGCTGCACCACCTGGTCGAGCGCATCGACGTGGCCACCGACGAAGGCCTGCACACCGCCTGGGTCCTGGCCACCAACTTCTATATCCAGACGCCGCGGGGCTGGCGGCTCGCCTCGCACCACGCGAGCCCGGGCACCCCGCTCGAGATGCCGGTGGTCAGCGGCGAAACGCCTTCCACGCTCCACTAGTGCAGGGCTATCGCGCTCCAAGGTGGCTGCCGGGCGGCAATCTCCAGACCCTGTGGTCTGCGACGCTCTCACGGCATCACCTGCACGTACCGCCGCGCTTCACCCGCGAACGCGTGGAAACCCCCGACGGCGATTTCATCGACATCGACCACCTGTTGCTGCCGCCGGGCGCCGCCCCCGAGCAGCACCTGGTGCTCTTCCACGGCCTGGAAGGAAGCAGCGCGAGCCCCTACGCCCAGGCCTTTGCCAGCGTGGCACTGCGCCGCGGGTGGGCCTACTCGGTGCCGCACTTCCGGGGCTGCTCGGGCGAGATCAACCGCGCACCCCGGGCCTACCACTCGGGCGACTTCGAAGAGATCGGCTGGATCCTGCAGCGCCTGCGGGCACCGAGCCCGGCCCCGCTCATCGTGGTGGGCATCTCGATGGGCGGCAACGCGCTGTTGCGCTGGGCGCAGGAAGCCGGCCGCAGCGCCGGCAAGACCGCCGTGGCGGTGGCCGCCGTGTGTGCGCCGCTGGACCTGGCGGCCGCCGGCGCGGCCATCGACCGCGGCTTCAACCGGCAGGTGTATGCCCGGCACTTCCTGCGCACGATGAAGCCGCGTGCGCTGGCCAAGCTGCAGCAGTACCCCGGCCTGTTCGACGGCGAGAAGGTGCGGCAGGCGCGCACCATCTACGAATTCGACGATGCCTTCACCGCGCCGCTGCACGGCTTTCAGAGCGGGGCCGACTACTGGGCCCGCGCGTCGGCGCGGCCGCACCTGGCGCGGCTGCGCATCCCGACCCTGATCCTCAACGCCCTGAACGACCCCTTCGTGCCCGCCGCCTCGCTGCCCCTGCGGGCCGACGTCGGTCCGCACATCTCGCTGTGGCAGCCGCCCGAGGGCGGCCACGTGGGCTTCCCGGGCGGCCTGCCGCCGGGTGACGTGATGGTGATGCCCCTGTCGGTGTCGCGGTGGCTCGCAGCGCGCACCTGATGCGCTAGGGTCGGCGCCATGGATGCCATCGTCGAAGCAGCGCTGCGCAAGTGGCCGGACGTGCCCCACTGCTGGGGCTGGCTGGCGCTGGACGCCCGTGGGCAATGGTTCATGCGCGACGAGCGCATCCAGGCGGCCGGGCCCTTCCCGCAGGTCAAGGGCAGCCGCGTCGATCACCCCAAGCTGCTGGCCTTCATCGAACGCAACTACGGCCACGACGCCCAGGGCGCCTGGTTCTTCCAGAACGGGCCGCAGCGCGTGTACGTGCAACTCGAAGCCGCACCGTGGGTGCTGCGCGTGGGCACCGGGCCCGGCTGGCCCGTGCACACCCACACTGGCCTGCCGGTGCCCGTGAACAACGCCTGGCTGGACGAATCCGGCCGCCTGTACCTGAGCACGCCGATCGGCCTGGGACTGGTCCACACCATGGACGTGGGCGTGGCTGCACAAGCCGTCGAAGCCGGCGCCTGGCAGCCCCAGGACATCTTCTTCGCCGAGCTGCCCAGCCGCTTCGGGTACGTGCTGCAGCCCCAGCCACCCAAGGCGTGAGACCGCCCGGCAGGGCTCGGATGAGGGGCTGAGGAGAGGGTGCACCCGGTCGTATACGTCGCCCTGAAGCGACCGGATGCAACCGGAACGCCAACCCCTTCACGCCCCGTCAGGGCGATTCATCCAACCAAGCCTCCTGCGGCGGATCCGGCTCTGCCGGTGCGCCAGCGAACGGGCCAGGGGCTCAGTTGGCTGCGGACGCCGCCGCGGCGGGGGGCTGCGGCACCGGGAAGTTGGCGCCGCCCTGATTGGCCATGTAGACCACGCCGCGGCCGACTTCCAGGTCGGTGTACTCGCCGCCGCCCTGGGCGCTCATCGCGTTCTTGCCCTTGAGGGCCGAGTTGAGCAGCGCCTCGTAGCCGGTCTTGATGCGGGGGGCCCAGGCTTCCTTGTCGCCGAACTTGGGCGAGCCGGCCGCGCCGATGGCGTGACAGGCCGAGCACTGGCCCTGGTACACCTGTTCACCCGTGCGCACCACGCCCGGGTTGGCGGCATCGCGCACCTGCACCGAAGCCACGGGCTGGATGCGCAGCGCCACGGCCTCCGGGCCGAGGGCATTGCTGCCGGCGGCCGGCTTGGCGCCGAAGTCCACATAGTTCACCAGCAGCACGATCCCGATGATGGGGATCACGAACGACGCCACCACCGTGGCGATCAGCTGCTTGGGGGTCTTGATCGGACCGGTATGGCCTTCGTCGTGGGTATCGTCGTGGGCGCCAGCCTGCGGCGCTTGGTCGTGCGTGTCGCTCATGCCATCCTCGGGTCCGAACTGCAGGTTGCCGGCCAGCCGGCGTCGTCGAAAGCGCCCGAATTATAGGGGCCAACCCCAGGCCGTCCGAGGCCGCCTCGCAGGGTCTGACCGGCACGGCGCTAGAATGCCGGGTTGCGGTGCGCGACCGTGGTGAAGTGGATATCATGCGGCCCTCCGAAGGCCACGTCGCAAGTTCGATTCTTGCCGGTCGCACCAGTTCGGGATCGAGCGCGTGAGCGTTGTGTGTGACAGGTCAGGCATCAGACGGCTTCATTGGCAGCTTATGCCTTACCGCAAGTCACGCCAGCTTGTGGTCGAACCTGGGGCTGAAGGGCGCACCGCCCTGCCGAAAACGACGAACGGCTGCTGGATCGCTCCAACAGCCGTTTTGCTTTGTGCCGGAGCCGGCTCAGGCGGCTGGTCCTACCGGTCGTCCAGCAGCAGCTTTGCTTGGGTCTCGCCGAACGCGGCGCGGCCTCCCCGGGCTGCCGCCTCGATCTTGCTCAGGAACGCTTCGCTCATGGAAGGCGCGTGCACCCAGAATGGGGGCATGACTGCTTTCCGTTCCAGCCTCCTGTCCGTCATCGTCTGGCTCGTAGCCGCTGGGGTGCCGCCTGCGGCCTCCGCCGCGCAGACCCCGCCGCCGCTGACCACCATCGCCTCGCTCGACGTGACCCGCTACATGGGAACCTGGTACGAGCTGGCGCGCTATCCCAACCGCTTCCAGCGTGACTGCAGCGGCCCGGCCGTGGCCGCCTACAGTCTGCAGCCCGACGGCCGCGTGCAGGTGGTCAACCGCTGCCCGCAAGCCGACGGCAAGACCGACGAAGCCATCGGCGAGGCGCGTCGCGTGGGCCAACCCGGCTCAGCGCGGCTGGAGGTGCGTTTTGCGCCCGCCTGGCTGTCCTGGCTGCCCCTGGTGTGGGGCAACTACTGGGTGATCGACCTCGATCCAGCCTACCAGCTCTCGGTGGTCAGCGAACCCACGAGAGAGTACCTGTGGGTGCTGTCTCGCACGCCCACGGTGGAGCCTGCCGTGTGGGACGCCCTGATGGTGCGATTGCGCGACAAGGGCTTCGACCTGTCGCGGCTGAAGAGGGCGGGCGCGGCGAATTAGACCGCCCCCAGTCGCAAGCAACCCAGGCAGCGCTCCAGCAACGATCCCGTGTTGTAGTTCACGACGATGACGGCAACGTCGGCGGGCTGCGCCAGAGGCACGAAGGTGCGGTGACCTACCTTGTTACCAGACATCGCTTGGAGCTCGTACCCACGATCTTGTCCAGCACCGTTCCCTCCGCTTCCATCATCGCATGGCCCCACAACTCTGCCCACCTTGATGCTGCCGCAAGTACCGGATGCAGGAGCGTGCGGATTCTGCGCAAAACACGAGAGGCCCAATCACCGTCCCAAGCAGGCGATGCGAACGCAGCCTTGCCGCGCAATCCGAGCTCCCAACAAGGAGCGTGCAACTTTTGCACCAGAAACGCCGACTTCCACCCGCAGCGCCATGAGGATTGCGCCGGCCGCCGCATTGCCGCCCGAATGAGAACCCGATGCAACTCAGCGCAACGGCATCTAGCACCGCCGCCTAATATTGTCGCGGATATCGGCTTCCGGCTAGGGCTTGAAAAGGGCCTGCGGATCCCCTCGCCTGGGGGGATGAAGTGGAGGCACCTGGGGTCTTGCCGCGTCATCCCCGCGCAGGTGCCGGGGTCACCCTCGGGCTGCGGCGGGTCGGGCTCCAGATGACCGGTACTCTGCCTGAGAGATTTCAGGCCGCCGCAGTCCCAGCCCCCACCCCCAGCGCATAAAACACCAGCCCCGCCGTCCGGATCCCCAGCCGCTCGAACCGCGTGAACCCAGCCTGCGCCGCCAGCGCCCGGGCCCGCTTCTCGCCCCAGCACGCCCCCAGTCCCAACCCGCCCTGGGCCAGCGACTGGGGCACGCAGTGCAGGCAGCTGATGCCGTAGAACATGCGAGCAAAGGGGTTGCCCAGGTTGGTCTGCAGGTCGTCACCCACCTTGGGCTCCACCATCAGGTAGGTGCCGCCTTCGTTCAGCGACGCGCGGATGCGCTGCATGGCCCCCACCGGGTCGGGCAGGTCGTGCATCACGTCGAAGGTGCTGATGAAGTCCCAGCCTGGGGCCGTGGCCAGGTCTTCGATGGGCTGGGCCAGGAAGCTCACACGGTCCTGCAGGCCGGCCTCGCGGGCGTAGCCGCGGGCGATGTCGATGGAATGGGCGTCCAGGTCGATGCCGGCGATGCTGGCGGCCGGAAAGGCCTTGGCCAAGGTCAGCGGCACCACGCCCGTGCCGCAGCCGATGTCCAGCGCGCGGCCGCCCGCCTGCAACCGGGCCACGACGTCGGGCAGGGTGGGCAGCCAGTGGCGCACCAGCCGGGCTTCGTACACCGGGCGGTTCATCACCTCCAGCATCTGCGGCATGCCCGCGCCGAACTCGGCAAACGAGATGCCACTGCCGGTCTTGAAGGCCTGCGCAAGCTTGGGCGCCATGGCCAGCAGGCCCGGCAGGCTGCCGAACAGGCCGCCCAGGTAGTACTCGGACTCGGGGTTGATCAGGAACTGGGCATGCTCTTCGGGCAGTGTGAAGCGGTCGGTGGCCGCGTCGTATTCGACATAGCCGGCGCCGGCCATGGCAGCCAGCCACTCTTCGACGTAGCGCACCAGCACGCCCGAGCGCTCGGACAGCTCGGCCGCGCTCAACGGCCCGGCACCCGACAGGCACTTGAACAGGCCGGCCTGGTCGCCCACCACCAACAGGCCCGCGGCCATCGCCGTGGCCACGTCGCCCACCACCTTGAGCATGAATCGGGTGGATTTTTCCTTGTCCATGGGGACCTCTGTGCCTGCAACGGCCCGAGCTTAATCGCGCCAGCGGGCGCAGCGGTCAGGCCCCCGCCAGCAGCGCCTCGATGGTTTCCTGCACGGCCAGCGCCTCGGCATAACCCGGCAGACCGTGGGGGCGGCCTTCGATCATCGCCACCCACTGCGTGAGCTGCTCGGCCTGCCCGCTGGCGCGCAGCGCCGCGGGATCGCCCAGGCTCGTCCAGGTCTGGCCGTGGCGGCGGCGACCGACGCCGAACCACTCGCGCAATTCGATCTCGCCGCCACTGCCCGCGAGGGTCATGCGGTTGACGTCGTCCTGGTCGCCGCCGATGGCGGCCTTCACCGTTACCGGCAGGCCGCCGGCATGCAGGAGCGCGGCCAAGGCGGTCTCGGCACCAGGGCCGTCGGACGGATACGCAGGCTTGGAAGACTGCACCGCCGCGCGTCCCAGGACGCGCTGGAGCACGAACACGAAGTGCGAGAGGACTTCGCGCGTGAAGCCGCCTTCGTGTCGCTCGGACAGCCAGGCACCGGCTGCCGATTGCCAGGGCCGCGGCCAGGCCGCGAAGGCCAGCTCGATGCCCACGGCCTGCGGCACGCCCAGCAGGCCATGCGGCCGCTCGGCCCAGGCGTCCTGCAACGCCGCCAGCCCGGGAGAAGAGGCCAGCGAGAAATTCACCGCCGCACGGTGGCCTTCGCGGTCGATGCGCGCGATGGTCTGCCGCGCCGAGGCGAAGTCGACGGTCAGGGGCTTTTCGCAGAACACGGCCAGGCCGCTGTCGAACGCCCGGTTCGACAGCGCCATGTGCGGGCCGGGCGGCGTGGCGATGTAGAGCGAGGCCAGCCCCGGCGTGGCAATCAGCGCCTGCGCATCGGCCGCAGCGACGAGCTGTGGGTAGGCCGCCAGCGTGCGCGCCACGGCCTGGGGGTCGGCGTCCCACACCTGCGTGGCGCGCAGGGTGCCGTGCGATGCCAGGCGGGCCAGCATGCGCTGCCCCATGACGCCCAGACCGATGATGCCGACGTCCAGACGATCAGCCATGCAGGACCTTCCCTTTCAGATGACGCGGGCCGCGCCACACGGCTGCCCGATCCCGAAAGTCTAGGCTGCCTTCAGCGCCCGAGGTTCTTCAGGCGCGCCGGCGGCACTGGCGCGCTGCAGGAAGTCCAGCGAGACGCCCGGGTCCCTCAGGCGCAGCATGCAGTAGTTGAGCACGAGGCGCCGGATCATTCGAGCCCTGCTGACGACTCGGGTGTTAGCGCGCTACCTACGCCCGCGCTCGGCCGGCTACGCTTGGAGCCTCCAACACGCACCGGCCTTCATGGACGGGCCCGACCCATGACGACCCTTGCCCATCTCCTTGCTCGGCAGGCCCGCGCAGCCCCCGACAGGCCCGCCATCCTCCTGGGCGCGCAGCCCTGGGCGACCCATGCGCAATGGGCCGCGCGCAGCGCTGGCCTGGCGTTGCGGCTGCGGCAGGCCGGGCTGGCGCCGGGCGACCGCTTGGTGCTGTTCATGCGCAACCACCCCCGCTACCTGGAACTCCTGTGGGGCGCCTGGTGGGCGGGGCTGGTGGTGGTGCCGGTGAATGCCAAGCTGCACCCGGGCGAGGTGGAATGGATCATCGACGACGCCCAGGCGCGCTGGGCCTTCGTCAGTGCCGACTCGGCGCCGCACGCGCTGGCCGGCTTGCAGCGGCAGGTGGACGTGGACTCGGCCGAGGCCGCAGACTGGCTCGCGCCCCTGGCGCCGGGGGACATCGGCCCGCCCGCCGAGCGGCAGGGCACCGATCTGGCGTGGCTCTTCTACACCAGCGGCACCACGGGCAGGCCGAAGGGCGTGATGCTGACGCACCGCAACCTCCTCACCATGGGGCTGGGCTACTTCGTGGACGTCGACGCGGTGGCGCCGCGGGACACGATGGCCTATGCCGCGCCGATGTCCCACGGCTGCGGCCTGTACGCCATCCCGCACCTCATGGCCGGCGCCCGCCACGTGGTGCCGGCCTCCGGGGGCGTCGACCCGGCGGAGCTCTTTGCCTTGGGCCGGGCGCTGGGGCCGTTGTCGACGTTTGCGGCGCCCACGATCGTCAAGCGCCTGGTCGACCATGCCGAGGCGCACGGCCTGGGCCCGCAGGACGCCGCCGCGGCCTTCAAGACCATCGTCTATGGCGGCGCGCCGATGTACGGGGCCGATATCCGAAGAGCGCTGCGTGTGATGGGGCCGCGCTTCGTGCAGATCTACGGCCAGGGCGAGACGCCGATGGTCGCCACGGCCCTGTCGCGCGCCCATCTGGGCGACAGCGACCACCCGCGGCACACCGAGCGGATGGCGTCGGTGGGCGTGGCGCAGACCCCCGTGCGGATCCGCGTGGCCGACGCGCAGGGGCTGGATCTGCCGCCCGGGCAGCCCGGCGAGGTGCTGGTGCAGGGCGACACCGTCATGCAGGGTTATTGGCGCAACCCGGTGGCCACCGCTGCCGCCCTGCGCGACGGCTGGTTGTGGACGGGCGACGTGGGCAGCCTGGATGCCGACGGCTTCCTGACGCTGATGGACCGCAGCAAGGACATGCTCATCAGCGGCGGCTCCAACATCTATCCGCGCGAGGTCGAAGAGGTGCTGCTGACGGCCCCCGGCGTGGCCGAGGTGGCGGTGGTCGGGGCGCCCGATCCACAGTGGGGCGAGATCGTCGTGGCCTTCGTGGTGGCGCAGCCCGGGGCAGCGCCGGACGAAGCGGCGCTGGACGCGCACTGCCTGGCCTGCATCGCCCGCTTCAAGCGCCCCAAGCGCTATGTCTTCGTGCCCTCGCTGCCCAAGAACCACTACGGCAAGGTGCTCAAGACCGCCCTGCGCGACCGCCTGCGCGGCACCGGTTGAGCCACACGGCAGCAAGGCCTCGCGCTACATTTCCGCGCACGCATGGTTGCCTTGCAGGACCCACCCGATCGTTCTTGCGAGCCCGGCCCAGGCCGGGCCCGCGCGGCGGGCCTGTGCGCCGCCGCGGCCGTGGCTGTGCTGCTGGCGGGCTGCGCCAGCCGCCCCGCCACCGATGGCCCCGGCGCCCGCCCGCCCCCTGGCCTGGAACGCACGCCCGATGCCGAGCCCCGCATCGAGCCCGTGCGCGCAGGCGGCCCCAACAAGCCCTACGAGGTGCTGGGCCAGCGCTACGTGCCGCTGCCCGCGGACGCCCCGGTGTCCGAGACGGGACTGGCCTCGTGGTACGGCCGCAAGTTCCACGGCCAGCCCACTTCCAGCGGCGAACCCTACGACATGTACGCCATGACCGCGGCGCACAAGACCATGCCCATTCCCAGTTATGCCCGGGTGCGCAACCCGGCCAATGGCAGGGAGGTCATCGTGCGCATCAACGACCGTGGCCCGTTCGCGCAGGGCCGCGTGATCGACCTGAGCTACACCGCCGCGCTGCGGCTGGGACTGCTGAACGGGGTGGCGCCGGTGGAGGTGCGGCGCATCACGCCGGCCGAGATCCGCGCCGGGGTGCGCACGGCGCCGCTGCTGCCCCCGGACGACCCGCCGCCCGGCGAGGGGCCCCTGGCCGACGGTGCGGCCGCGTGGCTGCAGGTCGCGGCCTTCCGCACGCGCGAAGCCGCCGCCGGCCTGCAGCAGCGGCTCTTGCTGGAGACGGCCGACCTGCCGGGCGTGGCCCTGGTGGAAAGCGATGGCTGGGTCCGCGTGCAGGCCGGGCCCTATCCCACGCGCGCCGAGGCGCTGCAGGCCAGCGATCGGCTGCAGCGGCAGTACGGCTTCGCGGCCGTGGTCGTTCAGCGCGGGTCCGCATCCCCCGCTCAGTAGAAGCAGCCTCTTGCTGAGGCCCGCCTTTGGGCGGATGCTGTAAAACCCGTGACTGGCAGGTACGGGCACCCCCAGATCAAGGATTCCACGGTGGCCACTCCAGGTTTCGCAAGCCCCATCACGTTTCTGGTCCATGGCCAGCTGCAGGCACCCACAGCTGCGCGCGGTGCCACGGGCGCCGATGCCAGGACGGGGCCGGTGGTCAAGGCCTCGGTCCGGGTGGGCACGGCGCGCGGCCTGGGCGAGCCCCTGCGCCTGCAGGCCGTGCCCGACCAGGACGTGGTGGTGCTGCACCTGGCCGGTGGGCCGACGCTGACCCTGCACCCCGAGACCGCGCGCGACCTGCTGCTGGGCCAAGGCGCGCAGCAGCGCAGCCGCGGCGCGGCCGACCCCGATGCGGTGGCCGTCCCGTCCGACATGGCCTGGCAAGGCCTGGCCGATGCCGCGCCGTCGCGCGGGCCGGGCCTGGTGGGGCAGGTGCTGCTGGCCGGCTTCGAGATCGTGGCCTTCGGGCGCTACACCGGTGCCGTGGCCGACCTGGCCGCCACCGGCGCCGTGGCCATGGCCGACGGCCAGGTCGAGGCCGGCGTGTACAGCCTGCCCGACAGCGGCCCGCTCACGGCGCTCAAGGGCAGCGGGCGCCGCCTGCTGCAGGTGGAGCCGGCGCCGGGTGGCGGCCCGATCCTGGTGCTCATCCACGGCACCTTCGTCGAGACGGTGAGCACCTTCGGCAAGCTGTGGGAACAACACCCGGAAACCGTCACCACCCTGTTCACGCACTACCGGCGCGCGGTCTATGCGCTGGACCATCCCACGCTGGGCGAAAGCCCGATGGCCAACGCGATCACCCTCGTTCAGGCCCTGCCCCACGGGGCGCGGCTGCACCTGCTGACGCATTCGCGCGGCGGGCTGGTGGCCGAGGTGCTGGCCCGCGTGTGCGGGCAGCGCACGCTCGGGCCCGACGACCTGGCGGCCTTCGGCGGTGACAACCACGCCAAGGCCCGCGCCGAGTTGCAGGCCCTGCTGGCCGCCGTGATCGAGCGCGACATCCACGTCGAGCGCGTGGTGCGCGTGGCCTGCCCGGCACGCGGCACGCTGCTGGCTTCGCGGCGGCTGGATGCCTACCTGTCGGTATTCAAGTGGACGCTGGAGCTGGCCGGCGCCACCCTGTCGGCGCAGGTGGTGGGCTTCCTGAACGCGGTGGCCGAACGCCGGGCCGACCCGTCGCTGATCCCGGGGCTGGAGGCCATGGTGCCGGGCAGCGCGGTGGTGCGCTGGCTCAACCAGCCGCCCAATCTGCCGGACCACGGGCAGACCATCGCCGGCGACCTGCGCGTGGTGGCCGGCGACCTGAAGGCCGACTCCATCGGCAGTTTCCTCAAGACGTTGCTGGCCGATGCCTTCTACTGGACCGACAACGACGTGGTGGTGCATACCCGGTCGATGTACGGCGGAACGCCGCGCACGGGCGGTGCGCACTTCGTGCTGGACCGCAGCGGCCAGGCTTCGCACTTCACCTACTTCCGCAACAAGCTCACGGTGGATGCCGTGGTGGCCGGGCTCACCCAGAGCCAGCCCGAGGGTTACCAGCGCATCGGCCCGCTGTCCTGGGCCGGCACCGAGGCCGATGGCGCGCGCGGGGCCACCGCCGCCCGCGCCGCACCGGCCGGCGCGGCACGCGTGGCGAGCCACAGGCCGGCAGTCATCGTGGTGCCGGGCCTGCTGGGCAGCAACCTGCAGGCCGGCGGGCAGCGCATCTGGCTCGGGCTGCGCCTGCTGTCGGGCTTCGAGCGGCTGCGCTACCAGCCCGGGGGCAGCGACGGCGTGCTCCCCGACGGCCCCATCGGCCTGAGCTACGAAGCCTTGCTCGACTTCCTGGCCAGCAGCCACGACGTGCAGATGTTCGCCTACGACTGGCGCCGGCCCATCGAGGAGGAGGCCCGCCGCCTGGCCGACCTGATCGACGCCGAGCTCGATGCCCGCCAGGGCTCGTGCCAGCCGGTGCGGCTGCTGGCGCATTCGATGGGCGGGGTGGTGGCCCGCACCATGCAACTCGAGCGCCCGGACGTCTGGGACCGGCTGCTGTCGCGGGAGGGCGGCCGGCTGGTCATGCTGGGCACGCCCAACGGCGGCTCCTGGGCGCCCATGCAATGCCTGACGGGGGACGACACCTTCGGCAACGCGCTGACCGCCGTGGGCCTGCCCTTCCGCGACCAGGAAGCACGGCAGATCATGGCGCAGTTCCCGGGCTTCCTGCAGCTGCAGGCAGGCCTGACCGACCCGGCCCTGGCGCTGGACAGGCAAGAGACCTGGCAGAAGCTCGCGCAGGACGACATGGAGCAACTGCGCCAGCGCAGCTGGTGGCACCGCGACTGGCTGCAGGCTGGCGCCAGCGACGACCAGCTGGCCGTCTACCACTGGGGCATCCCGCCGCAGGACGTGCTGGACAAGGCACGGCTGCTGCGCACACGGCTGGACGAGCAGTGCAGCGCCTTGCGGCCGGCGTTCTCGCAAGGGCGGGTGCTGCTGGTGGTCGGGCAATCGAAGTTCACCCCCGATGGCTTCGAGGTGCGCGAAGGCGAAGGCTTCGTCTATCTCAACGCGGTGGACGGCGGCGACGGCCGCGTGCCCCTGTCGAGGGCCCAGCTGCCCGACGTGCCCACCTGGCAGCTGGCTTGCGACCACGGCAGCATGCCGGCCGCCAAGAACGCGTTCCCCGCCTTCGAGGAGCTGCTGCTGCACGGCGAGACCACGCGCCTTCCGCGCCTGGCCGCGGCCACCCGCGGCGGCGCACCGGCCGTGGTGCAACACGAGCGCAGCCGGCCTTCGCGGGCGCAACACCCCAGCGAGCCGGCCGGGGCCGAGGACAGTGTCTTCATGGCCGGCGCTGCCGGGGCGGCACCGCGCAACGTGCCGGCCCTGGACGCACCGCTGCGCGTGACCGTGGTCAACGGCAACCTGAGCTTCATCAGCACGCCATTGTTCGTCGGCCACTACGAGTCCCTGGCGTTGACCGGCACCGAACGCGTGGTCGACCGCCTGATCGGCGGCACGATGAGCACCGCGCTGAAGCTGCAGGCGGGCCTGTACCCGGACGCCGTCGGCACGCACCTGATCTTCACCAACAACCGGTCCGACCCCAGCAACCCCCAGCACGTGCCGCGCCCGCCGGCGGCCATCGTCGCGGGCCTCGGCCAGGAGGGCCAGCTGACCGAAGCGCGCCTCAGCGCCACGGTGCGCCAGGCCGTGCTGGGCTGGCTCCACCGCGAGGCCGAAAGGCGCGCCAGCGACCTGGCCGCACCCCCGGTGGAAGTGGCCGCCACGCTCATCGGCAGTGGCGGCATCGGCATGAGCGCCGGCGCCGCAGCGCGCGCCATCGTGCAGGGCGTGGCCGATGCCAACCAGCGCGTGGCCCGCTCCAACGGCGGCTGGCCGCCCGTGGCGCGGCTGGTGCTGGTGGAGAAGTTCCTCGACCGCGCGACTGAAGCCTGGCGCGAGTTGCAGACGATGGCCAGCGTGCAAGGCCGCCGCATCCTCGTCGACCCCGCCGTGGCGCCAGGCAGCGGCCCGCTGCGCCGCCCGCAGGACAGCGGCTACCGCGGCGCTTCCTACGACTTCATCCGGGTGACCACGCGGGAAGCCGGAACGCTCGAATTCGCCCTGGACAGCCGCCGCGCCCGCACCGAGGTGCGCGCGCAGACCACGCAGGCCGACCTGGTGAGCGAACTGGTCCGCACGGCGGCCAGCGACACGAACGCCGACGAAGACCTGGGCCGCACGTTGTTCCAGCTGCTGGTGCCCGCCGAGATCGAACCCTACCTGAGCGGCACCGGCCGGCTGCTGCTGGAGCTGGACGTGAAGGCCGCGGCCATCCCCTGGGAACTGCTGGACACGCCGGCCGACCAGCGCGCCGTGGACGACCGCCCCTGGTCGCTGCGCAGCGGCCTGCTGCGCAAGATGCAGCTTCGCGAGCCGATGACCCTGGGCCGGTCGGACGCGCTGGCCGAGGACGCCGTGCTGGTGATCGGCGAGCCCGCGGTCGACCGGCCCGGATTCGGCGCCTTGCCGGGCGCCCTGGCCGAGGCCAAGGCCGTGGCCGAACTGCTGCAGCGCGACGGCCACGTGGGGCCAGATCGGTTACAGGCCCACTACCAGGCCAAGGCGCGCCCGATCATCAACGCCCTGCTGGCGCGGCGCTGGCGGATCATCCATATCGCCGGCCACGGTGATCCCGGCGCAGCCGACGACCCCACCTCGCGCGGGGGCGTGGTGCTTTCGGGCAAGGCCTTCCTGGGCCCGAGCGAGATCGCCGCCATGCGCACCGTGCCCGAGATGGTTTTCGTCAACTGCTGCCACCTGGCCGCCATCGACCCCAACGGCACCCGGCGCGACTTCGAGACCGGCGCCTTTGCCGCGGGCGTGGCCGAGCAGCTCATCCGCATCGGCGTGCGCTGCGTGGTGGCCGCGGGCTGGGCCGTGGGCGACGAGCCTGCCAAGGCCTTTGCCCAGGCTTTCTACGGCCGCCTGCTGGCCGGCGCCAACTTCGGCGCGGCCGTGGCGGCTGCCCGAGACGCCGCCCACCAGTTCGGCGGCAACACCTGGGCGGCCTACCAGTGCTATGGCGACGCCGACTGGGTCTACCGCACCGTGACGGGCGACGCGCAGGGCTTGAGTGCCCCGCTGGACGACACCTACAGCGGGATCGCCTCGCCACTGGGACTGACCCTGGCGCTGGAAGAGCTCGCCGTGGGCTCCAAGTGGGAGAGCAGCCCCATGGCCGGCCAGCTGGCGCACATCGGCTTCCTGGAAGGGCGCCACGCGCAGCAATGGGGCAGCATCGGTGCGGTGGCCGAGGCCTTCGGGGTGGCCTGCCACGAGGCCGGCGCCTTCGACAAGGCCATCGAGTGGTACGGCCGAGCCCTGCGCTGCAACGACGGCAGCGCCTCCATCAAGGTCAACGAGCAACTGGGCAACCTGCTGGCCCGCGTGGCCTTCGAGACCCTGCGCGACAAGGGCGAGGGCCGCACGCAGCAGGATGTGGGTGCCGCCCGCGAGCAGGTGATGCAGGCGCTGCGCCTGCTGCAATCCCTGGCTGGGGTGCAGCCGACGGCCGAACGCTTCACGCTGATCGCCTCGGCCTGGAAACGCCTGGCGATGATCGCGCGGCTGGCCGGCGAAGCCGAGATCGAGCGCAACTGCATCCAGGCCATGGACGAGCCGCTGCGCCAGGCCGAAGCCCTGGCCAACGGGTCGGGCGATCCGGCCTGGCGCTACGCCGCACTCGGGCGCGTGGCCGCGGCCGTGCGCCTGCGCCCGCTGGAAGCCGCCAACCAGGCCATGGTCACCGAGCGCCTGCAGGCGCTGACGGTCCAGCTGGACAGCTGCGCCGTGGACGCACCGGATTTCTGGACGCTGGCCGGGCGCATCGAGCTCGACCTGCAGGCGCAACTGCTGGGCAACGCGGACGCCCTGGGCCCGCGGGACCTGGCCGCCCGATTCGCCGACCTGCACGACCGGGCGCCGGCGTGCAGCGAATGGCGTTCGGTCGCCGACGAACTCGAGTTCGCGCTGGGTGCTTCGCCGGGCCAGCCTGCCCCGGCGCCGGCTGTCGCCGAACTGCTGGCGCAGGTTCGCAGCTACGTCGATTGAGGCGGAGTTGCCGGGCATTCCACACCACCACGGCGCCTCGCAAGACCGCATGCCGCCCGATCGCGCGGCGTGGCATCGGGCCTGGGAGCGGGCGCAGCACGTGGGACGGCCGGGCGACCTGTGGCTGCTGGCCGGCGAAGCGCCCGACCCCGAAGACGCGCTGCGGGCCGGCGTGGACACCGCGAGGGCCCTGTGGGCCTACCAGCAGGCGGGCTTGGCGCGCGAGCAGCTGGCGCAGGTGCTGAGCCGGGCGCCCGACCACGCGCAGGCGCTGGCCTTGCGGACGGGGTTCGAGCAGGTGCCCGCGCCGCGGCCCGAGACCGGCGTGGTCCTGCCGCGCAGCGTGCTGCTGGGTGCGGGCCATCGCGTGGACACGCCGGGGCGCACGCCGCCGCGTTTCCCGGCCTCGCGGGTGGCCGCGGTCCGCGCGGAGATCGAAGCGATCCTGAACGACTGGGGCGTCGGTCCGGAGGACCTGGCCCTCACGGCTGGCGCTTCGGGCAGCGACCTGCTGTTCGCCGAAGCCTGCCTGTGCCGGGGCGCACGCCTGGAGCTGATGCTGCCGCTGCCCGAGGACGAGTTCGTGGCGGCCTCCATCCTGCCCTGTGCCGATGGCGAGGCCTGGCACCAGCGATTCCTGGCCGTCAAGGCCCGGCT
>CAIJPE010000238.1 GCA_903822435.1 uncultured beta proteobacterium | reverse complement strand
TGCTGGTCGGCGCCGTCCTGCTCGCCCGCGCCTGCGGTGACCCGATGGCATCGGAAGTGCTTCAGGCTTGTCACCAACCCGGCCCCACCCAGAGGTAGGAAAGTCGGCCGCGCCGAGCAGGTGCTCGTCCAGTTGGCAATCACGAAACAAAATTTGCATGAAGCGATGCCGGTGTGCTGGACGGCGCCAAGCTTGAGGCGATGCTTGCGCTGTTGCAGGCAACCTGCTCTTGATGGCGGTCAAGCGCTCACTGACGATCGCCGGAATGGACGCCCACATGGACGTATCCCTGGCCACCTCCTTGCAGCAATCGCTGGATCGGCTGCTTCAGCGCCACCCCTTGATCCCGGGGGTGATGCTCACCGTGATGGCCGGACATCGTGGCCAGTGCTTCACCGGTGCGGCCGGCCACACCGCGATGCACGGCGCCGAGGCGCTCTCGCCGAACCTGCCGTTTCGGATCGCTTCGGTGACGAAGCCGTACGTCGCGGGCGCCATCATGCGACTCATGGAGGAAGGGAAGCTCGATCTTCAGCAGACCGTCGAGTCGCTGGTGTCTCGCCAGACATCCGATGTGCTGCTCAGGGGCGGTTACCAGCCCGGCGTCTTCACCGTGGATCACCTGCTGACGCACACCAGCGGTCTCTTTGATCACGCATCGTCCCGGGCCTACACCGAGGCCGTGCTGGCGGAGCCCCAAAGGCAATGGTCGCGGGCCGACCAGCTGGCGTTCTGCGTGAAGTTCGGTCAACCGCAGGCCGCGCCTGGCACCACCTGCGCCTACTCGGACACCGGCTACATCGTGCTGGGCGAAGTCATCGAGCGCGTCTCGGGCATGAATCTGGCTCAGGCGCTGCGTGAACTGCTTCAGTTCCATCAACTGGGCCTGGTCGACACCCACTTCGAGTTGCTGGAGCCGGAAGTTCGGCCCAGGGCTCGTCAATACCTGGGCACGGTGGATGTCACGAGCCTGCATCCGTCCATGGATCTGTGGGGCGGCGGCGGCCTGATCTCGACCACCGATGAACTGGCCGCCTTCTTCAGGGCCCTGCTGCAGGGCCGGCTGTTCACGAAGCCGGGCACCCTCGCAGCAGGTCTGTTGATGCCCGACGTGCGTTCGGCAGATCCGACGGCGCCCGCACACGCCAGGCTGCTCCGGTCACACCCATTTGGGCGGCGACTGGCCTGGGGCCACACCGGCTTCTGGGGTGTTGCCGCGCTGTATTGCCCAGAGATCGATACCGCGGTGGCGGCCTGCATGACGCAGGCGCCCGCCGCGCTACCCGTCGGCATTCTGCAGGCCCTGATCCAGGATGTCGCGACCTTGATCGGCTGACGGGCCAGGCCTTGATCCGGTGGCAGTGGGGCTCTCGGACACGAAGCAGGCGACCTGGCCAAGGCGTTGGCGACGGCAACAGCCGGACCGCAGGGCTGAGCAGCCGCGCCCTGCGGCAGCCAGCCGAAGTTGAAACCCGCGAGTTTCCGTGCGGGTACCGACAGGACGGTCCGTGCAGCGAAATTACCGTTGCCCCACCAACTGCCCTGTCATGGCGGTGTCACGGACGTGGATTGCCACCTGCGTGCCACGCGTTCGTCCACCCTCTCCGCAAAGGTTGCCCGATGATGCCCAGAACCGTCCGTCATCCTGTGTCAGCTGTGAACCGGTCCTCCATGGGTTGCCCAGTGGCTCCTCGCCTGGCGCCGAGCCTGATGGCCTTGGCGGCCAGCGCGGCCTTCGCCCAGAGCGCCCCGCCGGAGGCCAAGGCGGCGGACAGCGGCACCACGATAGAGACCGTGGTCGTGACGGCGCAGAAGCGGCCCGAAAAGGCCCAGGGCACGCCCGTCAGTCTGTTCGCGGTAACCGGCAAGAGCCTGGAGGCGGCCGGCATTGCCGATGTGCGCGGACTCGACCAGGTGGCAGCCGGCGTGACCATCAGCAGCGCCGGTGGCGCCAAGGACCCGGTCATCGTCATGCGCGGCATATCGGACCTTGGCGGCGGCATCACGACGAGTACCACCACCGGCGTCTACATCGACGAGGCGCCTGTCTCGGCGTTCTTCTCCAGCATCCCGCAGCTGTCGGTCTGGGATGCCGAGCGTGTCGAGGTGCTGCGCGGACCCCCAGGCACCCTGTTCGGTGAGGGCTCGATGGGGGGCACGGTGCGCATCAT
>CAIJPE010000237.1 GCA_903822435.1 uncultured beta proteobacterium | reverse complement strand
GACTTCGGCGTGGCCAAGCTGCTGCAGGCCGAGGACGGCTCCGAACGCACCGAACTGACTCAGCTCGCGGGCCGTGCATTCACCCCAGACTACGCCAGCCCCGAGCAGGTGCGTGGCGAATCACTGGGCACGGCCAGCGACGTCTATTCGCTGGGGGTGGTGCTGTATGAGTTGCTGTGCGGGCAAAGGCCATATCAACTGCGTTACGACAGTGCTGCCCAGCTTGAGCAGGCCATTCTGGAAGCCGAACCGGCGCATCCCAGCAGCCGGGCCGATGCCGCTGCCGCACACGCCCGCGGCACCACCGCCGAGAAGCTACGGCGATCGTTGCGCGGCGAGCTGGACACCATCGTGCTGAAGGCGCTGAAAAAGCGGCCCGAGGAGCGCTACGCCACGGTGGCGGAGCTGGCCGAGGACCTGCGGCGCTGGCACGATGGCGAGCCGGTGCTTGCGCGGCCGGATTCCTGGACGTACAGGACGGGCAAGCTGCTAAGCCGGAACAAGGCACTGGCTGGAGGTCTCGCGGCGGCCGTCCTGGCGCTGGGGACAGGCCTGGGCGTGGCAGTCTCGGAAGGCCACACGGCACAGCAACAGCGCGACCGGGCTTTGCGCATGGTCGAGCGCGGCAACAGTGCCAACGACTTCATCGCCGATCTGCTGCTCACAGCGGCGCGCGGCGGCAAGGGCGTGAGCGTGAAGACACTTCTGGACCAGAGCGTCGCGTATCTCGATGCCGGCTTCAGCAAGGATCCGGAACTGCAGGCGGATCTGCTGCTGTTCGTAGCCAACTTCAAGGGCTCGCTTGACGGCCCCATGGCCGCTTTGCCGTATCTCGATCGCGCGAAGGTGCTGCTGGAGTCCAAGAGCGATTGGAACCAGCTCGTGCGGGTGCGTTGCAGCCGACTGGTTGGCGACGTCCTGCAGGGAAAGATCAAGATCGAAGCCGCCAAGATCATCGTTGAAGAGAGCTTGAACCATCCGGAGACCACGCCTGACGAGGGCTCAAACTGTCTGTATCAACTGGCTGCCATCCAGAACATGCGGGGCAATTTGCCCGAGGCCGCTGAGACGATACGACGGTCGCTGGCACTCCTGGACCGATCCACAATTGCCAACCCGAAACAGCGTGCATCTTTGTCTGGATTCCTTGCCACCAACCTAATGGTCTCGGGACACGCGAACGAAGGGGCGGCCCTGTTCGAGTCAGTGGACCAGGAATTCGCGCGCCTGCATGTGGAGCGAAGCTATTCGGGCTATGTCCTCCGAGCCAACTGGGCCACCGCGTCCCTGTTCTCCGGCAACCCGCGCCGTGCCCTGGAACTGAGCGAGCGCAACATCAACTTGTTGCGCGAGGATCGCCCCGACGAGGCGCCCCCGCCGTCTTACATCTACACCCACGCGTCCGCTGCCGCCGAACTTGGCCGCTATGAGCTGGCTCTCGAAAGCTTCCACGAGTTGCTGCGGGTGGCGCAGGTCGCGCACGAGGACCGGCTCGTATTCGCAGCGCATGCGCTGACGGCTGCCGTGCAAGCCCAACTCGGTCACCTGGGTGAGGCCGAGCGTGAATACGCCGCCGCCGCTGCCGTACAGAGCCCCATGCTGGTACCTGGGCACTTCGGCCTCATCGGTTTGGCGCAGTCCCGCGCCTTGATAGACTGGAAGCTAGGAAACCTCGATGCGGCCCTCAAGAGCACGGGCACAGTCCTGACAGATACCGCCGCGACGAAGGCCCATCGACAGCAGGCCCTCGTCACTCAGGCTCAAGTGAAACTGGCTGCAGGACAGGCCGACGCCGCGCTCGCTGATGCCCAGGCCGCCGTCGCACTTGGTCGTGAATTGCAGGGCGACATGCCCGAATCGTCACGGACGGGCAAGGCTCTGCTGGCCCTGGCCAAGACCCAGGCGACGCTGCGCCAGCATGTTGCCGCGCATGCGTCGCTGTTGGAGGCCGAACGCCAGCTGGGCCGCACCGTCGAAGGGAGCAACATGGCGCTGGTCGAGGTCCGATCGCTCTTGCGCACAGGCCCTGCTTCAGGCGGCTAAAGCTTCAGATCAGCAAAGCCCGGAGCCACTGCGGCATCGGAGGCGACTTATCGGCAGATACTACGGTCCCGCCATGTCGGGACCGTGCAAGGCGGCGTTGTGCGAAACGTGCCACCAAGGTGGGCCAGCCCGCGGCGGAGCCGGTGTGGGTGCGGTGTAGTTCATCGGGCCAGGACGACGGCCCGGGTGGCTCGGTATGAGCCTACGCGCGCCAGTTCGCGAAGCTGAGGTAGGGACCGAAGATCCGACGAACGCCATCGCTTGCTTCGGCGGCAAACCATTCCATGGTTTGAAGATGAACAGCGGTGTCTTCCTGGGCCATCATGTCGCCGAGCGATCTCGTGCGAGTGTTGATGACCCACAGCGTCAGCATCTTCCGGTGAGCGTCGCTCATGTAGTTCCGCACTTCGTGGCCGAATCTACAGGTGGTGCATGCCAGAGGGCAAGGCCAGTGCTGCGGAGTACGCCCCCGCGTTCCCCGGCAGGATCGGAGCTGCAGGCCGAGCGTGACGACTTCCGGGCAACGGGGCGGGAGGCGGCCGAGTTCCTGAGACGACAGGCGGACCTGCTGGGGGTCTGCTCCAGGTCGCTCGCCCGGCCCCCTGTGCTTGAACGATGGCGATTGCCACCCGTTCGGGCGACTGGCTGGCGCCATAAGCACGCTATAGCACCGTGACACAGTCCTCCAGCCCATCAAGCACCCGTGGATCACGTGGCGGGAAAGCATCGAAGTTCGACTGCAGGACCGACACACACCGGTCTCGCCACTCGAGAGCGTGCCGGGCTGGTTGGTGCGGCTGCAACCCATACCGCCATCTGCGGGCGAACCGGGTGGTCTATTTCGAAATTCGCGACGACGAGTACGCGATTGAGCGGGATTACACCGCAGGCGTCCGGCTGCTCGCCGTCCTGCTTGACGGCCGCACGGTCGTCGAGTCGGACGCCACCACCGAGCCTGAGCGCCCGCCTGCCGAGCAGGCGGGTTTTGCGTCCATTCAGGTCCGGGGCCATGTCGACGTGCCGCTCGTCAAAGGCGGTCGATTTGTCGCCGGCATGACGGTGCAGTGCTCCGAACGGAGGGAATGGACACCGCAGGAAGTCGCCACCATCCAAGAAACCGCCGAGCGAACATGGGCGGCGGTGGAGCGGGCGCGTGCCGAGGCCGCGCTGCGCCAGAGCGAAGAACGTCTGGCGTTCGTACGCCGCAGCAGCGGGGTCGGTTTCTGGTACTGCGACCTGCCGTTCGACGTGCTGCAGTGGGACGAACTCGTCAAGGCCCACTTCCACCTGCCTGCCAGCGCAGTCGTGACGATCCAGACGTTCTACGACCGCATCCATCTCGACGACCGCGAGCCGACCCGAATGGCCATCGAGCGGAGCATCGCCGGCCGATAGCCGTACGACGTTGACTACCGCACGGTGGATCCGGAGACCGGCGCGGTGAAGTGGGTGCGAGCGATTGGACGCACCTTCTAAGCCGCCGACGGCGGCCCGACACGGTTCGACGAAGTGACGCTCGACGTCACCGAACAAAAACGGGCCGTGGCAATCTTTAAGGAGAGCGAGCAGCGGTTCCGCTTGATGAACGCCGTGGCTGTCTTTGTCGGAGTGCTTACCTTCGGCAGGTTGTGGGGCGTTTGGGGCTTGTTGCTGGGCGTGCCCGTGCTCGCGGCCATCAAGGCAGTCAGTGACCGTGTCGATGACTTCAAGGCCATTAGCGAGTTGCTGGGAGACTGAGCGTCAACGAACCTCGGTGACTTGGCGTTGTAAGCGCAGGCCAGGTTTGCTGGGGGCCAGGACCCTACCAGGCGCCAAGTGGGGCAAGGACAGGGACCGTCTGCAATTTTCTGCAACGCATCCATTCTGGAGTACGACTCGATGAAGAATCTACTGATTGCCCTGGCGATTGCCGTTGCCACCATGGGCGCGCATGCGCAGGCTGGAACGGCCGTGAAAGAAGCGGGCAAAGCCACCGCGGAAACCACGAAGCAAGGTGTGGAGAACCTGAAGGCCGCTACCAGCAGCCAGCCTGAAAAAACGGTACACCAAGTCAAGGCCAAGGTCCACAAGGCAAAGGCCAAGCATGCCGGTCAAGCCTCGAAGGCGGCGGCCAAAGAAGCGGTGAAGTAGGGCTGAATCCGACGGTGCCGTGACCTGTGCGCTGCGGAAAACCACGTTGCGGACGGAACGGACACCGTCGTTCAAGTCCTGTCGCTGCACGTTGCCTACGTCTTCGGCATAGGTGCAGGACTTGGCCGGGCGCATCGGCGGGTGGTTGTCCTACCGCTTGCCGACCATCGTGCCGATGGCGTCGCAGCACGGCTCGCATTCAAATGGAGACGACTACTGGCGTCGACTCCCACACCCAAATGCTCATCACCACCACTTACACCCAGCGCACCACTTTGCCGGATGCACCGTTGGCGCAAACCTTCGACATCGACTGCCAACTGGACTACGAAGTTCGTGGACCGACCGATTTCGTGTTCCAGATCCACGCGCACGACGGCATGGACCAGCAGGTGCAGAGCGAGTCGCTGGTGATCACGCCCAATCTGCCACGGCATGTGTACGCCGACCCCGGCATTGGGCACCGCTTCTTGCGCCTGCACGCCGACAGCGGTCCGGTGAGGCTGCGCTATCAGGCCCGCGTGCATCGCATCGTGCAGCCCCTGGACCCGCAAGCCCGGGAGGTGGCGATTGCCGACCTGCCCGATGACTTGCTGTACAACCTCAACCCGACCCGCTATTGCGAGTCCGACGAATTGAGCCAGGCCACCCAGGACATGTTCGGACAGCTGCCGCAAGGTGTGTCTCGGGTGCAGGCCATCGTCGAATGGATTCACCGCCACATCGCCTATCAAATCGGTACCTCGAACGCGATGACCACGGCGCGTGACGTGCTCGCGAAGCGCACGGGGGTCTGCCGCGACTTTGCCCACCTGGGCGTGACCTTCTGCCGCGCCCTGAACATCCCGGCGCGGCTCGTGGTGGGTTATGCCCGCTTCGACGATCCACCACCCGACTTCCATGCGATGTTCGAGGCCTACCTGGGCGGCCGGTGGGTCATGTTCGATGCCACCTACATGTCGCCGATCGATGACTTGGTGCGCGTGACCACGGGCCGCGACGCCAAGGACGTCGCCTTCGCGACGATCTACGGCCCGGCCACCATGCTGGCGATGTCGCCGCTCATCACGAAGGTGGGCAGCACCGGCTGAAAGATGCACGACACTGCTTTCATGATCTGACAGCGCCACCCCAAAGCCTGCCCGATCCGGCTTCTGGAAGCTCGGCCACTGGCTGGTTTGAGGGTCGCTTGCTCGATGCCTGCCCATTGTTCGCCAAGGCTACGCAGTTGCCCAGCGTGCCAGCCGACATCTCCAGCGAACGGGCAACTTGCCTGATGGCTCGGCCTACGTCGACCACCTGGCTGACCGCAGCTGACCCGGACCCCATCCGTGTGCTTCCGATCCTGTCCTGACTTCTTCGTACATCCTCAACAAGGTCAAAAATAGCAGACCTTGTGGTGTCCGTTTCTCGGAGGCCAGTTCAACACCAGGTCGTGGCGGATGGGGGCGCT
>CAIJPE010000236.1 GCA_903822435.1 uncultured beta proteobacterium | reverse complement strand
GCCTCGCCCGAGCAGATCCGGGGCGACACCATGGGCACGGCTTCCGATGTGTACTCCCTGGGCATCGTGATGTTCGAGTTTCTGGCCGGAGAGCGCCCCTATCGACTGCCCACAGGACTAGGTGCGGTCGCCCTGGCCGAGGCGGTTGCCAGGGCCACCGTGCCGCGGTTGAGCACCGTCGCGGCCGACCGGGCCGTGCGGCGCCAACTCGAGGGCGATCTCGATGCCATCGCCGCCCGCGCCCTGGCAAGGGCCAGCGATGAACGCTATGCCACGATGGACGCACTGGCCGACGATCTCGAGCGTCACCTGGCCGGCCTGCCCGTGCGTGCGCGGCCCGATTCGCGTTGGTACCTCGCCGAGCGCTGGGTGCGGCGCCACAAGATCGAGACCGCGATCGTCGCCGCAGTGGTGGTGGCCTTGCTGGGCGGAGCCTATGCGCAGGTGCTGGTGCTCCTGGCGCTGGCCACGGGAACGACGGCAGCGCTCTGGCAGCGCAACCGGGCGCTCCGACAGGCCGAACGTGCGAGCGCCGCACTGGCCCGTGCCGAGCAGGTCAAGGACTTCATCGCGTCGATCTTCACGCAGGCCGTGCCGCGCGCGGGCAAGGGCGGTGCCGTGACGGCGGCCGATCTGCTGCAAGTCGCCTCGCGCCGGCTCGACACCGACCTTGCGGCGCTGCCCGACGTGGCCGCCGAACTCGGTGTGCTGATCGGCAGCAGCTTCAACGAGTTGGGCGCGTTCCGTGCCGGGCTCGATTGGCTGCCGCGCGTGGTGGAGCGCTGTACCCGCGCACTCGGTCCGATCCATCCCTTGACACTGCAGGCCCGCTGGCGTCTGGTCGAAGCAGCCAACACGCTGGGTGAATTGGCCATTTCCGATCCCCTGCTGGATACCCTGCTGAGCGATGCCCGGCGCGCGCAGCCGCCTCAACCCAGGCTGCTGGCCAAGGTCTTGCGAAGCCTTGCCTTCGTGCACACCAAGCGAGACCGCGAACCGCAGGCAATGGCGGCCCTGCACGAGGCGGTCGAGATCAGCACCCGGAAACTGGGTGAGGCGAGCGAAGAGGCCCTGATCTCGATCTGCTCGCTGTCCAACACCCTTGTCCACTTCGGCCAGGTCGAGGCTGCCCTGCGCGTGATCGAGCCTGTGCTGCCCGCGGCACGGTCGGCTTACGGCGCCAGCCGGCCGCACCCGATCCTGGTGATGGTCGAGCGTTGCGCCGCCGAGGCCCTGGCACGCAACAACCGCCCACGTGATGCGGTCGCGATGCTTCGACAGATCGTCGAGGACCAGCGCTCGCTCGATGCCGGCGACACAGCCCGCGTGCGTACGATGATGACCACGCTGGGCCAAGCGTTGATTTTCGGAGGGCATTTCGACGAGGCCTCCGAGGTGCTGACTCGGGCGGATGCGCTGCACACGCAGCTCACAGGCGGCGTGAATGACGAAGGCCTGACGCTGGCGACCCTGTGCGTTGTGATTGCCTCCCTGCGCGGCGATGTTGAGGCAGCGCAGCAGCACTTGGCGCGCCGTGCCGAACGGCTCTCCCAGCATGACCGGCCCGACCCCTTTGCAGACGATACGGCGCTCGCGCATGTGCTGGTGCTCACGACGGCCGGGAAGGCCGCGGCGGCGCTCGTGGCTGCGGATGCGTTGGCGTCCCGCCCGAATCGCCTGACGACCGGTGGTGCTCTGCGCCTGCGGCGGCTTCGCGCCCAGGCCCTGCGCCAGTTGGGCTCGATCGGATCGGCCCGCGAAGTCGCCGCTCAGGCGGCCCAGCTGGCGTTGGCGAGTCCGGCCATTGGCCTGGAGCGGGGCTTGGTCCTGGCCGAAGCGGCCCGTTGCAGCCTGGCCGGTGGCGATCCGGCGGAAGCCGCCCAATGTTTCGCGTCCGCCCTCGCGGTCTGGAAGTCAACCCAGGTCGATGGCCCGGCCTTGATCGCAGGCGTGCAACGGGAGATCGAGGCGCTGGCAATTGAAACAATTCGTGACAATCCGCCTCGGTGATGTCGTGTTGCGCCCGCACTTCTCGTTCTAGGAGGTGGGAGCTCGTCAGCGCGTGATGGACGGACCGGCGATGCCCCGCGGAATCAGTCCACGGAGTCGCCATGGCCCAAGCACGCTCGAACCTTTCCGATTGTCCCAAGCGCAACTCGGCGCACTGGCTGAAGACCCTTCCTGCAGCCCTTGCGCTGTGCGGCCCCGCCGCCCAGGCCGGTGATTTCAGCCTGGGTCTGGGCCTGGGTTTGGACCGTGGCCGCACCGACTGCATCGCCGCCTATCCCTGCGACCATGGCAGCACGCACGTCAAGCTGTTCGGCAGCTATGCACCCGACCCGAACTTCGACGTGCAAGTCCTGTATGTCGACGCTGGACGATTCAAGGGCGGTGACGCCACGCCGCAAGGGACGCCGTTCGGCGGTGACTTCCGCGTCCCTGGATTCGGCCTGACCGGTGGGTACCGCTGGGGGTTTGCGCCTTCGTGGAGTCTCACGGCGCGGGCTGGTGTGGCCAGCGTGCGCACCGGCTTCGACTACGCCGCGCCCTTCTCGGGCAGCGTGAGCCAGACCACCACCCAGCCGCTTGTCGGACTGGGCATCGCCTATGCCACCGGGCCCGACTGGCGATTGGGCATCGATGTCGACGCGACCCGATTCCGCGTCTACCAGACGCGCGGTTCGCTGCAGTTGCTCAGTTTGTCGGCCCAGTACTCATTCTGAACCGGACGCACGCCATGACCGCACCCGCCTGGACCCCCACCCTACTCATGCGCCCGACTGCCTTCAACCTGCGGGCGGCCCTCGCCCGCCTGTCACTCTGGGCATCGCTTGCGCTATGCCTGTTGATGGCGGCCTGCGGCGGCGGCGGCGCGGACGCACCGCCACCCGCCGAGACCGCGCCAGCCGTACCGGCGGCCAGGCCGCCCACCATCACGCAGCAGCCCGCCAGTCTGAGCGTGACCGCGGGCCAGGCTGCCAGCTTCTCCGTGGCCGCCGCGGGCACTGCGCCCTTGAGCTACCGCTGGCAGCGCAATGGGGTCGACATCCCAGGCGCGACGGCCATCACCTACTCGCTGTCCATCACCGCGGCCACTGACAGCGGTGCGGTCTTCAAGGCCATCGTGACGAACGTGGCCGGCAGCGCCACCAGCAACGATGCGACGCTGACGGTGACGGTCGCCGCACCGGTGTTGACCATCACCCCACAGCCGGCCGACGCCAGCGTGGTTGCGGGCACAACGGCCAGCTTCACCGTTGGCGGCACCTGCAGTTCCGGAACGCTGAATATCCAGTGGCAGCGCCGCGCCGGCAGCACCGCCAGCTTCGCCGATGTGGCCGGCGCGACCGCCGCAACCTACAGCTTCGTCACCGCGGTGGGCGACAGCGGCGCCCAGGTGCGGGCGAACCTGGACTGCGGTGGTCAGAGCGCCGCGGCCAGCAACGTGGCGGGCCTGACCGTGACCGCGCCCGCCAGCGCGACGCTCAGCCTGTATTCCCTGGTCGGCCTTCGCGACCCGGCACGGATCACCGGCGCCACCGTGATCGATCGGCTGGCGGATGGCAGTGATGCCTTCTTCGTCGGCTCGCAGCTCAAGAGGCTGAGCGCCGACCGGCTGTCGATCACGCCGATCACCGGCAGCACCCAGTCCGGCTATGCCGATGGCGCGGCCTCCACGGCGCAATTCAATTTGCCGCTGGGCATCACACACGACGCCTCGGGCGTGATCTATGTCGCCGATTCGCAGAACCAGGTGATCCGGCGCGTCGGGACGGATGGCACGGTCTCCACCCTCGCCGGAAGCGCTGGCCAGGCCGGCACGGTGGATGGCACCGGCAGTGCGGCCCGCTTCAACGAGCCGCAGGGCATCGTGCTTGGCCCGGACGGCGACTTGTACGTGGCCGATGCCGGCAACAACCTGATCCGGCGCGTGAGCACGGCCGGGACAGTCACGACCTACGCCGGGGTGGGTACGCCCGGCTTCGTCGACGGCTCGCCCACCACGGCGCAATTCCAACGGCCCAGTCAAGTGGCTGCTTCAAGCAACGGCGACCTGATCGTCTCCGACAGCTTCAATCAGCGCGTTCGACGAATTGTGCGCAGCGGCACGCTGGCCGGCGCCGTGGAAACGCTGGCCGGCAACGGCACGGCCACGACGCCGGGAGCGGACGGTATCGGCACGGGCGCGACCATTCCCAACCCGGGAAGCCTCGTGGTGCAGAACAACACGGTCTTCGTGCTCGACGCCGGCGGCCTGATCCGTGCAATCGACCTCACCACGCGGGCGGTGACCACCTTCGCGGGATCTCGGGCGCTGGGCACCGGCTTCGCGGACGGGCCGTTGGGCGTTGCGCAACTGCGGGACAACCTCGGCCTGACCGCGGGCACGGCAGGCGGCCTGATGGTGGCCGACGACATCGGCCTGCGCAGCGTCGACGCCTCGGGTACCGTGACCACCCTTGCGGCACAAAGCGGCTTGGAGACCGATTCAGGCACGGGCGTGCTCGCTCAACTGCCGTTCACCAGCGGTGCCATCGCCGTGGACAGCCAAGGCAGCGTGGCCAACTACGACAGCCGCAGCCGAGCCGTCCGCCGGGTGGATGCCAGCGGCAACGTCACGCTGGTGGCCGGCCTGACGGGCAGCTTCGCCGGGGTGGTCGACGGCACGGGCAGTGCGGCGCAGTTCGCCGACTGGGGCATCTCCATCGCGGCCGGGCCGGCCAACGTGCTGTACGTGGGTGACAGCTATGCGCTGCGTCGCATCGGCGCCGACAGCGCCGTCACCACACTGGCCGGATCGACAACGACCTTGGGCGGCGCCGACGGAGCGGGGTCCGCCGCCTTGTTCAATCGGCTCTTCGGCCTGGCCGTCGGCCCGGGCGGCGACATCTTCGTCGCCGATGCCGGCAACAACGCCATCCGGAGGGTGAACGCCGCGGGCCAGGTGACGACCTATGCGGGAGTGATCGGGCAATCGGGTCGGGTGGATGGGGCGATCGCCCAGGCCCGCCTGGTGGGGCCCCGCTCGCTGACCTTCACCCCCGACGGCACGCTCTGGTTCACCGATGACGCGCAAGGGTTGCGCAAGGTGTCGCCCGATGGTTCAACGGTCACAACCATCAGCCTGCCGCTGTCGACAGCATTCGCCACCCTGGCGGCCGATTCATCGGGCACGGTGTACTTCATGCTCAACGCCGACAGCGTGACTCCAGGGGGACTGTATGCCTACAACCCCACCACGGGAACCAGCACGCAATTGATGATTGCGGGCACCGATCATGTGGCCCACCTGGGCAACGTCAACCCCTCGCTGCCGGCGATTCAGTCGATTGCGGTGCTGGGGCCCAAGCGTGTGCTGGCGTCGGGCACGGGGGGGCAACTGTTGCTGGTAGTGACGCCGTAAACCAGGATGGGGTTGCGATGAAACCGGGAATTCGCCCACCAATATCCGAGCAGATATCCTCGAGAGTGGGCGCTTTGCTCGCTTGCTCAGCGACCCGGTGGGTGCGCCCAATTCCTTTACACCACTCACCGGTACCACCATGACGACCGTGCAGCCCACGTTGACTTGAGCGCATTGCGCCATACCGAAAGCGCTCCGTGGCGGTTCGTATCCCCAGACTTGTCACTGACCGGCTTTGGCGACCGGAATACCAGTACCGTTCCCGAGCCCTCGACCCTGGCGATGGTTGCCCTGGCCCTGGGTGCGGCCGCCGTTGGTCGCCGCCGTGGACCCCCGATTTCGGGGGGCGACCTTATGTCGTGATTCAGTTCCGCTTCGCGTTATTCCAGATCGCAGGCAAGGACAACTCATTTGCTGGGTCGCCCTCGCCTCGTTCAACCCTTCACGCCGAGCACAACGGAAGCCATCTATGTCGACCCTCGCACACTACCTCCATCGCACCTCGACACGCGCACGCTCCATGCAGCTGCACCGGAAGCGCCCGGCAGCCCTCGCGGCAGCGGCCATGGCCGCGCTTGCCGTCGCATCATCTGCCGACGCCGCCGCGCCAACCTCGCACTGGTCGTTGCGCGACCTGGGCACCCTGGGCGGCGACTACAGCTACGGCTTTGCGATCAATGCCTCGGGCCAGGTGGCTGGATATTCGTTCCTGGCCGGCAATTCGACGTACCACGCCTTCCTGTACGCGGATGGCGTGATGGCCGACCTGGGCACCCTGGGCGGTGCGAACAGCCGGGGCTACGGCATCAACGATTCCGGGCAGATCGCTGGCGCAGCCGATCTCGCGTCAGGCCAGTCGCGTGCGTTTCGATACGACAACGGCACGATGACGAACCTGGACCTCGGGGACGTAAACAGTTATGGCTACGGCATCAACGCCAGTGGGACCGTGGTCGGATCCGCGGTCAACAACGGCGTGAGCGTGGCGACTGTTTTCCAAACAGACGGAAGCGCAACATCACTCAACTTGCCGAACGGCGCGTCGTCCTTTGCATACGCCATCAACAATGCGGGTCAGGTGGCAGGAGAATACAGGCAAAGCGGTTTGACCGAGGCATTCTTCTCATCAAACGTAGGTCTTCCCGCGGCAACTGTCGCGCCGGGTTCGGCATACGGCATCAATGCCACTGGCAAGATCACGGGAAGACTGGATTTGGTTTCCCCGAACCCCTACAGCAGCTTGACGATCGGTAACGGGTCGGGCGTTTCGGGCTATGGATGTCTCGGCGGAAACTTCTGCGAAGGCAAAGGCATCAATTCCAACGGATGGGTCACGGGTGAATCTTCCATCGACAGCAGCCCCACCCGGCATGCCGTTCTTCTCAACAATGGCACGTTGCATGATTTGAACTCGTTCAATGGCGTGGCCGGCACCGGATGGACCTTGACCCACGGTCAAGGGATCAACGACGCCGGGCAAATCGTCGGCTACGGCATCAAACCCAACGGCGCAGAGCACGGCTTCGTGCTCTCGCTGGACGGGGTGGTCTGGCAAAGCGGCGGCAGCGGAAGCTTCAGCGATGCCGCCAATTGGTCGGAACTCGTCGCACCCAACCGCAACGTCGCGGCCGTCATCGACCCAGTGCGCAGCCTGGTGGTCACCGGGCCCTCCACCAGCATGGACGTCAAGCAATTGACCATCGGCGGCGACGGGACGGGCAACAACGGCATTGCCACCTTGCGGCTCGATGCCGGTACGCTCAACGTGACCGGTGCAGATGGCGTGTTCACCACGATCACGGCCAAGGGCGTGCTCACGGGCGACGGCACGATCAACGGGGCCGTGGTCAATGCCGGCATCGTGAATGCCGTCAACCTCACCTTGAACGGGGGTCTGAGCAACCAGGGCATCATCACCGGCACCGGCGTACTCAACACCGACCTCAACAACGGCAGCGCCGGCACGCTGCAGCTGCAGGCCGCGCAGGTGCTCACCCTGAACGGCAGCGCGCACAGCAACGCCGGCCTGATCGATCTGTCCGGCGGCGCCACGCT
>CAIJPE010000235.1 GCA_903822435.1 uncultured beta proteobacterium | reverse complement strand
GCACGCGGCCGTGGAACTGCACCGTGCTTTCGCCGCCGGGCCGCGCGTAGTCGGCCCGCTGCGCCAGCCAGTGCTGCCAGAGCTCCGGGTGGCGCGCGCGGATCTCGTCCGGCTCCAGGCCCTCGAAGACGCCGAAGCTCTGCTCGCGCAGGGCCGTCCGGTCGCGGCCGGGCAGCGCCCAGGCAGCCACCAGCGGAGCCGCCGTGGCCTTCGCACGCTGCAGGTCGCTGCAGTACACGGCATCGACGCGCTCGGCCACCAGGCGTTCGCCCAGGCGCCGCGCCTGCTCGTGCCCGATGGCGTTCAGCGGCACGTCGATCTGGCCCTGGAAGCGCCGCTGGCGGTTCCAGTCGGTCTCACCGTGGCGGATGACCAGCAGGTCGGTCACTTGGCGAAGAGCTGCGAGCGGTCGCGGAAGGCCTTGAACTCCAGGGCGTTGCCGGAGGGATCGCGAAAGAACATGGTGGCCTGTTCGCCCACCAGGCCCTTGAAGCGCACATAGGGCTCGATGACGAAGCGCACCCCGTGGCTGCGCAGGCGGGCGGCCAGTGCGTCGAAATCGTCCCAATCGAGCACCACGCCGAAGTGGGGAACCGGCACGTCGTGGCCGTCCACGGGGTTGTGGTGGTCGCCTTGCCCCGCTTCGGTGGGGCGCGGCGGCGCGAGGTGCGCCACGATCTGGTGGCCGAACAGATCGAAATCGATCCATTCGCTGCTGCTGCGGCCCTCGGGGCAGCCCAGCACCTGGCCGTAGAAGTCGCGCGTGCGGGCCAGGTCGGCCACCGGGAATGCAAGGTGAAAAGGGGCGATGGAAGCTGCCATGGCAAAGGTTTCCTCCGTGGGCGTGCGCCGAGCATACCCGGGGGCCGACCCCGGCCGGCGCGGCAGGCCTGCGGCCGATCTGCCCCATTCAAGGGGTTGTATGGGCCCCGCCGCGCTGCCAGAGTGGGTCTCCACAGGAACGAGCCGAGGAGCCCCCGTGAAACGTCGATCCTTTGTCGCGCATGCAGCGGCCACGGCCGGCTCTGCGGTGGCCGTCACCGCGGTCTTCGGGCTGGGCCAGAAGGCTCGGGCTGCGTCGGCGGTCTCGGTGGTGGTGGAGTGGAACCGTGCGCTCACGGCCGCCATCGCCCTGACCCGGACCCAGGCGACCGTCGCCTCCCGGGCTTGCGCCATGCTGCACGAGGCCATCTACAACGCCTGGGTGCACTATGACTTGCGGGCGGCGTTCACGGTACCGGGCCTGCTGCTCAAGCGGCCGTTCTGGGAGATCAACGACACCAACAAGTCGATCGCCATCTGCCACGCGGCGCACGACGTGCTGGTCAACCTCTTCCCGGTGGCCGCGGGGCAGTTCGATGCCCTGTTGTCGAGCCGCACACCCAACCCGGGTTGGATTTCAGGCGGCTATGCGGCGGTGCAGGTGGGCACCAACACGGCCAGCTACCTGCTGCTGTGGCGGCGCAACGATGGCAGCAACCAGTACGGCGACCTGGCACCGGGCGCCTACGCCGACTACACCGGCTACGTGCCCGTGAACTCCCCCGACACCGTGGTCGATCCCGTCCGCTGGCAACCGCTGCGGGTGGTGGACGCCGTCAGCGGCGCCACGGTCACCCAGAACTTCCTGACACCGCAATGGGGCCGCGTGCGCTCGTTCTCGATGCTGTCGAACGCGATGTTCCGCCCTTCCATGGGCCACCGGGCGCCCACGTACGGCGAGATGCAAGAGCTCATCGGCTACAGCGCCGGCCTCACCGACCGCACCAAGGCCTACGTCGACCTGTGGGCCGCCAACCCGGGCACGGTGTCGCCGCCGGGGCAGTGGATGCAGATTGCCGAGCAGGTGTCGGCCAACGACGCCAACACGCTGGACGCGGACGTGAAGCTCTTTTTCGGCGCCGGCCAGGCCGTGCTGGATGCCGGCATCGCGGCCTGGGACGCCAAGCGGGTGTGGGACTCGGTGCGGCCGATCACCGCCATCCGCTACTACTTCCGAAACCAGGTGCTCACCTCGTGGGGCGGCCCGGGCCGCGGCACGCAGCAGGTCCTCGGCCAGGACTGGCGGCCCTATCAGCGGCCCAGCAGCCCCTCGCCACCTTTCCCCGAGTTCGTCTCGGGCCACAGCACCTTCAGCGCGGCCGCGGCCTTCGTCATGGCGGGCATCCGCGCCAGCGACGGCATCAACTTGAGCGGCATGGTCAAGGCCCGGGCCATCGGCGTGGAAGGCTTCACCACGCCCGTGGTGGACCAGAACTTCACCTGGAGTTCGTTGCCGCAGGCGGCGGATTCGGCCGGTTTGTCGCGCCGCTACGGGGGCATCCACTTCGAACAGGGCGACCTGGCCGGCCGCCAGCTCGGCCGCAGCGTGGGCGGACCGGTGCTGGCCCGCTGCCGGGCGCTGTTCGAAGGGCGCAACGTCTTCTGACCGCGTCCCGGGGCCGGACGTGCCCGGCCCCGCTGGCGGATCAGCGTGCCTTCACGCGCAGCCGCCAGGCGTGCAGCAACGGTTCGGTGTAGCCGCTGGGCTGCTCCAGGCCCTTGAGGACCAGGTCCAGCGCAGCGCGGTAGGCGTAGCTGGTCTCCCAATGCCCGGCCATCGGCTGGTAGAGCGCGTCGCCGGCATTCTGCTGGTCGACCACCGCGGCCATGCGGCGGAAGGTCTCGTGCACCTGGGCCTCGGTCACCACGCCGTGCAGCAGCCAGTTGGCGATGTGCTGGCTGCTGATGCGCAGCGTGGCGCGGTCTTCCATCAGGCCCACGTCGTGGATGTCGGGCACCTTGGAGCAGCCCACGCCCTGGTCGATCCAGCGCACCACATAGCCCAGGATGCCCTGCACGTTGTTGTCCAGCTCCTGCTGGCGCTCGGCCGCGCTCCAGGTGGCAGTGGCCACCACGGGGACGGTCAGCAGGCCCGCCAGCAGAGCTTCGCGCTCGCCGGCAGCGTCGACCTTCTCGAGGCCCTCCTGCACGGCCGCCACGTCCACCTGGTGGTAGTGCAGGGCGTGCAGGGTGGCTGCTGTCGGGCTGGGCACCCAGGCGGTGTTGGCACCGGCCCGGGGGTGGGCGATCTTCTGCTCCAGCATGGCAGCCATCAGGTCGGGCATGGCCCACATGCCCTTGCCGATCTGCGCCTTGCCGCGCAGGCCGCAGGCCAGGCCCACCAGCACGTTGTTGCGCTCGTAAGCGGCGATCCACTCGCTGCTCTTCATGTCGCCCTTGCGGCGCATCGGGCCGGCGTGCATGGCGGTGTGCATTTCGTCGCCGGTGCGGTCCAGGAAGCCGGTGTTGATGAAGGCCACTCGGCTGGCGGCCGCGGCGATGCAGGCCTGCAGGTTGACGCTGGTGCGGCGCTCTTCGTCCATGATGCCCAGCTTGACGGTGCTGTCGGGCAGGCCCAGCAGCTGCTCGACCCGGCCGAACAGTTCACCGGCGAAGGCGACCTCGGCCGGCCCGTGCATCTTGGGCTTGACGATGTAGACGGAGCCGCTGCGCGAGTTGACGATCCGCTCGCCCTCCGGCAGCGCGCCGTGGCGCTGCAGGTCGTGCAGCGCGATGGTGGTCGTGACCACCGCGTCCAGGATGCCCTCGGGGATCTCGCGGCCCTCGGGGCCCCACAGCACGGCCGGGTTCGTCATCAGGTGGCCGACATTGCGCAGGAACATCAGCGAGCGGCCGTGCAGCACCACGCTGCCGGCGCCCGAGGGGGCGTGGTAGCGGCGGTCGGCGTTCAGGCCGCGGGTGAAGGTGCGCCCGCCCTTGCGCACTTCCTCGGTCAGGTTGCCCTTGAGAATGCCCAGCCAGTTGCGATAGCCCAGCACCTTGTCGTCTGCATCCACCGCGGCCACGGAGTCTTCCAGGTCGAGGATGGTGGACAGCGCGGCTTCCAGCACCACGTCGCTGACGCCGGCAGGGTCGGCCTGGCCGATGGGCACGGTGCGGTCGATGAGGATGTCGATGTGCAGGCCGTTGTGGCGCAGCAGCACGGCCGTGGGGGAGGCCGGGTCGCCCTGGAAGCCGGCCAGCGCGGCCGGGTCGGCCAGCCCGACCACGCGGCCCGAAGCCAGTGTGACCATCAGGGCACCAGAGTCCGCGCCGCGCTCGATGCGGTAGGCGGTGCTGTCGCGGTGGCTGCCCTCGGCCAGCGGCACGGCCTGGTCCAGGAAGCCACGCGCGAAGTCGATGACCTTGGCGCCGCGCACCGGGTTGTAGGGGCCGCTGCGCCCGGCGCCGCCGTCCTCGGCGATCACGTCGGTGCCGTACAGCGCGTCGTACAGCGATCCCCAGCGGGCATTGGCGGCGTTCAGGGCATAACGGGCGTTGAGGATGGGCACCACCAGCTGCGGCCCGGCCTGCGTGGCCAATTCGGCATCGACGTGGGTGGTGGTGGCCTTGGCGCCCTGGGGCTGGGGCAGCAGGTAGCCGATCTCTTCGAGGAAGGCCCGGTAGCCGGCCTGGTCGGTGATCGGGCCGGGATGTGCCCGGTGCCAGCCGTCCAGTGCCGCCTGCAGGCGGTCGCGCTCGGCCAGCAGGGCGGCGTTGCGGGGGGCGAGGTCGCGCACGATGGCGTCGAAACCGACCCAGAACGTGGCGCTGTCGACGCCGGTGCCGGGCAGTACTTCGTCTTCGATGAAGCGGTGAAGGACGGTTGCGACTTGCAGGCCGTGGACGGTGGTGCGCATGGGGTGGACTCTCGGGGGGTTTCAGGCGGGAACGGGAGCAAGAAGGGCCAGCACGTCGCGCAGGCTGCTGCCGGTATGGGTAGGGTCGGCACCCAGAGGGTCCAGCGGCAGGCCGCCGCGGTTGATCCAGAGCGTGGTGTAGCCGAACCAGGTCGCGCCGATGGCGTCCCAGCCGTTGCTGCTGACGAACAGCACTTCGCGAGCGGGCAGGCCCAGCGCGGCGGTGCCCAGGGCATAGGCGGCGGGGTCGGTCTTGTAGCGGCGAGCGGGGTGCACGCTGATGACGTGCTGCAGCAGGCCGGCAAAGCCCGCGCTCTTGACGGCCACGTCGAGCATCTCGGGGTCGCCGTTGCTCAGGATGCCGGTGGGGATGCGCCGGCGCTGCAGTTCCGCCAGCACCTCGCGGCTGTCGGGGAAGGCGCTGAGATGGCGGTATTCGTTCATCAGCCGGTCTTCCACCGCGGCCGGCATGGCCAAGGACAGCCGCTGCGCCGCGTAGCGCAGGCCGGCCCGGGTCAGGTCCCAGAACGGCCGGTACAAGGCACTGCCCACGCCAGGTTCCGGCCCAGTGCCGCGGCCGCTCATCGACACGAGCCGCGTGTACTCGATCTGCTTGTCGCGCCACAGGATGGACAGGCGCTCGCCGTACCCGGGGTACAGCTGCTCGGCGAGCAAGGCCACGCTGTGCACGTCGAGCAAGGTGCCGTAGGCGTCGAAAAGCACGGCGCGGATTTTCATTCCGACACTGTATTCCAACCAGGGGCCGCTATTAAGTACTTGGGAAGCCGTAGATTTGTGCGTTGAATGGGCATAATCAGGCCCCATGGACCGGCTCAAGCAGATCGAGTCGTTTGTGGCCGTGGCCACCAAGGGCAGCCTGACCGCCGCCGCCAACGCCGAAGGCCTGGCCCCGGCGGTGATCGGCCGGCGCATCGACGCACTGGAAGAGCGCCTGGGCGTCAAGCTGCTGGTGCGCACCACACGGCGCATCAACCTGACGCACGAAGGCAGCGCCTACCTCGAGGACTGCCAGCGCGTGCTCGCCGACCTGGCCAGCGCCGATGCCAGTGTCAGCGCCGGGGGCGTGAAGGCCAGCGGACACTTGCGCGTCACGGCACCGGCCGGCTTCGGCCGCCGCCACGTGGCACCGCTGGTGCCAGCCTTCGTCGCCGAGCACCCCGACGTGAGCCTGTCGCTGAATCTCAGCGACCGCGTGGTGGACATCGTCAACGAAGGCTTCGACTGTGCCGTGCGGGTGGGTGACCTGCCCGATTCCAGCCTGGTCAGCGTGCGACTGGCCGACAACCGGCGCTTGTGCGTGGCATCACCCCGCTATCTGGAGCGCGCCGGCACGCCAGGCACACCGGCCGACCTGGCCCGCCATGCCTGCCTGGCACTGAGCTCGGACGCCAGCCAGACCCGCGGCTGGGCCTTCACGGTGGACAGCGAGCTCATGCACCTGAGGCCCAACGGCGTGCTGGACTGCAACGACGGTCAGGTGCTGCGCGAGTGGTGCCTGCAGGGCCTGGGCATCGCCTGGCG
>CAIJPE010000234.1 GCA_903822435.1 uncultured beta proteobacterium | reverse complement strand
TCGGTGCACAAATGGCAGTAGCTGCGGCCATACAGCTGCAGCACTGCCACGGAGCCATCAGCCGGCACCGTTGTCCTTCTTCAGGGTGATGAAGCGCGAACTGTCCCCACGACGGACCAGCAAGGCCAGGGTCTTCTTGTCGCCGAGGCTGGTCAGCGCCTTGTTGAACTCGTCCACCGACGCCACGTCGGCATTGTTCAGCGACAGGATCACGTCGCCCACCTGCAGCCCGGCCTTGGCGGCCGCCCCGTTGACGTCCTGGACCAGCACGCCGCCCTTCAGGTCGAGTTCCTTGCGCTGGTCATCCTTCAGGTTGCCCAGGGAGAGTCCGAGGCGTGCGGAAGGATTGTCGCTGCCGAGCTTGCGCGAGGCCGGGCGCAAGCCGCCATCATCCGAGGGCATCTCGCCAACCGCCACGTTGAGATCGCGGCTTTCGCCCTTGCGCCATACCGTCACCTTGACCGTGCTGCCGGGCTTGGTGGAACCGACAGCGCGCGGCAGGTCCTCGCGCGAGGCGATCGGCTTGCCGTCGAAACGCGTGATCACGTCGCTGACCTGGAGGCCGCCGCTGTCGGCCGGGCCACCCTTTTCGACGTTGGCAATCAGGGCGCCCTGGGCGGTGCTGAGACCGAAGGAGTCCGCGATGTCATGCGTGACATCCTGGATCACCACCCCCAGCCAGCCACGCGTTACCCGGCCCGACTCCTTGAGTTGGCGCGACACGTCGAGCGCCACATCGATCGGGATGGCAAAGGACAGACCCATGAAGCCGCCGGTGCGGCTGTAGATCTGCGAATTGATGCCGATCACCTCGCCCTTCAGGTTGAACAATGGGCCACCGGAGTTGCCCGGGTTGATCGGCACGTCGGTCTGGATGAAGGGCACCAGCGTCTCGGCCGGCAGGGACCGTCCCTTGGCACTCACGATGCCCTTGGTCACGGTGCTTTCGAACCCGAACGGCGAGCCGATCGCGACCACCCATTCCCCGACCCGAAGCTTGTCCACGTTGCCGGTCTTGACTGGCTTGAGACCGGTGGCTTCGACCTTGATCAGCGCCACGTCGGTCTTCTTGTCGCTGCCGATGACCTTGGCCTTGAACTCGCGCTTGTCGGTCAGGGCCACGGTGATCTCGTCGGCGCCGGACACCACGTGGGCATTGGTCAGGATGTAGCCGTCGGGGCTGATCACGAAACCGGAGCCCAGGGAGTGCGCTTCACCACCAGGGCCACCCGGGCCGCCGGGCGCGCCCGGCCCCCCCTGGCCACCGCCGCCACCACCGTGGGGCATGCCGCCCGGGGGCGTCGGGATGCCGTAGCGGCGGAAGAACTCCTGCATGGCGTCGTCACTCGGACCATCGGCGGTCTTGACCGACTGGGTGGTACTGATGTTGACCACCGACGCGGACTCGCGCTCCACCAGATCACTGAAATCAGGCAAGCCCTCGGCCTGGACGAACCAGGGCAGGAGAAGCATCAGGAACAGGACGAAATTGCGGCGCATATCGATATTCCCTCTCAGGACTAGGGTTTGATTTTGGCCGGGCTGGCAGATTTCACCATCTGTGCTACCGTGGCTGGGGGGACTTCGCCGATGGCGGTGATCTGGAGGTCACCGCTCCTGGCAGAATAAAAACTCAAGGCGCCCCGCCGTGATTCGCTCGGACCGGGATTGCTGTTGCGCCCCGTCTCGATGAACAGCGAGACCGCCGAAATGCCATCCGAATAGACCATCTGCGTGATCTGGGTTCCGCGCTGGTCGAGGGTACGGTGCAGCTCGATGACCTTTCGGAAGCCTGCCGGGGGATTGGCCACGTTCCAGTTTGCCTCAC
>CAIJPE010000233.1 GCA_903822435.1 uncultured beta proteobacterium | reverse complement strand
GCGATTGCGCGAAATGGTGCTCCAGATAGCGTCTGACAGTCGGTGCAGTGACAAACCGCCACACGCGTTGGATCGATCACAGCAGTAAATGACACCGCGCCGCAATGGCAATTGCCGTCGATAAGCATTTTCATTCTCCGATTCGCGAATGTGCCACCCTGTGCCGCCAACTTTGTTATACACAGCAGTTTAGATTGCGAACGTGGGGGTCCGCCTCCTGCAGACTGGGGATGCGCTCACGATACACGCTCGAGTTCAAGCACGAGGCGGTGAGACTGGTTTAATCTGGCCAGAGCATCGCGGCTGTGGCCAGGACGCTGGGCGTGGTGGACCAAACGTTGTTCAACTGGGTCAAGGCCAAGCGCGAAGGCAATCTCAAGGGCGCCGACAGCAAGCCGGTGACTGCCGAGCAGATGGAGATAAGCCGGCTGCGAGCCGAGTTGGCCCGGGTGAAGATGGAGCGCGACATCCTGGGAAAAGCCACGGCGTACTTTGCTCGCGAGTCGAAGTGAAGTACGCCTTTATCCAGCGACATCGCCGGGAGTGGCCGATCTCGGTTCAGTGCCAAGTCTTGGGCGTGAGCCCGACGGGATACCACGAGCACTTTGTACGCGGTGCCAGCGACGCGCAGCGCCGTCACCTGAGCGACGACGCGCTGCCGGTGCACATCAAGGCCGTCCATGCCGAAACGTGTGGCGGCTACGGCTGGCCGCGCACGTGGAAGGCGCTGCTTGCGCGAGGGATTCGTGTGGGCACGGGTGCAAAAGCTCATGCAGCTGCATGGCATACGTGCCAAGGGCAAACGGCGATTCAAGATCACGACCGACAGCAATCACGATCTGCCGATCTCGCCCAATTTGCTGGACAGGGAGTTCAACGTGGCCGAGCCGGACACGGTGTGGGTGGGTGACGGTATCTACATCCCCACCGACGAAGGATGACTATTCCTGGCTGTAGTCGTCGATCTGTTCAGCCGGCAAGTGGTGGGCTGGTCGTTGCGCGGAAACATGACCCGAGACATCGTCATGGACGCGCTGCGGATGGCATGGTTCAAGCGCCACCCGAGCAAGCAGTCCGGCCTGATCTTCCACAGCGATCGCGGCAGCCAATATGCCAGCCTGGACTTCCGCGAGTTGTTGACGGAGTACGGCATCACCAGTTCGATGAGTCGGCGCGGCAATTGTTGGGTCAACGCTTGTAGCGAGACGCTGTTCGGGTCGCTGAAGGTGGAGCGGTTGCACGGACAGCGATTCCAGACCAGGCCACGGGCGATGGACGAAACCATCGCCTGGCTGCTCTGGTACAACCGGACCCGGCTGCACTCGACGCTGAACTACGTCAGCCCGATGCAGTTCGAGGAAAATTGGCTTGCGGCGCTGCCCAAACAAGCCATGACCAGCTAAGGGATACGGATTCCGGGGGCAAGGTCATTCTGACCGAGCGCAGCCCCTTCATCGAATTTCAATTCTCGGATCCGCCTGAAACAACTGATGGTGTGGAACGCCAACCCGTGTGCGAGCCGCCGCGCTTCCCCATTGTCGCGGGTTCGCAGAGAAACCCGGAACTCAGGATGCGGGAACCTGTCACGCAGATCCCTGGGAATGACGACACGGAAGCCGAAAATGCCGTGTCGGCTGCGGTGCAGGTAGGAAAGAGTTCGTGCGGGTGTCATGACAGTGGTTTGGGACCCCAGTTTGGGACACCAAGACCACTGAAACCAAGCACCGGCGCGGGATCCGCGCCAATCCTCACTCTACGGGGGATTTGGAGCGGGTGAAGGGAATCGAACCCTCGTATGAAGCTTGGGAAGCTGCCGTTCTACCATTGAACTACACCCGCACGTCACAGATTCTAGCGCCGGGCCCCAGGTCGGGCGCGCCGTCGATGCGGGCATGGACGGTCAACGCGCCACTGCGGGCATTGGGCTCCCTCGACGTTGCCGCCCACCGCCACCAACCCATCGAGCCCGATCTCGCGCACAAAGCCACCGACCAGGTGGCGGATTTCGACGGCTCGGTACCCACCAGGCTGACGTGGACGCCAAGCCCATGGGCGCGAGGCCTGTGCGGTGTCGATCTGCCGCATCGTCGCGGGGTGCTGCACGGATTGCGAGGTGGCGGGCACAATCGGCGCCCGATGGACGAAGTCCCCACCCCACCCGCCCCGCCCGCAGCCCCGCCGCGCATGCCGATCCGAAGCTTCGTGCTGCGGGCCGGCCGCATGGGCTCTGGGCAGGTGCGCGCCCTGGCCGAATGGGGGCCCCGCTTCGTGCTGCCCTACGCGCCCAGGGCGCTGGACTTCGGCGAAGTCTTCGGCCGGCAGGCGCCGCGGGTGCTGGAGATCGGGTTCGGCATGGGCGCTGCCACGGCCGAGGTGGCTGCAGCCCACCCCGACACCGACTTTCTCGGCATCGAGGTGCACGAACCCGGCGTGGGCGCGCTGCTCAAGACCATCGGCGAGCGGCAACTCAGCAACCTGCGCATCGTCCAGCACGACGCCGTGCAGGTGCTGGCCGCCATGGTGCCGCCAGGGTCGCTGGCGGGCGTGCACATCTGGTTTCCCGACCCCTGGCACAAGAAGCGGCACAACAAGCGGCGCCTGATCCAACCCGAATTCGTGGCCCGTCTCGTGCGGCACCTGGCCCCCGGCGGCTACCTGCACTGCGCCACCGACTGGGAACCCTATGCCCAGCAGATGCTGGAAGTGCTCAGCCAGGAGCCGGCCCTGCGCAACAGCGCGGACCCCGGCTACGCGCCCAGGCCCGCGTGGCGGCCGCTGACGAAATTCGAGCTTCGCGGCCTGCAATTGGGCCACGGCGTCTGGGACTTGCTCTTCAGGACAACCACGGGCGATCAGTCCGCCCAGGTCACCCAGTGGAAATAGGCGGTCAGCAGGATGACGCCGCCGAAGGCGATGCGGTACCAGGCGAAGGCGTTGAAGTTGTGGGTCGACACATAGCGCAACAGCCAGCGCACGCACAGCCAGGCCGCGATGAAGCTGAACACGAAGCCCACGGTGAACAGCGGCAGGTCGGCCATGCCCAGGCTGTGGCGCACTTTCAGCAGGCTGTAGGCCCCGGCACCGATCAACGTGGGGATGGCCAGGAAGAAGGTGAACTCGGTGGCTGCCTTGCGGCTCAGCCCGAACAGCATGCCGCCGATGATGGTGCTGCCGGACCGGCTGGTACCGGGGATGAAGGCCAGGCACTGCACCAGGCCGATCTTGAGCGCGTCCATCGCGGTCATGTCGTCGACCTCGGCGACCCGCACCACGATGCCCTTCCGGCGCTCGGCCCAGAGAATCACCACCCCGCCCAGGATGAACGTGCTGGCCACGACCATCGGGTTGAAGAGGGCGGCCTGCACCTTCTTGCCGAAGGTCAGGCCCAGCACCACCGCCGGAATGAAGCCCACCAGCACATTGGTCACGAACTTGCGCGCATTGCGATCGTGGCCCATGGCGGCCACGACGCCCGTCAGCCGCTGCCAATACAACAGCACGATGGCCAGGATGGCGCCGGTCTGGATGGAGATCTCGAAGGCCTTGATCTTCTCGGGGGTCAACGGCCCACCGGTGAAGTCGATCAGCGACCCGGCCAGGATCAGGTGGCCCGTGGACGAGACGGGCAGGAATTCGGTCAACCCTTCCACCACGCCCATGACGGCGGCCTTGATGAGCAGTATGAGATCCACGGTGAAGGGCTCCAGCCGATGCGGCAAAGCGCCGGATGATAGCGATCGCTCATGTCAATCCACCGTGCGGAAGGCCGGCTTGACCCCTCCCTGTTGCCCCGTCTAGAATTACTGACCAGTCAGTCATTAAAATGAGAACCCTGCCCCCATCGACCCTGTCGCCGCACCCGGCCCCGACCCAACCCGTGGTCGAGCACACGGCACGGCAGCGCCGCAAGGAAGCGCGCCCGCAGGAGTTGCTGGATGCCGCCCTGGCCTTGTTCGCCGAGAAGGGCTTCGCCGCCACCCGGGCCGAAGAGGTTGCGCAGCGTGCCGGCGTCTCCAAGGGCACCCTGTACCTCTACTACCCCAGCAAGGAAGAGCTGTTCAAGGCCGTGGTGCGCCAGAACCTGTCCAGCCTGATTGCCGAAGGGCAGGAAGTGGCGGCGCATTACGAAGGGCCCAGTGCCGACCTGCTGACACAGCTGCTGCACATCTGGTGGGAGCGCGTGGGCTGCACACCGGCGGCCAGCATCCACAAGATCATGCTGGCCGAGGTGCGCAACTTTCCGGAGCTGGCGCAGTTCTACAGCGATGAAGTCATCGAGCCCGCCGACCGGCTGTTCAGCGGCTGCGTCCAGCGCGGCATCGATGCCGGCGAATTCCGACCCATGCCCTTGCACGAGGTGGCCCACGCCTTGATCGCACCGCTCATCTTCATGGCCGTTCACCGCGATTCCTTCGGCGCCTGCCCGGTGGCCGGCGCCAACGCCATCGACCCACGCGTGATGCTGGACACGCACCTCGATCTGATGCTGCGGGGCCTGCAGGTGCGCGGCGAGTCACCCGCCGGGAAGGCCGTGGCATGACCCGTCGGTGGAAGGTGCTGGCCGGGGTCCTGGTGCTGCTGGCGCTGGCCCTCGCGGGGCGGTTCTGGATGGGCCGCAGGGCCGAGGCATCCCCCATGGCCCCGGCCACCGCCGCGGCCCGCGCCATCGAACTGGCACCGGGCGACGTGGCGCGCGCCGAGCGCACCGAGCTCACCGCGGTGCTCGAAGTCTCCGGGGGCCTGAAGGCCGTGCAGAGCGCGGTCATCAAGTCACGCGTGGCCGCCGAGGTACAGGACCTGACCGTGCGCGAAGGCGATCGCGTGCAGGCAGGCCAGCTCATCGGCCACCTGGACGCCACCGAATACAAGCTGAAGCAGCGCCAGGCCGACGACCAGGCCAATGCCGCGCAGGCCCAGCTCGAGATCGCCCAGCGCACGCTGGACAACAACAAGGCACTGGTCGACCAGGGCTTCATCTCGCGCACGGCGCTGGACACGTCCGTCAGCAGCACTGCGGGCGCCCAGGCTTCGTTGCAGGCGGCCAAGGCCGCAGCCGAACTGGCCCGCAAGTCGGTGCGCGACAGCGAGATCCGGGCCCCCATCACCGGCCTGGTGGCTGCCCGCCTCGTGCAACCGGGCGAGCGCGTGCCCATCGACGCCAAGCTGCTGGAAATCGTGGACCTTTCGCGCATCGAACTCGAGGCCTCGGTGGCGCCCGAAGACGTGCTGGCCCTTCGGGTGGGCCAGACGGCACGCGTGCAGGTGGACGGGCTGGCCGAGCCGTTGCTGGCCCGCGTGGTGCGCATCAACCCGAGCGCACAGACCGGCACGCGCTCGGTCATGGCCTATCTGCAGCTCACGCCCACGGCCGCCACGGTGGGGCTTCGCCAGGGCCTGTTCGCCCGCGCCACGGTGGAACTGCACCGCCAGCCCGCGCTGGTGATACCGGCCACCACGCTTCGCTTCGACCAGGCACGGCCCTACGTCATGGTGCTGGACAACGGCAAGGCCGCCATGCGCACCGTGAACACCGGCGCGCGGGGCGAGGTGCTCTTCGACGGACGCAGCGAGAGCGCCGTCGAGGTCACCGACGGCCTGCAGCCCGGCGCCGTCGTGCTGCGTGCCACCGTGGGCGCCCTGCGCGAAGGCACGGCGCTGACCCTGGCCACCCTGGCGCCGCGTGCCAGCGAGCCGCCGACCGCCCAGGCCGCCTCGGCGCCGCGCCCCTAAGCCCCTGCCCGCGCCATGTGGTTCACGCGCGTTTCCATCCACAACCCGGTCATGGCCGTGATGGTCATGCTGGCCTTCGTGGTGCTGGGACTGTTCAGCTACACCCGGCTGTCGCTGGATCAGTTCCCCAACATCGACGTGCCCACCGTGGTGGTGTCGATGGACTACCCCGGCGCCAGCCCCGAGATCGTCGAGGCGGAGGTCACCAAGAAGGTCGAGGAAGCCGTCAACACGGTGGCCGGTATCAGCGCGCTGTCCTCGCGCTCGTACGAAGGCACCTCGGTGGTCATCATCGAATTCAATCTCGATGTGGATGGCCGCAAGGCCGCCGACGACGTGCGCGAGAAGGTGGCGTTGATGCGCCCGTTGTTGCGCGACGAAGTCAAGGAGCCGCGCATCTCGCGCTTCGACCCCTCGGCCCAGCCGATCTTCAACGTGGCCGTGCTGGCCAACGACGCCCGCACCACCCCGCAGGAGCTCACCACCTGGGCCACCCAGGTGCTGCAGAAGAAGCTCGAGAACGTGCGCGGCGTGGGCGCGGTCAGCATCATCGGCGGCGTCGACCGGCAAGTGAACGTCTACCTCAGGCCGGCCGCCATGGAAGCCGCAGGCCTGTCCACCGATGCGGTGGTGGCCGCACTCAAGAGCGAAAACCAGGAACAGCCCCTGGGCAACATCGTTTCGCGCGAGCAGGACCGCGTGGTGCAGATCAACGCGCGGCTGAATACGCCGCGCGAGTTCCGCGACATCGTCGTGGCGCGCAAGGCCAATGGCTCGGTGGTCAAGCTCTGGCAGGTGGCCGACGTGGTCGACGGCCCGCAGGAGATCGAGAGCCTGGCGCTCTACAACGGCCAGCGCACGGTGCTGCTGAGCGTGCAGAAGAGCCAGGGCGAGAACACCATCGCCGTGGTGGACGGCCTGCAGCAGGCGCTGAAAGACGCCAAGGCCGTCACGCCGCCCAACATCCGTACCGAGGTCAACCGCGACAACTCGCGCTCCATCCGCGTGAGCGTGGCCAACGTGCAGCGCACGCTGATCGAAGGCGCAGCGCTCACGGTGCTCATCGTCTTCCTGTTCCTGAATTCCTGGCGCTCCACCGTCATCACCGGCCTCACGCTGCCCATCGCGCTGATCGGCACCTTCCTGTTCATGTACGTCTTCGGCTTCACGATCAACACCATCACACTGATGGCATTGAGCCTGTGCGTGGGCCTGCTGATCGACGACGCCATCGTCGTGCGCGAGAACATCGTTCGCCATGTGCAGATGGGCAAGAGCCCGCGCGAGGCCGCTCTGGCCGGCACCGACGAGATCGGACTGGCGGTGCTGGCCACCACCCTGTCCATCGTGGCGGTGTTCCTGCCCATCGGCTTCATGGGCGGGATCGTGGGCAAGTTCTTCCACGAGTTCGGGCTGACCATCGTGGCGGCCGTGCTCATCTCGATGTTCGTGAGCTTCACGCTGGACCCCATGCTCTCCAGCGTTTGGCACGACCCGCAGGCCGAGCACCGGGCCGGCGAGCGGCGGGGCCCGCCGGTGACGCTGTATGACCGCACGCTGGGCCGGGTGACAGGGCTGTTCGACAGCTTCACGCAGACCCTGTCCGACGCCTACCAGGCGCTGCTGGCCTGGTCGCTGGTGCACAAGATCAAGACGGTGGCCATCGCGCTGGGCACCTTCGTCGCGGCCATGCTGCTGCTCGGCAGCGTGGGGGCCGAGTTCGTGCCCAAGGCCGACTTCTCCGAGACCCAGATCAACTTCTACACGCCGGTGGGCTCGTCGCTCGAAGTCACCGAGATGCGCGCCCGGCAGATCGACGCCGCCCTGCGCGAACTGCCCGAGGTGCGGCACACCGTCACCACCATCAACAGCGGCTTTGCCCTGGGCAAGATCTACGGCAGCGTGTACGTGCGGCTGCTCGACCGCAAGGACCGCCAGCGCAGCGTGGCGCAACTCACCACGCCCATGCGCGAGCGGCTCGAACGCATCCCGGGCATCACCGTGACCAACATCGGCGCCAGCGACATCGGCGGCAGCAAGAGCATCGTCTTCTCGGTGCAGGGCCCCGACCTCGGCGAACTGGAGCGGCTGACTGGCCCGCTGCTCGGCCGCCTGCGCGAGATCCCCGGGCTGGTGGACCTGGACAGCACGCTCAAGCCCGACAAGCCCACGGTGGCCGTCGACGTCAAGCGCGACGCCGCGGCGGACCTGGGCCTGAACGTCAACGCGCTGGCCACGACCCTGCGCACGCTGGTGGCCGGCCAGTCGGTGGGCAACTGGCGCGCGGCCGACGGCCAGAACTACGACGTGCGGGTGCGCCTGTCGCCCGATTACCGCGACGCCATGAGCGACCTCAGCGCCCTGCCGCTGGTGGTGGGCACCAACACCGACGGCACGGCCCGCGTGGTGCGGCTGTCGCAGGTGGCCGATGTGCGGGCCGGCACCGGCCCCAACCAGATCAACCGGCGCGACATGAGCCGAGAGATCAACGTCGACGCGAACCCGCTGGGGCGCAGCTCGGGCGAAGTCACCAAGGACATCCGCGCCGTGCTGGACAGCATCGCCTGGCCGCCGGGCTACCGCTACGTCTTCGGCGGCTCCACCAAGAACATGCAGGAGTCCTTCAGCTACGCAGTCGCCGCGCTGGCACTGGCCGTCGTGTTCATCTACATGATCCTGGCCAGTCAGTTCAAGAGCTTCCTGCAGCCCCTGGCGCTGATGAGCTCGTTGCCGCTGACCCTGATCGGCGTGGTGGGCGCGCTGCTGCTGTTCCGCTCGACGCTGAACATGTTCTCGGTGATCGGCGTCGTTATGCTCATGGGCCTGGTGACCAAGAATGCCATCCTGCTGATCGATTTCGCCATCCGCGCCCGCGAACCCCTCACCCGTGCCGACGGCAGCGTGGTGCCGGGCCTGGATCGGTCGGCCGCGTTGCTGGAAGCGGCCAAGGTGCGGCTGCGCCCCATCCTGATGACGACGCTGGCCATGGTCTTCGGCATGGTGCCGCTGGCCTTCGCCCTGAGCGAAGGCTCCGAGCAGCGGGCCCCCATGGGCCAGGCCGTGATCGGCGGCGTCATCACCTCCAGCCTGCTGACCCTGGTGGTGGTGCCCGTGGTGTACTGCTGGCTGGACGACCTGGCCGTCTGGGCCCGCCGCCGCTGGACGGGTCCCGCCCCGGTGGCCGCAGACGCAAGCTCAGCCGCCTAGAATCCGCGCCGCCCGAACCGCCACCCCCGCCATTGCCGACTGCCCGAGGCCCCACACATGGACACCGAAATCGCCCGCTTCAACATGATCGAGCAACAGATCCGCCCCTGGGAGGTGCTCGATCAGTCCGTGCTGTCGCTGCTGTCGACCGTGCGGCGCGAGGACTTCGTGCCGCCGGCCCTGCGTGCGCTGGCCTTCGTGGACACCCAGGTGCCGTTGATCAGCACGGCCCAGGCCCGGGGTGCGCACGACGCCGCCGCGGCCGGAGCCTGCATGCTCGAACCCAAGGTCGAGGCCAGGCTGCTCCAGGAGTTGCAGATCCAGCGCCACGAGCGCGTGCTGGAAATCGGCACCGGCTCGGGCTTCATGGCGGCACTTCTGGCGCACCGCGCGCAGCAGGTCTACACGCTGGAATGCCGGCCCGAGCTGGCCCGCTCCGCGCGTGAAAGCCTGCGCCGCAACGGGGTGCTGAACGCCACGGTCATCGACGTCTCCCCAGCCGTGGGCGCCCAGGGGCTGCCGGCCGAAGGGCCCTTCGACGCCATCCTGCTGTCGGGCTCGGTGGCCGAAGTGCCGAAGGCCTTGCTCGAACAACTCAAGGCGGGCGGCCGCCTGGCCGCGGTGGTGGGCGACGAGCCCGTGATGCGGGCGCGGCTGATCACGCGGGCCGGCCCCGCGGCCTGGTCCGAGACCGACCTGTTCGACACCGTCGCCCCGCGCCTGGAAGGCTTTGCAGAGCCCACGCGCTTTCATTTCTGATGGGCGCAACCCCACCTCCCTGCCGCCTGTCGCGCATCCAGTGCGTTCAAGCGCCCGCCACGCGCAGGCCGTCGCATGGCCACCGCACCGGCGCGGCGGCGGGTCTATAAACCCGCGCCACCCGCTGAACTTTCCCGAGGAACCCGCATGCCTTCGATTCCCTCCCGCCTGCCCGCGACCCGCGCCACCCGCGCCTGGGCGCTGGCCATGCTGGCGCTGAGCCTGCCTGGCCTGGCCGCGGCCCAAAGCCTCCAGGACATGTACGAAGCCGCGCGGGCCTACGACGCCACCTACCTGTCGGCGCGCGCGCTTGCCGATTCCGCGCAGTACAGGGCCGAACAGGGCGAAGCCTTGCTGCGCCCCACGGCCACGCTGACGGGCAACGCCACGCGCAACCAGCTCGACCTGCCGCTGATCGGTTCGGGGGGCACCAACACCGTGGGGAGCACGGTGACCGGGCGCTACCCGCTGTTCAACAAGGGCAACGAGGCCTCGGTCGAGCAGTCGCGCAAAGCGCTGCTGATCGCAAAGGCCGACCTGGACCCGGCCGAGCAGGACCTGGCCATCCGTGTCTCGCAGGCCTACTTCGACGTGCTGGCCGCGCAGGACGCGCTGGCCACCACACAGGCCAGCAAGGCCGCCATCACCGAGCAGCTGGCTTCGGCCAAGCGCAACTTCGAGGTCGGCACCCAGACCATCACCGACACGCGTGAAGCGCAGGCCCGCTTCGACCTGGCCACCGCGCAGGAGATCCAGGCCACCAACGACCTGCTGACCAAGCGCATTGCGCTGGAAGCGCTGGTGGGCCGGCAGGGCCTGGCCCCCAAGCCGCTCATCGTGCCCGTGGTGCTGCCCTCGCCGCAGCCGGCCGATGCCGAGAGCTGGGTGGTCTCGGCCGACCCGGTCCACCCGAGTGTGCGCAAGGCCCGTCTGGGCCTGGACGTGGCGCTGCTGGAAACCACCAAGGCCCGCGCCGGCACCCTGCCGACCGTGGATGCCGTGGGCTCTGCCGGCCTGAGCAACTCCAACGGCCTGGGCGTGACGCTGCCGGGCACGACCAAGTCGGCCAGCGTGGGCGTGCAACTGAGCTGGCCGCTGTACACCGGGGGCCTGGTGCAGAACCGGATCAAGGAAACCGTCTCGTTGGAAGAGAAGGCCCGTGACGACCTGGATGCCGCGCGGCGCGGCGTGGCCCAAGGCACCCGCGTGGCGTACTTCGGCGTGCAATCGGGACTGGCGCAGGTCAAGGCGCTGGAAGCGGCCGAGTCATCGTCCAAGCTCGCGCTGGAGGCCACGCAACTGGGCTACAAGGTGGGCGTGCGGGTCAACCTGGACGTGCTCAACTCACAAAGCCAGCTCTTCACCACGCAGCGCGACCTGGCCAAGGCGCGCTACGACGTCATCGTGGGCGGCTTGAAGCTGCGCCAGGCCGCTGGGCAGCTGGCGCCCGGCGACATCGAGGCCGTCAGCCGCCTGCTGGCAAAGTAGGCCGCACGCCGCCCGGCTGCGGCTGGGCCTTGGCGCCCATGAGCCGCTGCAACACCAGCTGGCCGGATTCGGCCACCTTCTGCATCGTGGCTTCCAGGAGCGCCATCTCGCGCAGCGACTGCGCGAAGGCCTGCGATTCGGCCGACTGATCCGGCGGCTCCACCAGCGGTGGGGCCAGCGTTTGCAGCGCCGCCTGCACGCCGGCGAATCGGTCCTGCAGCCGCTCCAGCTGCACCCGCCAGTCGGCGCCCGCTGGCGCCGGCGCGCGCTCGGCCAATGCTTCCAGCGTCTGCACCAGCACGGCAAAGGCGCCGGATTCACGCGCGGCCGCCACCTGGGCGGCCAGGCTGCGCTGGGCGCTGTCGCTCACGGCGCGGTGCGCACTGGCCCGCAGGCCGTCGAACTGCTGGTCCAGGTGCCGGGTGAGCGTGTTCAGGCGCCCGCCCACGGCCACGACCTCGCTGAGGATCTTGTCCAGGTCTCGCACCACCAGGCCGATGCGGTCCAGGAAGTGGTTCAGGTCCAGCGCGAGCTCGCCGAACTCGTCGCCGGACTTCACGCGGGCTCGGGGCGACAGGTCCATCACCCCCTTGGCCAGGCCAGCCACGGTGGAGCGCAGCGACAGCAGGGGCTCCATGCGCACCTTCAGCAGCAGGAAAAGCACGATGGTGTGCACGATGATGTTGAAGCTCAGCACCACGGCCGTCAGGCGCACTTCGTGCCACCAGGCGTCTTCCTTGCGCGACAGGTAGCTGCGCACGGTGACCGTGCCCAGCACATCGCCCACCTGCGCCTTGACGTGGCAGTTGAGGCAGAACTGCTCGGCCTTGATCCTCACCGAAGCCTCGTTGTGGTTGCCCGCGGGCCAGACCGTGCGCAGGCCCTGCGCGACCATGTTGCGGGTGGCCTTCATCGACTCGATCGTGACCTCGGCGGGCACCACGGCGATGGTCAGGCCCAGGTCGTCGTAGTTGCGGTTGAGGATCGGGTAGACGGTCTGGGCTGCAGTCGGCCCACCCGAATTGAGCATGATGGACTTGATGTCCGTGGCCAGTTGCTGCGCGGCCCTGTCCACGCGCTCGGGCTCCAGGTTGCGGAACTCATACAGCACCACGCCGTAGCGGATGCCCAGTTCGGCCCCCACCACCAGCAGCAGGAGCAGGAAGAAGTCCCGGATCATGTGGAACATGAAGGACTGCTCGAACCCCACCGAAGCCAACTTCTGCATCGACCCCCCCCTGACATCGGGTTGCTGGGCGGGCCGGGCACCGGCGCCGGCCGCTTGCGGCGATTGTGGGGTCAGGCAGCGCCGCGGGCACTGGGTAACAACGCCAGCACCGCCGCGGCCATGCGCTGGCCGGCACCGCGGTGCCGGGCGGAAAACTGGATGGCGCGGGCTGCGACGGCACCCCGTTCCGGGCTGCGGGCCAGCGCCGCGGCGCGCTGCACGGCAGCCGCGATGTCGGGGGCGCGCTCGGCCGCCCCGGCAGCCAGGGCCTGTTCGGCAGCCAGGGCGAAGTTGAAGGTGTGCGGGCCCATGACCACGGGGCAGCCGCAGGCGGCGGCCTCGATCAGGTTGTGCCCGCCCAGCGGCGCGTAGCTGCCGCCCAGCAAGGCCACGTCGGCAAGGCCGTAGTACAGCGGCATCTCGCCCACGCTGTCGCCCAGCCAGACATCGTCCTTCAACGCAGCGAAAGCAGGGCCTGCGGGCCAGGTGCTGCGCCGCGTGCAACGCAGGCCGGCGGCCGCCACCATGGCCGCCACGGCGTCGAAGCGCTGGGGGTGGCGCGGCACCAGCAGCAGCAGCGGCCGGGGCTGCGGCAAGTCGGCAAAGGCCCGCAGCAGGCCCTCTTCCTCGCCCTCGCGCGTGCTGGCGGCCAGCAGCACGGGCCGCTGCAGATCGTCGTGCCACCGCCGGCCCTGCGCCAGCTGCTCGGCGCGGGGTTCGACGTCGAACTTCAGGTTGCCCATCACGGCCACGGGGTCGGCCCCCGATGCACGGAGCCGCTCGGCATCAGCGGCGGTCTGGGCCAACACCTGTGCAAAGCGGGCCAGGGCCGGGTGCAGCAGCCAGTGCAGGCGCTGCCCGCGTGCCTGGCTGCGGGGCGACAGGCGCGCATTGGCCAGCACCATCGGCACGCCCGCCTGCTGCGCCCCGTGCAGCAGGTTGGGCCACACCTCGGTCTCCATCACGACGCCCATCGCAAGCGCCTGGCCGCGCAGGAAGCGCCGCACGGCGCCCGGCGTGTCGTAGGGTGCCCAGGCCTGCGCGTCGCCCTCGCGCAGCAGCGTCCGGCCAGCCTTCAGGCCCGTGGCGGTGCCGTGCGTGAGCAACACCCTCAGGCCGGGCCGCTGCGCCCGCAGGGCTGCAAGCAGCGGCGCCAAGGCCAGTGTCTCGCCCAGAGACACCGCGTGGATCCACACGCGGCCCGGAACGGGGTTGCCGCTGGCAACGCCCAGCCGCTGCGCGAGGTGCAGCCGATAGTCCGGCTCACGACGGCCGCGCCACCACAGCCGCGCCAGGTAGGCCGGGGTGGCCAGCCGCAACAGGGTCGAGTAGGCGGCCCGCGCCAGCCCTTCGGCGAAGGCGCCACGGCCGTTCATCGCAGGGATCGGCCGCGGCCCAGGGCCCGCGTCAATGGGCCGACGCGGTCACGTGCGCATCGGGCTTGACGCTGCGCAGGGCGGCCATGAACCCGTCCTGGATGCGGTGCAGCGCCGCATCGGTGTGGCCCTCGAAGCGCAGCACCAGCACGGGCGTCGTGTTGCTGCCGCGGATCAGTCCGAAGCCGTCTGAAAAGTCCACCCGCAGGCCGTCGATGGTGCCGATTTCGCCCCCGGGGAAGGCCAGGCGCCCGTCGGCCGCACGCGCCAGCAGCTCAGCCACCACGCGGTGGTGTTCGCCCTCGGCGCAGGGTACGTTGAGTTCCGGCGTGGAAAAGCTGGTGGGCAGGGCATCGAGCATGGCGCTCGGATCGTCGGTGCGCGACAGGATCTCCAGCAGGCGGCCGGCGGTGTACATCGCGTCGTCGAAGCCGTACCAGCGCTCGCCGAAGAAGAGGTGGCCGCTCATCTCGCCGGCAAAAGGCGCGCCGATGGCCTTGAGCTGCGCCTTGATGAGCGAGTGCCCGGTCTTCCACATCATCGGCACGCCGCCGGCTTCGCGGATCGCCACCGGCAGGCGCTGCGAGCACTTCACGTCGAAGATGATGGTGGCACCGGGGTGGCGGCCGAGGATGTCGCGGGCGAAGAACATCACCTGCCGGTCGGGGTAGATGATGTGGCCGTCCTTGGTGACCACGCCCAGCCGGTCTCCGTCGCCGTCGAAGGCCAGGCCCAGCTCGGCATCGGTGGCGTGCACGACCTTGATCAGGTCAGCCAGGTTCTCGGGCTTGCTGGGGTCCGGGTGGTGGTTGGGGAAGTCGCCGTCGACCTTGCTGTAGAGGTCGATGACTTCGCAGCCCAGCGCGCGCAGGATGGCCGGGGCGCTGGCGCCCGGGATGCCGTTGCCCGAGTCCACCACGATCTTCATCGGCCGGGCCAGCTTGCAGTCGCTGACGATGCGGTGGCTGTACTCGGCGCCGATGTCCATGGTGGCGCTGCGGCCGGCGCGGCGGGTGTAGTCCTCCTGCTCCATGCGGCGGCGCAGGCGCTGGATGTCCTCGCCGTAGATGGCGCGGCCGCTCATCACCATCTTGAAGCCGTTGTAGTCCTTCGGGTTGTGGCTGCCCGTGACCTGGATGCCACTGGTGCAACCCTGCTTGGCGCGCGTGGCCGCCACGTAGTAGAGCATCGGCGTGGTCACCGCGCCAATGTCCACGACATCCAGGCCGGTGGAGACCAGCCCGCGGATCAGTGCTGCCGCAAGGCCGGGGCCCGAGATCCGCCCGTCGCGGCCCACGGCCACGGCCTTCTCACCGGCCGCCACGGCCTCCGAGCCGAAGGCACGGCCCAGGTGCTCGGCGAATGTCTCGTCGATGGTCTTGCCGACGACGCCGCGGATGTCGTAGGCCTTGAAGACGGTGGGATCGATCTGCATGAAGGATGGGTGTGTGGAGTTAAGCGGGATTGTAGGCAGCGGGCCCGCGCCGCCGTCGAGTCGTCGTGCAGGCTGTCGATCCATCGCAGCGGGCGTGCAGCTGCGTGCGGTCTGCCTACACTGCACCGCATGACGACCCACGCCACGCCTGTCCCACGGACCCGCACGGATCTGGCGCGCTCCTGGCGGTCCTTTCTGGCGGGCGATCGCGCCGGCGCCGGGCCGGCCTGGCTGCGGCTGCTGTGGGCCTGCCTGTTCAGCGCGGCCCTGGCGGTGGGCTTCACCGTCGCAGGTTTTGCGGCCTTCGCGCACGGCGATGGGGCCTGGCGCAACCTGTCGGGCTGGGTGTACTGGTATGGCAAGAACCTGGTGGTCTCGCTGACGATCGGGCTGACCATCCACCTGTTCTTCGAAGGCAGCCTGTCGGTGCTGGGTGTCGAGCGCGTTCGCGCTCTGGCGGGCTGGCGCCGCACCGCCTATTTCATGCTGGTCCCGATGGCCGGTACGGCCGTGGGTTGGCCGCTGGGCGCCGAGATTTCGGGCTATCAGCTCATCGGTTGGCAGCTGTGGATGCAGCCCAATGCCCTGGCCGCCAGCATCCTGGTGGCGCTGGGCATCACCTTCGTGCTGCAGTTGCTGTTCAACGCCCGTTCAAACCAGCTCAAGGCCGAAAGGAGGGCCGCCGAGGCCCAGCTGCGCCTGCTGCAAGGGCAGATGGAGCCGCACTTCCTGTTCAACACCCTGGCAAACGTGCTGTCGCTGATGGAGCACGACCCGCCGCGTGCCCGGCTGATGCTGGAAGGCTTCACCGACTACCTGCGCTCGTCGCTGGGCAGCTTGCGCCACCAGGACGCCACGCTGGGCAGCGAACTCGACCTGGCGCGGGCCTACCTGGGCCTGATGAAGATGCGCATGGAAGACCGGCTGCGGGTCGACATCGACGAAGACCCTGCGCTGCGGTCGGTGCCCCTGCCTGCGCTGCTGCTGCAGCCCCTGATTGAAAACGCGATCCACCACGGCCTCGAGGCCAAGCTCGAAGGCGGCAGCGTGTGCATCGCCGCCCGCACCGAGGGCCGGGCCCTGGTGCTGGAAGTGAGGGACGATGGCCTGGGCCTGGCGGCGCCACCACGTCGCCGCGGCGCCGGGATGGCGCTGGCCAACCTCCGCGAGCGGCTGCAGGTGCGCTACGGCGCCGCGGCCAGCCTGAGCCTGGCGGCGGGGTCGCCGGGGACCGTGGCCACCCTGCGCCTGCCCCTTCCTGAAACCCCGACCCACCTCGCACGATCATGACCACCTGCATCCTGGCCGATGACGAACCCCACCTGGCCCAGGCCCTGAAGGCTCAGCTGGCCACGGCCTGGCCCACACTGCAGGTGCTGGCCGTGGCCCGCAACGGGGTGGAGGCGGCCGAGCGCATCGCCACGCTGCGTCCCGACATCGCCTTCCTGGACATCCAGATGCCCGGCCTGACGGGCCTGGAGGTCGCCCAGGGCATCGAAGGCGACACCCGGGTGGTCTTCGTCACGGCCTTCGACGCCCACGCCGTGGAAGCCTTCGAACAGGAGGCTTTGGACTACGTGCTCAAGCCTGTCAAGGCTGACCGCCTGCAGCGCACCGTCGATCGGGTGCAGCGTGCCCTGGCACGGCACGAAAGCGACGCCGATGCCCGCCTGCTGGCCGCGCTGCACAAGCTGCTGCCGGCTCAGCCCGCGCCGACGCCATCGAACGGCTGGTTGCGGTGGGTGCGCGCCAGCCGCGGCGAGCTGACCGAGCAGATCGCGGTCGACGAGGTGCTGTTTTTCCAGGCCGATGAAAAGTACACCTGCGTGCAGACAGCCCAGGCCGAGCACCTGATCCGCACGCCCATCGCCGAACTGGCCGCACTGCTCGACCCCGGGCAGTTCTGGCAGGTGCACCGCTCCACGCTCGTGAACCTGCGGCACGTGGAAGGCACACGCCGCGACGAGACCAGCCGGCTGTTCGTGCGCATGCGCAGCCACGCCATAGAACTGCCCGTCAGCCGCGCCTACGTGCACCTGTTCAAGGCCATGTAGGCGCGCCGGCCGCGCCGCACCCTGGTGCTTGCCAGACTGGCCGGCACCCAGCGCGGGCCCTACAGTGGATGCGCTCCGGCCCACTCGGGTCCTGCGCGCACCCTTCACCTCCAGGAGACCCCATGTCCGAATTGGATCGACGCAGCGCGCTGCGCTCCGCCGCCGCCATGACCGTGGGTGCCGCGGTCGGCACCATCAATGCCGGTTGCGCCACGGCCGGCAGCGCAGGCAGCCCCAAGACCCCCTTCGCAGTGCCCGACACCTACGTGCCCATCGCCGGCTCGGACATGATGTTTCCGGTGCGGCGCATCTACTGCATCGGCCGCAACTACGCCGCCCATTCGCGCGAGATGGGCTCGGACCCCACTCGCGAGCCGCCGTTCTTCTTCCAGAAGCCCACCGACGCCATCCAGAACGTGGCGCCAGGCACCGTGGCCGACCACGCCTATCCGCCGCTCACCAAGAACTACCACTACGAAGTGGAATTGGTCGCAGCACTGAGCAAGGGCGGCCGCAACATCCCCGCCGACAGCGCGCTGGAGCACGTCTACGGCTACGCCTTGGGCCTGGACATGACGCGCCGCGACCTGCAGCGCGCCATGGGCGACGAGAAGAAGCCCTGGGAGATCGGCAAGAGCTTCGACCATTCCGCACCCATCGGCCCGTTCCACCTGGCCAGCGCGACAGGGCCCTTCACCAAGGGCAACATCTGGCTGAAGGTCAACGGCCAGACCCGGCAGAACGCCGACCTCTCGCAGATGATCTGGAGCGTGGCCGAGCAGATCAGCAAGCTCAGCCAGGCCTTCGAGCTGGCACCGGGCGACATCATCTACTCGGGCACCCCCGAGAACGTCGGGCCCGTCGTTCGTGGCGACGTCATCGATTGCCACATCGACGGCCTCCCTGGGCTGTCCGTCAGGATCGTCTGAGGTCCACGTAGCCGCGCAGACGCGGCAGGTCCAGCACCGTCACGCCGCCGAACTCCACGCGCACCAGCCCCGCGCGTTCGAGTTCGTGCAGCGATTCATTGGTGCGCTGTCGCGACACGGCCGACAGCAACCCTACCTCTTCCTGGCTGAGCTTGATGAAGTTGCCGGCCTGCGGGTAGAGGTCGGGGTCGAACAGGCTGGCCAGGCAACGTGCCACGCGGGCATCCGGCCCCAGCAGGCGGTCGTACTCCACCAGCCCCACGAACAGGCTCAGCCGCGCGTTGAGGTGTGACAGCAAAAAGCGGTTGAAAGCCAGACTGCTGGACACCAGGCGTTCGAAGGTGTGGCGTGGCACGCAAGCCAGCCGCGTCTCACGCACGGCCACGCCGTCGTAGCGCCAGGGACCGGGCTTGAGCAGCGAGCCCTCGCCGGCCCAGCCGCCGGCGGTCACACCGGTGAAGGTCGACAGCCTCCCGTCGGGCTGCGAGACCGACATTTTCACCAGCCCTTCGATCACCCCGATCCAGCGGTCGGCCGGCTCGCCGCGCCGCACGGCGTAGCCCCCCACGGGGATGCGCCGCTCGAAGGACTCGCGCACGACCTGATCGAGCTCTTCGGGGCTCAGCGTCGGGGCCCATTGGCTCGATCGCAACAGCGCTTCCAGGCTTGGCATGGGGGTCTCCAGCGGGCCCGCGCCGATCGCCGGAAAACGGGCCGAGTCGATGCGTACGCGGCCCCACGCCGATCGGATGCACGGGGAAAACGTGCGTCAGAGATGTCGTCGGGACGACAACCCCTGCAGCGCCGGCTGGGCACCATGCCGTGACTTGCCCACCCCCAAGACCCAGCAGGAGACCGTGATGACCACCGTGATCGAGTCCGCCGCCCCACCGCCCCGCCCCGCCGACCAGCCCGAGCCGGCACCCCAGCCAGACCCAGAGGCTTCATCCGGGGGCCCGACGCTCAGCCGACGCGGACTGCTGGCGGTTGCGGTCTCGGCGCCCGTGCTGACCGTGGCGGCCGGCTTCGGCGCCAACCTCGCCACACCGGGCACCGCCCACGCGGCCATCCCGCTGCCGCTGACACCGCCCGACACCGTGGACTACTACGACATCGGCGACTCCATCGTGCAGACCTCGCTCCCCACCATGCCGCTGGTGACGCTGACCGTGGGCACCGACGGCCGCGTGCGGCTGGACCTGCCGCGCCTGGAGTCCGGCCAGGGCATCGCCACCGCGTGCGCAATGATGGTGGCCGAAGAGCTCGACGTGCCGATCGGCATGGTCGACGTCACGGCTTCGGACGCACGGCCGGAGCTGGTGTTCAACCAGCTCACCGGCGGCTCGTCGTCCGTGCGCTGCTTCGATGCAGGCCTGCCGCTGCTGGCTGCCGCGGCGCGCGCCCGGCTGCTCGCCGCTGCCGCTCAGCAATGGGGGGTGTCGGCCGGAACGCTCTCGGTAGCGGCCGGCGTGGTCGTCTCCCCGGATGGTCGCAGCCTGTCGTATGGCGCCCTGAGCGCGGCCGCTTCGTTGCTGCCCTTGCCGTCCAACGTGGCACCCAAGCCAGCGTCGCAGGCCAAGGTCATCGGCACGGCGGTGGGCCGGCTCGACGCTTACGACATCGTCACCGGCCGCAAGCGCTTCACCATGGATCAGGCGGTGCCGGGGGCCATGCCCACCATGATGCGCATGCCCTCGCAGATCCGCGGCGCGGTGATCAGCGTGAACAACGCCGACACCGTGCGCGCCATGCCCGGCGTGATCGCCATCGTGGTGGTGCCTGCAGGGGGCGCCATCGTCGAGCGCCAGGTGGGCGTGGCGGTGATGGCCGAGACCTTCGGGCAGGCCTGGGCCGCCGTGAACCGGCTTGACATCACCTGGGGCGACGGGCCGCTGAAGGGCCAGAGCGATGCCACCATCCAGTCCACGTTGAAGGCCTCGATCGCACCCTTGGCGGTGCCGCCGCTGGGGGCGCTGACGGTGGACGGGGAGTTCCAGTTCCCCGCAGCCTCGCACTGCCCGTTGGAGGTGGAATGCGCCATTGCCGACGTGCGCGCAGACCGCGTTGAAATCTGGGCCGGCCTGCAGACCCCCATCGTGTGCCAGCAATCGGTGGCAGCCGACCTGGGCCTGCCGCAGGGCAGCGTCAAGGTGCACGTCATCCCGTCGGGCGGCTCCTTCGGGCGGCGCCTGTTCTGGGATCCGGTGCAGGTGGCCGTGCAGATCTCCAAGGCCACCGGGCGGATCTGCAAGCTGATGTACCACCGCACGGACGACGTGCGCCAGACCCGCATGCGCCCGCCGCAATTCCACAAGATCCGTGTGACCACGCTGCTCGGGCAGGTGATCAGCTACGAGCAGCGCGTGGCCGCAGTTCGACTGGACGCCCGGCACGGCTACGGCGAGATGTTCACGGCAGCTGCCGGCTCCGCCCCCGGCAGCGTGCAGCAATCCATCGGCAACGCGGCCTACGAGGAGGTGTTCTTCAAGACGATGGTCTCCTCGCCCTACAACTTCGGCGTGGGCACGAAGGTGCTGACCCCCGTGCCGATCAACATGAACACGGTGTCCTACCGGTCGGTACACATTCAGCCATCCCGCAGTTCGGAGGAAATCATGGTCGATGAACTGGCCCGCGCATTGCGCCAGGACCCGGTGGCCTTTCGACTGTCGTACCTGCGCCTGCCGCGGGCACGCGCCGTGCTCCAGGCCGTGGCCACGGCGGGCAACTGGGGCAAGGCCATGCCACCCGGTTGCGCCCAGGGCATCGCCGTGCACCAGGAGACGCGCTCGTTCACGGCCTGCCTGGTGGAGATCGACGCCACCGACCCCACCAACGCCAAGGTGACCAAGGCCACCATCGCCATCGACGTGGGCAAGGCCATCAACCCCCTGGGCGTGGCGGCGCAGATCCAGGGCGGGCTGGCGGAATCGATTGCCCTCGTGCTCAACGCCGGCCTGACGATCAAGGACGGCCTGCCGCTGGAATCCAGCTATGCCAACTACCGCTACACGAAGATGAGAGATTATCCGAAGGCGGTGCAGATCCTGCTGATGCCCAACGTGGGCGACCCCATCGGCGGCCTGGGCGAAGTCGGCCTGTCCGCCTCATCGGGTGCGATCGCCAATGCCTATGCGCGCGCCACCGGCATCAAGCCGCGCAAATTCCCGCTCAACGCCCAGCCGGCCTTCACGCCGGTGCCCCCCGGCCGCCTGCCGGACCCCGTCTTCCTGTCCTGAGGAGCACTGCCATGCCCACCTACACCCTGATGATCAACGGCCAGACCCAGACGGTGGACGCCCCGGCGGACCTGGCACTGCTGTGGGTGCTGCGCGACAAGCTCGGCATCACCGGCCCCAAGTACGGCTGCGGAACGAACGTGTGCAAGGCCTGCAGTTGCCTGATCGACGGACGTGTCACCACCACCTGCGTGACCAGCGTGGGCTCGGTGGTGGGCAAGCAGATCACCACCATCGAGGGCCTGGCCCAGGGCAACACGCTGCACCCGGTGCAGCAGGCCTGGCTGGACCGCGACGTGCCGCAGTGCGGGTTCTGCCAGCCCGGCCAGATCATGGCTGCCGTGGACCTGATCTCGCGCAACCCGAACCCGACGGACGCCGACATCGACGCCATCGAGAACATGTGCCGCTGTGGCACCTACGGGCGCATCCGGGACGCCATCAAGGCCGCGGCGGCGGCGATGCGGTGAGCGCGCCCGGGGGAGGGCCCGGTCAAGCCGACTGGGCCTGCAGGCAGCAGGCGTGCTGCGTCGTGCCTTGTTCGATCTGCAGCGTGCTGTGGTGCACCGCGAAGTGCTCGCGCAGTTGCTGTGTGATGTCGTCCACGGCGCGATCGCCTGGATAGCCCGAGGGCATCACCAGATGCACGGTGAGCGCGCTTTCCGTGGTGCTCATGCCCCAGATGTGCAGATCGTGGATGTCGGTGACGCCCGGGAGCGCGCGGAGGTATTCGGCGACGGCCGTGGCGTCGATGTGTGGCGGCACAGCATTCAAGGCCAGGTGCATCGACTGGCGCAAAAGGCCCCAGGTGCCCCCCAGGATCACGGTCACGATCACCAGGCCCGTGAGCGGGTCCAGCCAGTACCAACCCGTGTACAGCATGATGAGGCCGGCGGCCACGACGCCGAGCGACACGGCCGCATCGGCCGCCATGTGCAAGTAGGCGCCCCGGATGTTCAGGTCGCTCGTGCCGGCTCTCACGAACATCCAGGCCGACAGGCCGTTGACGACGATGCCGATGGCCGCGACCACCATGACCGTCACGCTGGATACCGCAGGCGGCTGCGTGAAGCGCTGCAGCGCCTCCCAGCCGATGGCGCCGCAGGCCACGAGCAGGAGCATGGCGTTGGCCAGGGCAGCCAGGATGGAGGTGCTGCGCAGTCCGTAGGTAAAGCGCTGGTTCGGTGACCTGCGCCCCACGATGACAGCGGCCCACGCCAGGGCCAGGCCCAGAACGTCAGACAGGTTATGGCCGGCATCGGCCATCAGGGCGGTCGAGTCGGCCGCATAGCCATAGCCGAACTCGACCGCGACGAAGATCGAATTCAGCACGATGGCGATGATGAACGCACGGCCATGCACGCTCGGGTCGCCATGGTGGTGGTGGCCGCCCACGTGGGCATGGCCGCCATGGTCATGGTGGCCGTGGCCGTGATGGTCGTCGTGGTGGTGGTCGTGGGCCATCAGTCGGCATCCGGATGCGGCTCGGCGATGTGCTCCAGCATGTCGGCCAGCACCCCCGAGACGTGTTGGTCGGCCGCCGCATAGAACACCTGCTTGCCCTGGCGATCCGACTTGACCACGCGCGCGGCACGCAGCAGGCGCAGGTGGTGGCTGACCAGCGACGGGCTCAGGTCGAGCCGGCTGGCGATGTCGCCGACCGACACGGGTTCGTCCAGGCAGGTCATCACGATGCGCAGCCGCGTGCTGTCGCCCAGCAGGCGAAACATGTCGGCCAGTTCAGCCACGTCGCTGTCACTCGCCATGGCCGCCATTCAAACCAATACATAAACACATGTTCACATGATAGCGCATTGACGGTTCACACCGGGGCTTGCGGGTCTTCGGTGCCCTCTTCTTCCTGCGGCACGAACACCATCCGCGTCTTGGCGTTGTAGTCCATCAGCCCCGCATATCGGCCCCAGGCAATCATCACCTCGAAGGTCTTCTCGGGGTTGTCGTACGGCAGCGCACTGGCGATGTCCCTGATCACCTGGTCGGCATCGATTTCCTCGTACTCCTTGAGCAACGCCAGGACGATGTGGAACAGCCTGAGCTTGAAGACCTGCTCGGCGAAGATCGTGCGCTTGCCCTGCCGATCGGCTGCCATGAACCTGCGGCCCAGTTCGGTGAACCGAACCTCCTGCTTGGGCGTGTCGATCAGGTCCAGGATTTCGGCGGCCTTGAGGATGGCGATGGTCTCGCCGAACTCCTTGCCGATCTCATCGGAGATGTCGTAGATGTTGGACAGGTCGGGCGTGTCGTCGAGGATGCTCATCAGGCCCAGGATCTGGCCCACGGGCACCAGCGGAATGGATTCCATGCGGGTGCGCGCCCGCGAAATCGGCTGCCCGGAGACAGGCACCTCCGGCGGCAGGTCGGGCAGCGTCAGCGTGGTGATCGACTCGTGGATGATGCCGACCAGGCGCTGGAACTCCGGGTCCTTGCTGTCACGCGGGAACGGGAGCTTGTTCTCCAGCACGAGGCCGATGCGCCCGGGCCGCGGGAACACGACCACGATGCGCGTGGCCATCTCCACCGCCTCTTCGATGTTGTGCGTGACCATGAAGACCGAGCTCAGCCCGCTGTCCGGGCTGCGCCACAGGCTGATCAGTTCCTGGCGCAGGTTTTCGGCGGTGAGCACGTCCAGGGAGCTGAAGGCCTCGTCGAGGCACAGCAGCTTGGGCTGCGACACCAGGGCCCTTGCGATCCCGACCCGTTGGCGCATGCCGCCCGACAGCTCGCGCGGATAGGCCGCGTGATAGTTGCCCAGGCCGATCAGCTCGATGGCCCGGTCCACCGCTGCACTGCGTTCGGCGCGGGTCACCTTCCGGGCCATCAGGCCGACGGCCACATTCTGTTCGACGGTGAGCCAGGGATAGAGCGCGAAGGTCTGGAAGACCACCGATGCGTCCGGGTTGACGCCATGCAGTGTCTGTCCATTGCTCAGCGCGCGTCCGGAGGTGGGCTTGATCAGGCCGGTCAGGCAACGCAGGATGGTCGATTTGCCCGAGCCCGATTGACCCAGCAGCGCCAGGAACTCGCCGGGGTTCACGGCCAGGTCGATGTTGTCGAGGACCTTGAGTTCATGGTCACCGGCCGTCATGAACGATTTGGTCACCGCGCAGAGCTGCGCCACCGGCGCTGCGTCGTCATGAGGGAGGGGCGTGCGTGCGTCCATGGTCAATCCAGTTTGAATCGGCGCTCGGCGTACGCATACAGACGCCGCCAGATGAACTTGTTCATCAACACCACGAAGAGCGACATCACCGCGATGCTGGCAATGATGAGCGCCGTGTCACCGGTCTTGGTGACGCTGGCGATATAGGCGCCCAGGCCGTCGGCCTTGAGCGTCGTGTCACCCCAGGTGGCCAGCTCGGCCACGATGCTGGCGTTCCACGCACCACCGGCGGCCGTGCAGGCACCGGTGACCCAGAACGGAAAGATCGCTGGCAGGATCAAGGTGCGCCACAGGTCCCAGCGACGCAGGCCGTAGATGCGTGCCGCCTCTTGCAGGTCGTTCGGGATCGCCATGGCGCCGGCAATCACGTTGAACAGGATGTACCACTGCGTGCCCATCGCGATGAGCAGGATGCTGCCCCAGTTGAGCGTGACATGGCTGGCGACGAAGAAGCCTACGACGATCGGGAACGTCATGTTCACCGGGAACGAGGCTCCGATCTGGGCCAGCGGCTGGGCAAAGCGGGCGACCCTGGGATGAAAGCCGATCCACACGCCCACCGGTGTCCACACCAGGGTGGCCAGCACGGTCATCGCCGCCACCCGGAGCGCGGTCAGGAAACCCAGCCAGACGATGTGGCCGAAGGTGGAAGCCGTGAGAGCACCGTGCAAAGCGGCCACGGCCGCAACCAAGGCCGTGATCACCTCGTAGCCCATCCAGATCGAAGCCACGATGGCCACCCCGCGCCCGAGCAGCTTCTTGGCGCTGGCGTTGACCACGGCCGGCCTGCGCGCCGCAGGGCTTGATGCCCGGAAGAGCGTGTCGATCACGGGCTGCCAGATGCGTTCGCTGATCCAGGTGAACAAGTAAGCGCCACGCAGCAGGTTGTAGACCCAGGACGTCGCCGGCGTCGCCGACTCGGTGAGCTCGACCTTGAACTTGTCGGCCCAGGCCAGCATCGGCCGCCAAACCAGTTGGTCGCTGGCCACGATGAGCACGATCATCGCCACGACGGCCCACAGCGCCGCGTTGTTGTCGCCCCGCTCGATCGATTGCGCCATGTACGAACCCAGGCCGGGCAGCTTGATGTCCTTGTTCATCACGCTGATGGCCTCGCTCTGAGCCACGAAGAACCAACCGCCGCCGAAGGACATCATCGAGTTCCAGATCAGGCTGTGTGCCGAGGCGGGCAATTCGACCGTCCTGAAGCGTTGCCAGCGGGTCAGCCCGTAGGTCGATGCGGCCTCCTGCATGTCGGTGGGAATGGTCACCATCGAGTGATAGAAGCCGAAGGCCATGTTCCAGACCTGCCCGGTGAAGATCGCAAAGATCGCGGCGCACTCGACGCCCAGCAGGCTGCCTGGAAACAGCGCCATGAACCCGGTCACGGTGGCCGACAGGAAGCCGAGCACGGGGACCGACTGAAGCACGTCCAGGGCCGGCAGGATCAGGGCGCGCGCACGCTTGCTCTTGGCGGCGAGATAGCCGGTGCCAACGGCGAACAGCAGCGAAAAGCAGAAGGCGATCCACATGCGCAGCAGCGTGCGGCCGGCGTAGTAGGGAATCAGGCTCGGCGAAGGGTCGACCTGCGGCATGACCTTCGGGTCGAAGCTGACCAGCATGCCTTTGCCGAAGTGCAGCGCACTCCACAGCAGACCCAGCAGTGCCAGCATCACCAAGGCGTCCACCCAGCCAAAGGCGCGGGGTTCCTGGATGATGGCGAGTTGAGGTGCGGTACTGCTCTTCATGTGGACTGCCGAGGCGATATCGCGGCAAATTCTAACATGTGAACACCTGTTCAATATTACAAAGCAATGGCAATTTCTCGGCCAGACAGTTCGGTGCCTGGCTTGATCCAGAGGTTTCCCGCGATGAGGGGCAGCCTGCTCGCCCTGGCGGCCGCCGCCTTGTTCGGCGTCAGCACGCCCTTGGTTCAACGCGCCGGATCTTCCGTGGGTGCGTTCACGACGGCGTGTCTGCTGTACCTGGGAGCGGCGATGGTCGGTGCCCTGTTGCGCGAGCCCGTGGAACGTGAAGCCGCCCTGCGCCGCACCGATCTCCCGCGTTTGCTGTGGATGGCCCTCTTCGGCGCGGTAGTCGGACCCGTTGCGCTGGCATGGGGGCTGCAACAGACCAGCGGGACCAGCGCCTCCCTTCTGCTGGCCCTGGAGGCGGTGTTCACCGCCCTACTGGCCAGGTTGCTGTATGGCGAAGTGATGGACCGGCGCGTGGGCGCGGCCATGTTGCTGCTGATGGCCGGCGGCATGCTGCTGGTGGTGGACCGCGGACTGCACGGCAGGCTGGAGTTGCTGGGCTTGCTCGCCGTCCTGGCGGCAACTGCCTCCTGGGGCATCGACAACACCTTGTCCCGTGCGGTGGCCGAGCGCGATCCTGGGCAGGTCGTCCTGGCCAAGTCGGCGCTGGGCGCTATCGCCACGGCGGCGCTGGCACTGGCCGCTTCCGAGCGCCTGCCCAACGCCGGCCAGGCCCTGGCCTTGCTGGCGATCGGTGCAGGCGGCTACGGCATCAGCCTGCGGTTGTACCTGCTTGCGCAGCGCGCCTTCGGGGCAGCCAGGACGGGATCGGTATTCGCCTTCGCACCTTTCATCGGCGGCGGGCTGGCCGTCGCCCTCGGCGAACGTTCGCCCAGCTGGGGGATGGCCGTCGGGGGCGCCGTCATGCTGGCCGGAGTGCTGCTGCACCTGGCCGAATCGCATGCCCACCTGCATGACCACGAAGCGCTGGACCATGAGCACGCGCACACCCACGGCGACGGCCACCACCTGCACGTCCACGACCCCATGCCGAAGGGCGCGCACAGCCATCCGCATCAGCACGAGGCCATGCGGCATGCCCATGCCCATGTCCCCGACGCGCACCACGGTCACGGCCATGCGGCCCCATGAAGATCAGAACTCGACGCTATCGCCCGGGTTGATCGCCATCACCTTGGTCGGGCTGCTGCCCAGCGCCTTGATGTACTCGGCCGGCGTGCCCGGCAGGCTCGGGTTGGTCAGGTAGTGCATCGGGATCACGGTCTTGGGCTTGATGAATTCGCGCGTGACCATGGCCGCATCGGCCGGGTTCATCACGAACTGGCCGCCGCCGATGGGCATGAGCACCAGGTCGGGCTTGTACATGTCGGCAATGAGCTTCATGTCGCCGAAGACGCCCGTGTCGCCCATGTGCCAGATCTTGAATCCGTTCTCGAACTCGATGATGAAGCCGCCGGGCTCCCCGCCCACGTGCACTTCTTCCTTGTCGGTCGCGGGGTTCTTCCACACCAGCTCGGAGCTGTGCTCGGCATGCACCAGGGTGATCTTGATGTCCGGCCCCAGGGGCTTGATGGTGCCGCTGCGGTTGATGCGGTTGGCCTGCGCCGGCGGGAGCATGCCCAGCAGGCCCATGGACTGCGCAAGGCCGGCCGGCGCCCACAGCGGCGCGTTGTTGAGCTTGGCCAGGGCAGGGGCGTCGGCCACGTGGTCGAAGTGGCCGTGGGTGACCAGCACCAGATCGACCTTGCCCAGCGATTCGAGCTTCTTGAAGGCCTCGGGCGTCTTGGGGTTGGTGATCAGCCACGGGTCGATGACGATGACCTTGCCGGCCACGCTGGTGAACTTGAAGGCGGCTTGGCCCAGCCACTGCACCTGCACCTTGCCATCGGCAGCCTGAGCGGCGCCGGACAGGGCGGCCAGGGCCACCAGCGGGGCCAGCAGCAGGGTCTTGAGGGTCTTGATCAGGTTCATCGTGCGGTCTCCGTGGGGTGTGGGTTGAAGGGGCGTCCAGCGCAGGCGCGGAAGAGGGATGGACCGTGGCGGTGCACGGCCGCCCTCAGGCGTCCAGGTCGATCTTGCGTTCGCGGGCGATGGCAGTCCAACGCGCGATGTCGGCCTTGATGTAGGCGCCGAAGGCCTCGGGGCTCATCGGCATGGGCTCCACCGCTTCGGCCGACAGGCGCTCGCGCAGTTCCGGCGCGGCCAGCACGGCGTCGAGCGTGTCGTTCAAGGTCTTGAGGACCGGCGCCGGCAGGCCGGCAGGGCCGACCACGCCGTACCACTGGATGGCGTCGAAGCCCTTGTAACCCGACTCGATGAGCGTGGGCACGTCCTTCAGCACCGGGTGGCGTGCCCGGCCCGTGACGGCCAGCGCGCGGACGCGACCCGAGCGGATGAACGGCAAGCCGGCCGCCAGGCCGGGGAACATGGCCTGGGTCTGCCCGCCCAGCAGGTCGTTGAACGCCGGTGCGATGCCGCGGTAGGGCAGGTGCACCATGAAGCTGCCCGTGGCCTGCTTGAAGAGTTCCATGGTCAGGTGCGTGAGCGAGCCCTGCCCGGCCGAGCCATAGCTGATCCTGGCCGGGTTCTTGCGCAGATAGGCCACGAACTCGGCCACGGTGGTCACAGGCAGGGCCGGATTGACCACCAGCACGTTGGGCGTGCCACCGATCATGCCCACCGGGGTGAAGTCCTTGATCGGGTCGTAGGGCAGCTTGCTGCGCGTGGCCGGACTGGTCCCGTGCGTGGCGACGTAGCCTTGCATGAGCGTGTAGCCGTCGGCCGGTGCCTTGGCCGTGGCCTGGCAGGCAATGGCGCCACCCCCGCCACCGATGTTGTCCACGACGAAGGCCTGGCCCAGGGCCTTGCCCCATCGCTCGGTGACCGTCCGGCCCACGAGGTCGCTCCCGCCGCCGGCTGCCACCGGCACGATGTAGCGCAAGGGGCGCGAGGGGAAGGCCTCGGCGCTGGACAGTCCGGGCAGGCCAAGGGCGGGCAGTGCGGCAAGGATCTGGCGGCGTTGCATGGCGGTTGGCCTTCTGCGTTCAGGTTTCGAAGCCGCCCGCGCTGCGCAGCGGCAAGGTGTCGGCACCAGACAGCAGCTCGATGAACCGGGCGGCGCGCACCGGGTCGGCCGCAGCCGCGCCGATGGCCGCCGTGTACACGGTGGCCAGCTCGAAGCGACTGGGCAACGCGCCCACCAGCGCCACGCCGGGGCTGTACAGGATCTCGCTGACCTGGGTGCAGCCGATCAGGCCTGCCTCGGCGCAGGCGGCCATCTCGCGCATGGCGGTGGCGCCGTTCGGGTGGGTGCGAAAGCGCGGAGCCAGTTCATCGTGGATGCCCAGCTCGCGCATGACGTTGGCGAAATGGATGCCCGCCGTGGCGCGCTGGGGGTCGGGGAAGTAGATGGCACTGGCCGCCAGCAGCGCGGCCTTGAGGCCCTCGGGCGTGCTGGCGTCGGGCAGCGCGGCGCCCTGCTTCACGGCGATGCCGGTGCGCACGCGCCCCAGCGCCGCGGTGCTGTCGGGGCGCAGGCGGCCTTCGACCACCAGGCTGTCGATCATGGCCTGCGTGACCACCATCACGTCGCAAGCTTCACCGGCCAGCAGGGCCTCCTTCATGGCGCCGACGGCACCGAATCGGCCCTGGAGCTCGGCCCCGGTGTCGGCCAGGAAACGGGCCTGCAAGGCCTTGACCAGGCCCTGCGCGGCGCCGGCACACAAGAAATGCAATGTCGTCATGAGGAGGAGTCGTCCATGGAAGCAATGATGCGCTCAGGCGTGAGGGGCAGGTCGCGGACCCGCACGCCCAAGGCGTTGAAAAGGGCGTTTGCGATGGCCGCAGCCGTGGGGCCGAGCGAGGCTTCGCCCGCGCCCAGCGACGGGGCCTGCGAAGGCATGACCAGCACGTCCACGGCAGGCACTTCCGAGAAGCTCAGGATGGGGTAGTCGGCCCAGCCCGCGTGCGTGGGCGCGGCCGATTCCTTGAGGGCCCAGCTGGTGGCCTGGATGGCGCCGCCTTCGATCTGGTTGGCCACGCCGCCCGGGTTGATGGCCAGGCCCACGTCCACCGCGATGATCAAGCGCCGCACGCGCAGGCTGGCGCCAGCCTGCACCTCGGCCACCACGGCACACCAGGCTCCGGTTCCCTTGTAGCGCGCCACGGCCAGGCCACGGCCGGTGCCATCGGCCGACGCTCCCGGCTGGCCGATGCCCCAACCCGCGCGTGCGGCAGCCGCATCCAGCACGGCCAGCGCGCGGGGGTCGTGCTGCAGGTGGCTGCGGCGCAGGGCCAGGGGCTCGATGCCCGTGGCGTGCGCGATCTCGTCCATGAAGCTCTCGGCGGCAAACACGTTGGCAAAGGCCCCCAGCGAGCGCAAGGCCGAGCTGCGCCGGACGGTGGACACGCTGTGGCAGCGTACCTGCCAGGCCGCGAAGTCGTAGCCCGGCACGGCATTGCGCTCGGCGCCGCCGCCCACCGACAGCGGCATGTCGATGGAAGGCGCCTCGGCATGCGCCGGGGCGGTCTGCCAGGCGCCCAGGAGGGCGGGCGTCGCGCTGCGGCCGGGCCGGCGGCTGTGGCCGGGGCTCCACACGTCGTGCTGCCAATCGGCGATGGTGCCGTCGGCATCCAGCCCGGCCTGCAGTTCCACGACCATCGCCGGACCGAAGGGGGACAGGCTCAATTCGTCGGCCCGGCTCCAGAGCACGCGCACCGGGTGGCCGGGCACGCGCTGCGCCAGCCAGGCCGCGTCGAAGGCGACATCGTCGGCGCCGTTGTGGCCGTAGCAGCCCGCGCCTTCGACATGCGACACGCGCACGCGGGCGGCATCGATGCCGAAGGCCAGCGCCAGGTCGCGCCGCAGGTTGAAGATGCCCTGGCTGTGGGCCCACACACGCAGGCCGGCGTCATCCCAGAGAGCCAGGGCGCAGGAAGGCGCGATGGACGCATGGGCGATCCAGGGTTTGGTGTAACGGGCGCTCAGCCGGCGCAACCCAGCAGGCGGCTTGCCCTTTCCGGATACCGTGCGGGTGAGGGCGGGCAAGGCCTGCAAGGCGGCCGCGTCTTCGGCGGGTGGACCACTGCCGAGCCACGTCGCCGCGGCAGCCAGGCAGGCGGATGCGGCATCTGCCTGTGCCGAACTGGCGGCCACCACGCCCAGCAACTGGCCGTCCCGCAGCACTTCGCGCACCCCAGGCGCCCGCTGCGCAGCAGACAGATCGCAGGCATTCAACGCCATGCCGTGCCGCGGCGGGTGCAGCACCCGGCCATGCAGCAGGCCCGGCAGCACCAGGTCATGGATGAAGACGGGGCGGCCGGCCAGCTTGTCGGCCAGCGAATGGGCGGGGGCCGATGTGCCGACCGCGCGCGGGGCCACCGGGACGTCGCCGCGCAACTCGGCACAGGCCCTGCGCAGGGCCGCGCCGGCGTCCTGCACCGACAAGCTGCCACTGGTCACGCCTTCATCGGGGCTGTCCTCGGTATCCACCGGCAGCATTAGCACGCGGGACAGCGGCACGCCCATCGCGTCGGCCACGATCTGGGCCAGCGCCGTGTGCAAGCCCTGGCCGAGTTCGACCTTGCCGGTTCTCACCAGCACCCCGCCCTGGCGATCCCACTCCACGCGGGGGCTCATGCGGGAGCCGGCGCCATCCGCTCTGCCACGCGCAGCACGGCGCGCACGATGCGGTTGTGGGCACCACAGCGGCACAGGTGGCCGTCCAGCGCAGTGCGAACCTGCGCGTCGGTCGGCCTGGCGTTGCGGGCCAGCAAGGCCGCGGCGCTGGCCATCATGCCCGAGCTGCAATAGCCGCACTGCGCCGCCTGCTCGTCCAGGAAGGCCTGGCGCAGCACCTCGGGCAGGCCTTCGACGGTGACCACGGCACGCCCTTCGCAGGCCCAGATCGGCGTGTCGCAGGATGCCACCGAGCGCCCATCCAGCAACACATGGCAGGCGCCGCAAGCGTTGGCACCGCAGCCCATGCGCGTGCCCTTCAGGCCCAGGTCTTCGCGCAGCACGTCCAGCAGCCGCGCCTCGGCGGGTGCGTGCAGGGTGCAAGCCTGCCCGTTGACGAGCAGCCGGCGGGTGGATGGCTCGCCCAGGGCCACGGGCCTAATCCACCTTGGCGCCGGAGACCTTCACGATGCGGGCCCACTTGGCGATGTCGTTGTTCAGGTAGCGGTTGAACTCGTCCACGCCCATGGTGAGCGGGGCCGTGCCCTGCGCCGCCCACGCGCGGCGCACCTCGGGGTTGCCCGTGATCTTGGCCACCTCGGTGTTCAGGCGCGCCACGATGGCCGGCGGCGTGCCCTTGGGCGCCATGAGGCCGAGCCAGATCGTGGCCTCGTAGCCGGGCACGCCGGCTTCCGACATGGTGGGCACGTCGGGCAGGATCTGCGAGCGCTTCAGCCCCGTGGTGGCCAGCGCGCGCACCTTGCCGGAGCGGATGTGCTCGCTCATGGTGGGGATGGCGTCGAACATCATCTCGAGCTGCCCGCCCAGCACATCGGTGCGGGCCCCCGCACTGCCCTTGTACGGGACGTGCACCACCGAGATGCCGGCCATGTGCTTGAACAGCTCGCCGGCCATGTGGTACGGCGTGCCCGGGCCGGAAGAGGCATAGGACATCGCCCCGGGGTGCGCCTTGGCTTCCTTGATCAGATCGGCCAGGTTGGCTGCAGGCAGGCCGGCCTTGACCACCAGCACCAGATCGGACGCATTGATGGGCGCCACGGGCACGAAGTCGCGCATCAGCTGGAACGGCTTGTTCGGAATCAGCGACTCATTGACGGTCTGCGTGTTGGACATCAGCAGCAGGGTGTAGCCATCGGCCGGCGCCTTGGCCGCCGCGTCGGTGCCGATGACGCTGCCGCCGCCAGGCCGGTTGTCCACGACGAAGCTCTGGCCCATGGCCTCTTGCAGCTTCTGGGCGATGAAACGCCCATACACGTCGGCCGACCCGCCTGGCGCGAAAGGCACGATGATGCGCACGGAGTGCGACGGGTAATCTTGCGCCTGGGCGGGCGCACCGGCCAAGGCCAGCGCAAAACCGGCCAGCAGGGCTGATAAGAGCTTTGGTTTCAAATTGGGCTCAACGGTCGTCGTGGGAGGAACAGCCAGCCAATGTAGCCAGCCCCCCCTTTGCGGTCAATCCACACCATCCACACCCCACCCGCGTGCCGCGCGCCCGAGCCGACCAAACTCCCCGCTGCGGTACCGGCTGCGCCAGTCCGCCGGCGATTGGCCACCCCTCGGGGACCCTGTTCAATACCCCAGCATGTTGGTGCGGACGTGGAGCAGGTGCGCGATGCACAGGGCGCGCGCCCTGTCGACGTCCCGGTCCTTGAGTGCCGCCACCAGTGCGCGGTGCTCGGCCTGGTACTCGACGCGGCGCTCGGGCGTGGCGCTGCGGCGCTTCATCACGCCCCACTCGCCCTGCGAACGCACCTCGGTCATCAGGCGGAACACGCCCGTGATGAAGCCGTTGTGGGCCGCCTGCGCGATGGCATCGTGCAGTGCGGCGTCCCACTTCTCGAAGGCCTCCAGCGTGGTGGCGGCCTCGGCGTGGTGGTTGCACTCGTCCATGCGGACGAAATCGGCCGCCGTGGCGTTGCCGATGGCCATCTCGATCAGGGCCGGTTCCAGCACCAGGCGTGCGCTCATCAATTCGGCCGGGCTGACGGCCGCGGCGCCGTTGATCGGCGTCATCTCGGCCAGGGCATCCTGCACGTGCTCCGACACATACGTGCCGCTACCCACCGTCTGCGTGATCAGGCGCCGGCGCTTGAGGTCGAGCAGCACGCGCCGAACGGTGCTGCGGCTCAGTCCGTATTCTTCGCTCAAGGCTCGTTCGGTGGGCAGCCGCTGGCCGGCTCGCCAGGTGCGCGAGCGCAGGTTGCCGATCAGGGTCTCACGCAGAAGGGCGACGGCATCCACGGTTCAGGGCTGGCCGAAGCCAG
>CAIJPE010000232.1 GCA_903822435.1 uncultured beta proteobacterium | reverse complement strand
GGAACAACGACCTGAGCCAGCGCACCGAACAGCAGGCCTCGGCCTTGCAGCAGACGGCCGCATCGATGGAAGAGCTCACGGCCACCGTGCGCCAGAACGCCGACAACGCCCGCCAGGCCAGCCAGCTGGCGCTGAGTGCCCGCGGCGTGGCCATCGAGGGCGGCTCCGTCGTCGGGCAGGTGGTGCAGACGATGAAGGGCATCGACGACGGTTCCCGGCGCATCGCCGAGATCATCGGCGTGATCGACGGCATCGCCTTCCAGACCAACATCCTGGCCCTGAACGCGGCGGTGGAAGCCGCAAGGGCCGGCGAACAGGGCCGTGGCTTCGCAGTGGTGGCCAGCGAGGTTCGCAGCCTCGCCCAGCGCAGCGCCGAGGCGGCCAAGCAGATCAAGTCGCTCATCACCGACAGCGTCGAGCGGGCGCAGGCCGGGACCGCCCTCGTCGACCGGGCCGGTGCGACCATGAACGAGGTGGTGGCCTCCATCAAGAAGGTGACCGACATCGTCGCCGAGATCAGCACGGCCAGCTCGGAGCAAAGCGCCGGGATGGCGCAGGTCGATCAGGCGCTGTCTCAGATGGACCAGGCCACGCAGCAGAACGCCGCGCTGGTCGAACAAAGCGCGGCGGCCGCCGAGAGCTTGCGCCAGCAGTCCCAGCAACTGGTGCTGGCCGTGTCGGTGTTCAGGACAACACCGTGACCAGGGCCACCCCGGCCAGGGCCAGGACCATCGTCGTGCCGTACAGCACCGACACGACGCAGGCCCGCAACACCCGCGGCCAACGGCGACCACCGTACACGCGTTTCATGGCCATGAAGGTGTAGGCCGGAACGGACACCAAGGCCAGCCCCGCCAACAGGCCCCAGCCCGGCAGCGTGAGCAACAGGGCCAGGAACCAGAAGGCGTGGATGTGCAGGGCGAACACCAGGTGTTCGGTGTAGCGCAGGTGCCGGTTGCGGTAGGCCAGCTTCAGCCACAGCGCAAAGCCGGGCAGCAGCACGAACATCGCGCCACCCAGGTTGCCCAGGAACCGGTCCTTCATGGACTCGACCTCGACCAGCACCTTGTTCGGGTCGATGTCGATGCGCCGCTGGATGCGCTGGCACACCCAGCCGGGCAAGCTTTCGCAGAAGAACTTGCCGTCCCGCATGCCGGCACGGCCGCCACCCAGTTCGATGGCGAGGTTGCTGTTTTCCTTGGCGATCTCGGCGGGGTCGCCGACCTTGACCTCCACCGGTCCGCTGCCGACCAGGCGCACGAGCAGCAGCACCAGCAGGCTGATGGTCAGGTACAGCCGCAAGGGCAGCACGTAGTGCTTGCGCCGGCCCGCCAGGTACTGCGCCGTCAGCGCGCCGGGCTGCAGCAACAGCAGCTTCAGGCTGCGCCAGAGTGCACCTTCGGTGGCGAAGTAGGCGCCGCCGAACTGCTGAAGGAACTCGCCCACGGTGGGTGCCCGCACGGTGGTCTCCTGGCCGCATTCGGGGCAGAAGCGGCGGCGATGTTCACCTTGCGGACCGAAGGATGCGCCGCAATTCAGGCACGCCGTGAGCGGAGCGGCTTCAGCGACAGGAGCATGAGCGGTGAGGGCGGTGCGCGACATGGCTCCGCACGGTACCGCAGTCTGGAACGCACTGGCGGCGCAGCACGGCGCTTGGAGGCGCCAGCGGACGCCTACCGCCGATAGGAAGGGTCTACCGAGTCCACCAGACGCTGCATCGCATCGAAGGCATTCTGCCCGGCGCCGAAGCGCGGATCGAAGTTCAGCGAATCGCGCACGCAGCCCTCGAGCACCGGCTGCGGAATCTGCCGTACGGCGCCCATCGACATCGAGGCCAACTGCACTTCGCAGGCCCGCTGCACCAGCCACATCAACGAGAAGGCGTGCGGCGCACTGTGGCCGACGACCACCGGGCCGTGGTTGCGCAGCAGCAGCACCGGCTTGCCGCCGGCGCTGGCCAGGATGCGCGCGCCTTCGTCGGCATGCACGGTGATGCCCTCGAAGTCGTGGTACGCCACCGAACCGTGCAACTGGGCCGCGTAGAAGTTGCTGAAGGACAAGCCCTCTTGCAGGCAGCACACAGCCATGGTGGCGGTGGTGTGAACGTGCATCACGCAGTGCGCGTCGGGCAGGGCCTGGTGGATGGCGCCGTGGAAGGTGAAGCCGGCCGGGTTGATGGGCCAGGCGCTGTCGCCCACGATGGCACCCTGCGCATCGACCTTGACGAGATTGGATGCGCGCACCTCGCGGTAGTGAAGGCCGAAGGGATTCAGCAGCATGTGCCCGGACCCGTCAGGCACGCGCAGTGAAATGTGGTTGTAGATGAGCTCCGTCCAGCCCATCATGTCGAAGATGCGGTACGCAGCGGCCAGTTGCACGCGGGCGGCCCACTCGGCGGGCTCGATGTGCGCGGGGCGATGGTCGGTGGGGGCCATGGTGGGGTCCTTCGTACAAGGCCGTGGGCGATCAGGCAAAGCGGAACGCGATGGTGCCCAGCGGCCCGTAATCGGCGTGCAAGGTGTCGCCGGCCACGGCCGGAGTGGGCCGCGTGAAGCTGCCGGCCAGCACCACGTCGCCAGCCTTCAGGTGCTCGGCATGCGGGGCGATCTTGTTGGCCAGCCAGGCCACGCCGGTGGCGGGGTGGTTCAGCACACCCGCGGCCAGGCCGGTCTCTTCGATCACACCGTTCTTGTAGAGCATGGCCCCCACCCATCGCAGGTCCACGGCATCGGGGCGCACCGGGCGGCCGCCCATCACGATGCCGGCGTTGGCCGCGAAATCGCTGATGGTGTCGGTGACCTTGCGCGGGGCCCGCGTCTCGCGGTCGAACTGTTCGATGCGGGCGTCGATGATCTCCAGCGCCGGGCAGACGTACTCGGTGGCGGCCAGCACATCCACCAGCGTGCAGCCCGGACCTGCCAGCGGCCGGCCCAGCACGAAGGCGAGCTCGACCTCCACGCGCGGCGCGATGAAGCGGGCGATGGGAATGTCGCCGCCCGGCTCGAAGAACATGTCGTCCATGAGCGGGGCGTAGTCCGGCTCGGTGATCTGGCTGGACAGCTGCATGGCACGCGAGGTCAGGCCGATCTTGCGGCCCTTGACCACGCGCCCATCGGCCTGCTCCAGCCCCACCCAGGCGCGCTGCACGGCGTAGCCGTCGTCGATGGTCATGTCGGGGTGGCGGCGCGAGAAGTGCCGCACTGCCACGCGCGCCTTGCGGGCTTCGTACAGCTCGCGGGCCAGGGCTTGCAGGGTGTCGGTGGACAGCATGGTTCAGGCCTTCGAGAACATGGGATGCAGGTTGCCCAGCTTGGCGTCGAAGACCTCCTGGCCCTCGTCGATCTGCACGGTCAGGCCCAGCTTTCGGTGGGCCATGAGCGGCGCGAAGTGCTGCCGCGCCGCGCCGGCCAGCGCCTCGCCGGCGCGCTGGTGGACCGCCGCGCTTCGCCCGCGGCCCATGCGAAGCTGCACGTAGATGAAGCCGAAGTCGCCGCTGCCATCGGCCACCGCGAAATGCGCCGCGGGGTAGGCCAGCACGCGCACCCCGCCGGTGGGGAAGACCTGGCGGTCCTGCTCGTCGCGCACGGCCAGCAAGGCATCGGCCGTGCGCCGGCAATAGGTCGGCATGTCGGCGCCGTGCTCGGCCATGGCGGCGTCCAGGTTGCCCGAATACAGCACCACCACGTGCGGCATGGAGCCTGGCTCCCTACAGCCGCGCCGCGGCCAGCGCGGCCGTGCCGGGCTGCCCGATGCCACCCAGGTCGGCCGGCATG
>CAIJPE010000231.1 GCA_903822435.1 uncultured beta proteobacterium | reverse complement strand
GCCGGGCCTCGTGCTGGGCCTCGTGCTGCTTGCGGGCACGCTCGGCCTGCCCCGGTGGGCCCAGAGTGCAGAGCCTGCGGCCGCCGCGCAGGCGGCCTCGGCGCCGCCCACGCACCGCCCGCTGCGAGAGAACCGGGCGCCCGCCCCGCCCGAGCCGACCGAGCCCCAGATCTTCACGGGCTATGCCGATGCACCGGCCTTCGGCGTGGTTCCGCGCAAGGCGCAACTGGCGCTGTACCCGTGCAGCCAATGTCACAAGGTGCTGCCGCTGAACCCGCGGCCGCGCAAGCTGGTCAATGCGCCGCACAACGCGTCGTTGGCCCATGGCAACGGCCGCTTCTGGTGCCTGGACTGCCACCAGGGCAACGACCGCGATGTGCTGCACACCATCGGGGGTGCGAAGGTCGACTTCGATCAGTCCTACCTGCTTTGCGGCCAGTGCCACAGCGCCCGGCAACGCGACTGGTTCTACGGCGGCCACGGCAAGCGCGTGGCCGGCTGGCAGGGTGAACGAGAGCTCTATGCCTGCACGCATTGCCACGACCCGCACAACCCGCTGATCGCCCCGCGACAACCCGGCAAGGCCCCCCCGGTGCGCGCCGGCCTGCAGCCGATGGTCCGTGTTCAGGAGGCCAGGCCGCTGCCCTGGCAGAAGACATCCGAAGGAAGCCGACATGCACCAGCCACCCAGCCCTGAGCAGAAGCCGGAAGAAGGCTTGGACCGGACCCGCCGCCGGTTCCTGTCCGGTGTGGCGGCGGCGGGTGCCGCAGGCGGTGCGGGCGTGGCACAGGCCGCCTGGGGCGGCAGCACGCTGCAGGATGCGCTCGGCAGCTTCTTTCAGGACCACTACCAGCGCATGAGTGCGGACGAAATCCGCTCGGCCCTGGAACGCATCGAGCGCAAGGCTCAGCGCCAGCATGGCGTGGCCATCCATTGCCAGGACACCAAGCCGCAGCCCGGCGTGGTGTTCGGCTATGCGCTGAACATCTCCAAGTGCCAGGGCTACCGCGACTGCGTCGACGCCTGCGTCAAGGAGAACAACCTGGGCCGGGATTCACAGGTGCAGTACATCCGCGTGCTGGAAATGAGCAAGGGCACGATGGACCTGGAGACTTCCGAGCACTACTACGACCCCGAGACCGTGCCGGCCCCCGGCAAGTTCTACCTGCCGGTATCTTGCATGCAGTGCGACAACCCGCCCTGCGTGAAAGCCTGCCCCACCCAGGCCACCTGGAAGGAAGCCGATGGCATCGTGGTGGTCGATTACGACTGGTGCATCGGCTGCCGCTACTGCATGACGGCCTGCCCTTACTGGGCGCGGCACTTCAACTGGACCGAGCCGCAGATTCCCGTGGCCGAGCTGAACCCGGACACCAGCTACCTGGGCAACCGGCCGCGGCCCAGGGGCGTGGTCGAGAAGTGCCACTGGTGCACCCAGCGCACCCGCGCCGGCCGCCAGCCTGCGTGCCAGGAAGCCTGCCCCACCGGGGCGCGGGTGTTCGGCAACCTGCTCGACCCCAAGAGCGAGATCCGCTACGTGCTGGAGCACAAGGCGGTGTTCCGGCTGAAGGAAGAGCTCGGCACCGAGCCGAAGTTCTGGTACTTCAGCGATGACCTGGCGAGCACGCGATGAACACGGCCTTCCGATTCGTGCGGGACGGGCTGTACGAGATGCTGCGCGGCGGCACGGCCTACTGGCGCTGGATGGGCGCACTCGGGGTGCTGATCGCCTTTGGCGCCTGGGCCTACACCGGCCAGCTCAGCCAAGGCCTGGTCGTCACCGGGATGAGCGACCAGGTGTCGTGGGGCTTCTACATCTCCAACTTCGCCTTCCTGGTGGGCATTGCCGCCGCTGCGGTGCTGCTGGTGATCCCGGCCTACCTGTTCCACCGCCAGGACGTGAAGGCCGTGGTGCTGCTGGGCGAAGGCTTGGCCGTGGCGGCGGTGATCTGCGCCATGCTGTTCGTGACGGTGGATCTGGGCCACCCCGAACGCGTGTGGCACATGTTCCCGCTGGTGGGGCGCCTCAACTGGCCGATGTCGCTCCTGGCCTGGGACGTCGTGGTGCTCAGCGGCTACCTGGTGCTGAACCTCGCCCTGCCGTTGTACGTGCATTTCTGCCACTGGCGCGGCCACGAGCCGGTGCTCAAGCGCTATTTCCCGGTGGTGGTCATCGCGATGTTCTGGGCCATCTCGATCCACACCGTCACGGCCTTCCTGTTCTCGGCCAACGCCGGGCGGCCGTTCTGGCACACGGCACTGCTCGGCCCGCGCTTCATCGCATCGGCCTTTGCCTCGGGCCCGGCGCTGATCATCCTGGTGCTGCAAGTCATCCGCAGGGTGACCGACTACCCGGTCAAGCAGAGCGTGATCGACACGCTGGCGCTGGTGATGACGATCTCGCTGCAGATCAGCCTGTTCTTCGTGGCCGCTGAACTGTTCACGGACTTCTACAACGAGACCAGTCACGCCGGTTCCATCCGCTACCTGTTTTTCGGACTGGGCGGCCTGGGCTCCTTGCGCGGGTGGATCTGGACTGCGCTGGCCATGAATCTCGTGGCCGTGACGATCCTGTCGATCCATGCGCTGCGCGGCACGACACGGTGGCTGAACGTCGCCTGCGGGCTCGCCTTCACGGGCATCTGGATCGAGAAGGGGATGGGCCTGGTGGTGCCCGGCTTCATTCCCACGCCGCTGGGCGAGGTCTTCGAGTACACACCCACGTGGCGCGAGGGGGCGGTTGCGTTGGGCATCTGGGCGCTGGGAGCGCTGGTGTTCACGCTGCTGGCCAAGGCCAGCATCGCCATCGAACTCGGCCGCATCGGCCAGCACCGCGTCGATGGCGGGGCCGGGGCCCACCCCGCCATCAACCCGGCGGCTTGAGCACCCAGGCGAGCAGGGCCTTCAGGTCGGCGTCGTTGAGCTTGGCGACAGGCGTGGGCGGCATGGGCACCGGGCCCCAGACGCCCTTGCTGCCCTTGCGGATGCGGTCGGTCAGCAGCGCCATCGCATTGGATTGGCCCTTGTACTTGAGCGCGATGTCGCGGAAGGCAGGGCCCACCAGCTTCTTGGCCGGCGCATGGCAGATCGAGCAGCCTCCCTGCGTGGAAAGCGTCTCGGAAGCCTGGGCGCTGCCGACCACGAGGCCGATCAGGGCAGCCGCCAGGAACAAGGGTTGCCGGCGCTTCATCGATTTCTCCAAGGGTCTTCGCGCCTGAACTCTAGGCCGCCGCGGGCCGGGCTGGCTTGCGCTCGGTCAAACCACGGTTGCGGGCCTCGGGGCAGTGGACGGGATGGTTCACGGCGTCTGCTTGTGCCTGATGCCCGCCGCAGTCTGCGAATGTCCCGTCGGCACCGCACGATGGTTATACTGTATAGATGTACAGTCCCGAGCAGAGCGCCCTCGCCATCGTCCGCGTCGGCAAGGATCCTGGTGCCGCCCCCGGCAGCACGAGGGCCAGCGTGGCCATCGGATTCGGTTCGCCAGCGGGCGACAGCGGGGTCACTCGGCTCGACCTGAACGACATCCTCGTGCCCCACCCGCAAGCTACCTTCCTGATGCGCGCCGCCGGCAGCGCCATGCATGAGATGGGCATCGATGCCGGCGACCTGCTGCTGGTCGACCGCGCCCTGTCACCCGCCCATGGCCACGTGGTCATCGCGGTGGTCGAAGATGAATTCCTGTGCCGGCAGCTCGTCCGCCAGGGCGGCACGGCCCGTCTTCACGCCCCGGCCGCAGGCTGTGCCGACATCGTGGCCCACGAGGGCACGGCGATGCAGCTCTGGGGCGTGGTCACGCAGGTCATCAAGGCCATGCCCGTCTGAAGGGCCCGGTGCATCCCATGTACGCGCTGGTGGACGTCAACAACATGTACGTCAGCTGCGAACGCGTGTTCAACCCTTCGCTCATCGGCCGGCCGGTGGTGGTGCTGTCCAACAACGACGGCGCCTGCATCGCGCGCAGCAACGAGGCCAAGGACCTCGGTGTGAAGATGGCGCAGCCCTGGTTCCAGGTTCGCCACCTGCAGCGCCAAGCCGGGCTTGTCGCGCTGTCGGCCAATTTCGAGCTGTATGGGGACATGTCCAGCCGCATGATGGCCCTGGTGGGGCGCCATGCGCCGCGGCAGGAGGTCTACAGCATCGACGAATCCTTCCTCGACTTCGATGGCGTGCCCGGCGATCTGGTGCCGATCGGGCGCGAGATGCGGGCGCAGGTGCTGCAATGGACCGGCCTGCCCACCAGCGTTGGCTTCGGGCCCACGAAGACCCTGGCCAAGCTGGCCAACCACGTGGCCAAGATGGCCGAACGCAAACCGGGCTCCTACCCCACGGAATTTGCCCAGGTCTGCCACCTGGGCGCCGTGCCGCTGGATGCGCTGCGGCAGGTCTTCGGCGCCACCCCGGTGGGCGATGTCTGGGGCATCGGGCGGCGCTCGACCGCACGGCTGAACGAAGGTGGCATCCATACGGTGCTCGACCTGGTCCACGCCGATGCGGCCACGTTGCGCAGGCAGTTCAGCGTGGTGCTAGAGAAGACCGTGCTCGAACTGCGGGGCACCGCCTGCCTCGACGTCGACCATGAGCCGGCGCCGCAGCAGCAGATCATGTGCTCGCGCTCGTTCGGCTCGCCCATCACCGAGTTGGCCGGCCTCGTGGAGGTGGTCAGCCAGTTCGCCACGCGCGTGGCGGAAAAGGCGCGCCAGCAAGCGGCTGCGGCCGGCGCGGTGCACGTCTTCATCGCCACCAGCCCGTTCCGCCAGAATGACCGGCAGCACAGCCCCAGCACCACCTGGCCACTGGCCCGCCCCTCGGCCGACACACGGTTGGTCATCCAGGCTGCGGTCCAGGCGCTGAACGGTCTGTACCGGCCGGGGTTCAACTATGTGAAGGCAGGCGTCATGCTGATGGCCTTGCAGCCCGAGGGCCTTCAGCAAGGCAAGCTGGATCTGTTCGGCGCCTCCCCCGCCGGCGCACAAGCCGGCACACAAGGAAGCACCCTGCCATGCCGGCCAGCCCCCGGGCCACGGGGCGTGGATGGTGCTCGGCTGATGGGCGCGCTGGACGCGCTGAACCGGCGCTTCGGTCGGGGCGCCGTCACGGTGGCCAGCGCCGCCCACCAGGCCCGCAACGGCGACCACAGCGGCCGCCAGGAACGGCGTTCGCCTCGCTACACCACGCGCCTGGAAGAGATCGCGACCGCACGGGCCTGAGGCTGCACCACGGCGCGGCTCAGGGTGCCCTGGCAGTCGGCCGGCCGGCCACGAGCGGCTGCACCACGCGCAAGGCCGGTACCCCGCTGGCGGCCACGTGTCCTTTGCCGGCGGCCTGGGCCCGCAGCTCGAATGCGTAGGCGTAGCCCACCAGCTTCGGGTCGTCCCAGGCCCGGCCCAGCAACTGGATGTTGATGGGTTGCCCGCGGTCGTTGACGCCTGCCGGGAAGACCACCGTCGGTATGCCGTATGAAGCACCCGGCGTGTCGCGCCGCCCGAATGATGCACGCCCGCCGCCGCCGTCGTTCAAGCTGATGTCGCTCAGCAGGCCGGGGTAGATCACCGCATCGACGTTGGCCGCGTCCATCCAGCCCTTGGCAGCGGCTTGCCGCAGCACCCGCTGCGCGCGCTTGGCGTCGATCTCGGCTTGCGACATGCGTGCAGCCGGGGCCACCGCACAAGCGCTGACGTCGGCCCGCACGTAGGCCACCTTGCGCTGCGAGCAGCTCACGTCCACGGCGTTGCGGATGGCAAAGCCCTGAACCGCCAGTTCGGGGTGGCTGTCGATGTACTGCATCCAACCTTCCTGCGTGAGATTGCCGGTGGTGGTGTCGGTGGGCGAGGGCGGGGTGTCGGTGCCGCCCACCGTCACGCCCATTTCCACGATGGTGGCACCGGCGTCGCGCAGGAACTGCAGGGCCGCGCGCTCGGCGTCGGTGGTCCCGGTGGTGCCGAAAGGGTCGACCCAGACGGATGGGATGTAGCCGATGCGCTTGCCCTGCAGGGCGTTGGGATCGAGCACGGACCGCCAGTCCGCCGGGATCCTGGAATCGGCCAGCGCCGTGGCCGGGTCGGCGGGGTCGGTGCCGGCCAGGATGGTCAGCATGTCGGCCAGGTCGGGCACCGAACGCGCGATGGCGCCGCCGAAGTCGGTCAGCCACGAAAGGGGCATCACGCCCGTGCCGCTCTGCAGGCCGTCGGTGCCGCGCAGCGTGACCAGGCTGGCGCCGCTGGAAGGCGCATAGAGAGAATCACCGGTCTGCGAGCCCAGGGCGCCGGCCGCGAGGCTGGCGGCCAGGGCACTGGCGGACCCGCCGCTGGAGGCCAGCGCCGATCGTGAAGGCCCGAAGACGTTCCAGACCTGCCCCCAGGCGTCGTTGGAATAGTTGCCGCTGGTGGCGTACTCTTCGAGTGCGGTCTTGCCCAGGATCACGGCGCCGGCTGTCCGCAGGCGCGCCACCTGGAAGGCATCCCGGGTGGGGCGGAAGCCCTCGAAGGTAAGGCTGCCGTTGGTGGTGGCCATGTCGAAGGTGTCGTAAAGGTTCTTCACGCCGATGGGGATGCCCAACAGGGTGCCGCGGCGGCCGCCCCGGCGAGCCTGGTCGGCCGCCGCGGCCTGAGCCAGCGCGTCGGACGCCACGATCTCGTACGCGTTGAAGCCGAAGGGCCCGCGATCGTAGGTGGCGATGCGGTCCAGGTAGGCCTGCGTGATCTCCACCGAGGTGGTCACGCCCGCTTCCATGTCGGCCTGCAGCTGAGCAATGGTCTTCTCCACCACGTCGTAGCGGGCCGTGGTGAGGGGCAGTCGTTCAGGGGCGATGGGGGCCTGGGCCACGACCAGGTTGCGTGGGTCCTTGCAGGCGGATTCGCGGTTGAACCCGGCTGCGCTCAAGGCCTTGGCGCTGAAGTTGGTGATCGAGCAGAGCTCGGCGGTGGTAAGTGCCGTGAGCACCGGCGCATTCACCAGTGTGCTGGCCACGGCGCTCACGGCCGAGCGCTCGGCCGCCGACGTGGCCGTGGTGACGCGCTGGCCCAGGACCACGAAATGCAGCAGCGAGCGGCTCTGCCCCGGCGGCAACGCCAGCTCATACACGTAGGCCTGGAAGTTGCCGTCGTGGCCTACGGGCGTGAAGGGCGTGCTGAAACTGTCGTACAGCCAGTGGCCCACGAAGGTCATGGCACCGCCGAACGGGGCAGGCGTGCCGAGCACCGTGGCCTGCGGTGCGCCCACCAGCGTGGTGCCCGAAAGCGGTGTGGCGGCCATCACCCAGCCATCGGCCGGGGTGATGGCGGTGTCGCCGGTGGACGTGTCGACGACTGCGCTGGAATTGCCGCCCGAATTGCCGATGCCCGACTGGCCGCCGAAGGCCACCTTGATCCGGATGGGGGTGCGCGTGACGTTGGTGAAAGTGTCCAGCCAGCGGCCCCAGTTGGCCGTGCGCTGGATGTCGACCGTGCGCGAGATCTTCACCCCGCCCAGCGGGACGGATTGCGTGGTGGTGAAGCGGTCGACGCCGTCGAACTGCAGGCCGAAGCCGCGGATCAACTCGCCATTCATGCGCGGTGTGGCCGGTGCGGCGGCCACCTCCCCCTTGGCGGGGGGGACGACCATCACCTTGATGCCGGCGAAGCCGTTGATGGAGGTGCTGAAGGCCGGTGTCTGGCCCGGTCCGACCTGCGTGGCGCGGATGCTGCCGGTGTCCACACGCGGCGCCGCAGCATCCTGGATACCCCAATAGGTGCCGTTGGCGTCGGCCACGTAGTTGAAGGCACTGGCCGAACCGCAGGCCAGCGTGGCGGCCAGCCAGGCCAGGCGCTGACCCATGACGCGCACGCCGGGTTGGGACGGGTGGGGCTGTGTTCCGGTCATCGTCAGGTCCTTGCGTCGATGGGCCGTGGGACGGCCGGCGGCACCGCGGGGGTTGATCACCTTGCGCCTGCGGGGTGCCCTTCACGCAGACCGGGTGCACTAGCAACATCAGGGCCACGGCCATCGTGGGGTTCCTACCGTCGCGGGGGCACCCTTGCGGGGGCAAGATCAAGCTCAGGCGCCGACGAAGCCCGAACAAGGAAACCCGATGATCCGTGACGCCTCCACCCTCGAAGCCCTGCTCGATGCGGTCAACCGCTTCGTCCGTGAAGAGCTCGTGCCTGCTGAAGCCGAAGTGGCCGACAGCGATGAGATCCCCGAGCGCATCGTCCGCAGCATGAAGGCCCTGGGCCTCTTCGGGCTGACCCTGCCCGAGGCCTATGGCGGCCTGGGCGCCACCATGGAAGAAGAGGTGATGGTGATGCTGGCCATGGGGCAGACCTCGCCGGCCTTTCGCTCGGTCTTCGGCTCCACCGTGGGCATCGGCTCGCAGGGCATCTTGCTGGATGGCACCGACGAGCAGAAGACACACTACCTGCCGCGCCTGGCCAGCGGCGAACTGATCGCGACTTTCGCGTTGACGGAACCCGATGCCGGCAGTGACGCCGCCTCGCTGCGCACCACGGCCATCCGCGACGGCGAGCACTACGTCATCAACGGCACCAAGCGCTACATCACCAATGCACCACAAGCCGGCCTGTTCACCTTGATGGCGCGCACCAATCCGGCCGACAAGGGCGCCGGCGGGGTGTCGGCCTTCATCGTCGAGGCCGCCACGCCGGGCATCACCGTAGGACCCAAGGACCGCAAGATGGGCCAGCGCGGCGCGCACACCGCCGACGTGCACTTCGACGACTGCCGGGTGCCCGCCGCGCAGATCATCGGCGGGCGTGAAGGGCAGGGTTTCAAGACCGCCATGAAAGTGCTGGAGAAGGGCCGCATCCACATTGCGGCTCTCTGCGTCGGGGTGGCCGAGCGCATGCAGCGCGATGCCTTGAACTACGCCGTGCAGCGCAAGCAATTCGGCCAGCGCATCGCGGACTTCCAGTTGGTGCAGGCCATGCTGGCCGACAGCCAGGCCGAGATCTATGCGGCGCGGTGCATGGTCATCGACGCCGCGCGGCGCCGCGACGACGGCAAGCCCGTGGCCACCGAGGCCAGCTGCTGCAAGCTGTACGCCAGCGAGATGTGCGGCCGCGTGGCCGACCGAGCCGTGCAGATCTTCGGCGGCGCGGGCTACATCGCAGACTACGGCATCGAGCGCTTTTATCGCGACGTGCGCCTGTTCCGCCTGTATGAAGGCACCTCTCAGATCCAGCAACTCGTCATCGCACGCAACCTCGTGCGGGAGGCCACCCGATGAACCCGTTCCCGACAGTCGACCGGCGCACCTGGATCGGTGCCAGCCTGGCGGCCCTGTGCCTGCCGGCGGCGCGCGCCCAGGCCGACTACCCGAACAAGCCCATCCGCATGGTGGTGACATTCCCGCCGGGCGGCAGCGCCGATGCGGTGGTGCGCCTGATCACACCCCGCCTGAACGACAAGCTCGGCCAGCAGGTGCTGGTGGACAACCGGCCTGGCGCGGGTGGCAACATCGGCATGACGCTGGTAGCCAAGGCGCCACCCGACGGCTACACCCTGGGCGTGGGAGCGGCGGGCGCACTGGCGGCCAACGTCAGCCTGTACCCGCAGATGCCTTTCGACCCTTTGAAGGACCTCAAGGCCGTGGCGATGCTGGCGGCCATTCCCTTCGTGATCGTCGGCCACCCCTCCATCGCGGCGCGCAACCAGCGCGAGCTGATCGCCCTGGCCCGGTCGCGGCCTGGCGGCCTGGCCCTGGCGCATGGCGGCAACGGCACGGCCATGCACCTGAGCGCGCAACTGCTGGCCCAGATGGCCGACGTGAAGTTCACCGAGGTGCCGTACAAGGGCTCGGGTCCGGCGGCGCTGGACGTGCTGGCCGGCCAGGTGCCGCTGGGCATGGTCGACCTGCCGGCGGCGCTGGCGCAGATCCGCGCCGGCAAGCTGGTGGCCTTTGCCGTGACCAGCCCGCAGCGCCTGGCGCAGTTGCCCGACGTGCCCACCGTGGCCGAGTCCGGCCTGCCGGGCTACGACTCCACCGGCTGGTTCGGCGTGGTGGCGCCGGCCGGCACGCCGCAGGCGATCGTCAACCGGCTGAGTGGCGAGATCGGTGCCGCGCTGAACGATGAGGCCGTGCGCAACACCCTGCGCGCCCTGGGGGTCGAGCCCTCGCCCAGCACGCCAGAGGCCTTCGAGGCCATCATCCGCAGCGAAACCGCCAAGTGGGCCAAGGTCATTCGCACCGCCAACATCAAGCTGGACTGAACGCATCACCCCATGACGCACGACATCGACGTCTTCATCGCCGGCGCCGGCCCGGTGGGCCTGACCCTGGCCATGGACCTGAGCGCGCGCGGCGTGCGAACGGCGCTGGCCGAACCGCGCCGCTTTGCCGAGCCCCCCAACGTCAAGTGCAACCACGTCAGTGCGCGCAGCATGGAGATCTTCCGCCGCCTGGGCATCGCACCGGCCTTGCGCGACGCCGGGCTGCCGGCCGATTTCCCCAACGACGTGGTCTTTCGCACCAGCATGACGGGACTGCCCCTCGCGCGCATTCCGATTCCCTGCCGTCGCGACCGCTACACCGATACCCACGGTCCCGACGGCTGGTGGCCCACGCCCGAGCCTCCGCACCGCATCAACCAGTTGTACCTCGAGCCCATCCTGCTGCGGCATGCCGCCGCTCAGCCGGGCGTCACCCTGCACAACCGCACGCAGCTCAGCGGCTACACGCAGGACGAGCAGGGCGTGACCGTCTCGCTGCTCGACCTGGACAGCGGCCGCAGCCGCACCCTGCGGGCCCGCTACCTGGTGGGGTGCGACGGCGGCAGCTCCAGCGTGCGCAAGCAGATGGGGGCGCGGCTCGAAGGCACGCCCGTCATTCAGCGCGTGCAGTCCACCTACATCCGCGCGCCGGGTCTGGCGGCGCTCATCTCCGAGCCGCGGGCCTGGTGCTGCTACAGCGTCAACCCGAGGCGCTGCGGCACGGTGTTCGCCATCGACGGTGCGCAAACTTGGCTCGTGCACAACCACCTGAGCGCCGACGAGCCGGAATTCGATTCGGTCGACCGCGATGCGTCCATCCGCGAGATCCTGGGCGTGGAGCCGGCTTTCGAGTACGAGATCCTCAGCAAGGAAGACTGGGTCGGCCGCCGCCTGGTGGCCGACCGCTTCCGCGATGGCCGGGTGTTCATCGCCGGCGATGCCGCGCACCTGTGGGTGCCGTATGCGGGGTACGGCATGAATGCCGGCATCGCGGACGCCACGCACCTGTCTTGGCTGCTGGCCGCGCGGGTCCACGGCTGGGGCGATGCGCGCATCCTGGACGCCTACGAGGCCGAACGCCAGCCCATCACGCAGCAGGTCTCGCACTTCGCGATGGATCACGCGGCCAAGATGATCCGGGCACGCAGTGCCGTGCCCGCCAACATCGAGGCCGGCGACGCCGCGGGTGCGGCCGAGCGCGAGCGCATCGGCGCCGAGGCCTTTGCCCTGAACGTGCAGCAGTTCTGCTGTGCCGGCCTGAACTTCGGCTACTACTACGGCGGCTCCACGCTCATCGTCGATGACGGCGAATCGCCGCCGGACTACACAATGGGCAGCTTCATCCCTTCCACCGTGCCGGGCTGCCGCCTGCCGCACGTGTGGCTGGACGACGGCCGGTCGGTGCTGGACGCATTGGGGCCTGGCTACACCTTGCTGCACCGCGACCG
>CAIJPE010000230.1 GCA_903822435.1 uncultured beta proteobacterium | reverse complement strand
CATCGGTGTAGCCGGCACTGACGTGCGGGCCGCGCAGGCGCACGATGCCGCTCTGCCCCGCCGCGCACTCTGCACCGTCCGCCGCGCTCACCGCCTGCACCTGGGTGTACGGAAGGCGCAGCCCGCAGGACCCTGGCGTACGCCCGGCATGGAAGGGCTCGATGCAGACGATGCCCGCGCTTTCGGTCATGCCCAGGATGTTGCGCACCGGTATGCCGTAGCGCTGCTCGAATGCCTCGGCCAGCTCGGGCGGCAAGGGCGAGCCCCCCGTCAGCAAGGCGCGCACCGAGCGCAGGCTGGCACCGCACGGATCGATGCCCAACAGCGTGGAGATCACCGTGGGTACCGCCGCCAGCAGCGTGATGCGGTGCCGCTCGACGACCTCCCAATAGCGCGGCACGAAGCACGTGTTGCGCAGGCCCAGCAGCGTGGGGAGGACCACTTCCGCCCCCGACAGCAGCGCCGACAGGCCGAAGACCAGCGAGCCGGCCACGTGGAACAGCGGAAAGCCGTTCAGGATGGCATCGCCCGGTTCCATCGCATAGAACTGCGCCGCCGACCACGCCGCGTGCAGTTGGTTGCCATGGCTGTGTTGCGCCAGCTTGGGCGCACCGGTGGTGCCGCCGGTGTGGAACAGCGCAGCCAGCCGATCGGGAGCTCGCGTCGGCTCGAAGGCGAGATCGCCAGCCGGCTGCGCAGCCAGGGCGTTGTCGAAATCGATGGCGCCGGCGGGGCAGTTCGAGGCCGGCCCCACGGCCAGCACATGGCGCAGGCCCGGACATCGCTCGCGCAAGCCCTGCACGCGCGACCACACGTCCAGCTCGGGGTTGGGGCCCAAGGCCACGAGGATGTTGGCGCCCGAGGCGTCGATCAGCCCGGCCAGATGAGCGGGGTCCAGCAGCAGGTTCATCGGGCAGGCCACGCCCGCCGTCTCGGCACCCCAGAGTGTCCAGTGGGCCTGCGGGATGGCCGGCAGGAGCATGGCCACGCGCGGCTCGTCCGGGCCGGCCAGATCGCGGAACAGGCGGGCCGCGCGCGTCACCTCGCCCAGGTAGTCCCGGTAGGTCCAATGGCGTGTGCGCTCGGGGGCCTCGGCCGCCTCGACGAAGCTCAGGGCCCGGCGCCCCGCGTGGCGCCCGGCCGCGTCGGCCAGCGCGGCGAAGACGCTGGCGTGCGGCATGAACGCGGCATAGGGCCCGGCCTCGATGCGCTCGATGTCCTGAAGCGTGGCGATGCGCTGAGGCTGCATGCTGGGTGGCTATCCCGCGGCAGGACGCTGCGGCCGCAGCTCAGGGCCCGAGGCTGGCCGCGTAGGCCGAGACGGCTTCGATATCGGCCGGGCTGAGCACCTGCGCCGCACTGGCCATGGTGCCATCGATGTCGGCCCGGACACCGCTCTTCAGATTGAGCAGCTGCGTGCGCAGGTAACCCAGCGGCTGGCCGGCCAGCCTGGGGATGTGCTTCTGCCCTTTCAGGCCAGGCATGTGGCAGGAATTGCAATGCTGCGCTTGCGCGATTTGCCTCCCCGTATCGAGCAGCGCAGGCTCGCCCGGCGGGAAGCCCGGGGCGGGCGGCTGCGCGGCAAAGTGGGCCGCCAGGTCCTTCATGTCCTGGTCGCTGAGCGGCGCGGCCACCGCGTTCATGTCCGCGGCCAGGCGCCGCTTCTCACGGAACTGGATGAGCTGGTAGAGGATGGACAAGGGCGGCTGCCCCGCGAGCGAGGGAATGGCCGGGTCGGCGGACACGCCGGCCGGCCCATGGCAGGTGCGGCAAACCTCGGCCTTGGCCGCGCCGGCCACGGGGTCTGCCGGCGCCGCGGCGGCCGGCAGTGTCCAGGCGGCCAGGCAGGCCAGGGCCAGCGCGCCGGCCTTCACTTGACGGCCGAGACGCGGAAGATCGCGCCAGCCACGTCGTCCGAAACCAGCATCGAGCCGTCGGCCATGGTCTGCACGTCGGCCGGGCGGCCCCAGAAGTCCTCGCCCTTGAGCCAACCCGTGAGGAAGGGCTGCGGCTGGCCGGCCTTGCCGTCGGGACCCACCGGCACGTTCACCACCTGGTAGCCAGTCTTCTTGCTGCGGTTCCAGGAGCCGTGTTCGGCAATGAAGACGCTGCCCTTGTAGCTGGCCGGGAACATGCTGCCGGTGTAGAAGCGCATGCCCAGTGCCGCTACGTGGGGCCCGAGCTTGGCCGAGGGCTGGTCGAATTGCGCACAGTCGCGACCGCCGCCGAATTCGGGATCAGGCAGGTCGCCCTGGTGGCAGAACGGGAAGCCGAAATGCGCCCCCTTGTGCGTGACCCGCTGCAAGGTGTCGTTGGGCAGGTCGTCCGTCACCCAGTCGCGCGCATTGTTGGTGAACCACAGCTCCTTGGTCACGGGGTGGAAGTCCATGCCCACGCTGTTGCGCACGCCCATGGCCACCACCTCGAGCTTGTTGGTCTTGAGGTTGAAGCGGTTGATGGTGGCGTGCGTGTAGGGGGGGATCACGATGTTGCCGGGCGAGCCGATCTGGAAGTACAGATTGCCGTCCGGGCCGAGCGTGAGGTACTTCCACCCGTGGGCCTCGTCCTTGGGCAGGCCGTCCAGCACCACCACGGGCGCGGGCGGGTTGTCCAGGTGGTTCTCGATGTCGTCGTAGCGCAGGATGCGCGAGAGCTCGGCCACGTAGAGCGATCCGTCCTTGAAGGCCACGCCGTTGGGCCGGTACAGGCCCTTGGCGATGGTCTTGACTTCGCGCTTGCCGCCCTTGTCGACGATGGCATAGACATTGCCCACGAAGCGCGTGCCGACGAACAGCGTGCCCTTGGAGCCGAAGGCCATCGAGCGCGCATTGGGCGCACCCGACGCCCAGAGCTCCACCTTGAACCCGGGCGGGGCCATGAGCGAAGCGGTGGGAATGTCCGAAGCGTCCAGCGCCATCATGCCGGGCGGGTGCGGAGACAGGTTCATGCCTTCCTGCGCGGCCGTGCGGCCTTGGGCCCAGCTGGGCGGGATGGCCGGCGCAGGGGTCTGGGCCCACGCTGCGGCGCCGCACACCGACAACAGCGCGACGGCGATGGATCGCCGACCGCGCAGGGCGGCTCGGGCAAATTGGTTCTTATTGGGCTTGTCCACGGGTTCTCCTCGTTGATGTGCAGCGAGGATACAAGCGCTACCGCGGGCTGGGGCTCAGGGCTCACCCTGGGAAAGCTGGCCTTGGCCCGGGCCTCGCCGGTCAGCCGGTCGACTCACCCAATTCCGGACCAATGCTTCGACCAGGGTCCGGCCTTCAGAGCGGCACGCTGCGCTTGACGTACTTCGGCGCGCGCCGGTGCCGCGTGGCCTGCTCGAAGGCCTGGCCCATGGCCAGCAGCCGCCACTCGCTCCAGGCCGGCCCGACGAAGGACAAGCCGATGGGCAGGCCACGCACGAAGCCGGCCGGCACGGTCAGGTGCGGGTAGCCGGCCACGGCGGCAGGGCCCGCGAAGCTGCTGCCGAAATGGTCGCCGGCCGTGGGGTCGATCAGCCAGGCCACGCCGCCGGTCGGGGCGATGACGGCATCCAGGCGCTGCCCCTCGAAGACCTTGTCCAGGCCTTCGGCGCGCGAGCCCTGGATGCAGCGGGCCAGCGCCTCGGTGTAGGCGGGGCTGTCCAGGCCGCCCAGGGCTTGCGCCTGTTGGAACAGCTCCTGCCCGAACCACGGCATCTCCTGCTCGCGGTGGGCTTCGTTGAAGGCGATCACGTCGGCCAGGGTCTGCACCGGCGCATGCGGGGCGAAGGTGCGCAGCCACAGGGCCAGGTCGTGCTTGAGTTCGTGCAGCAGCACGCTCAGTTCCGCATCGCGGTAGCTGCGCGACGGCAGGGCAGCGTCATCGACGATCTCGGCACCCAGGGCCCGCAGCTTGTCGATGGCCTTGTCGATGACCGCATCGGCCTCGTCGAAGCGCGTGAAATACGCCCGCGCCACGCCCAGCCGCACGCCCTTCAGCGCATCGGGCGACATCTGCGGCTCGCCCACCGCGGGGGCCCCCAGCGTCACGGGATCGGCCGCATCGGGCCCGGCCAGTGCGGCATAGAGCAGCGCCGCATCGGCCACGGTGCGCGTCATCGGCCCGGCGGTGTCCTGGCTGTGGGCGATGGGGATGATGCCGTCCCGGCTGACCCGGCCCACCGTCGGCTTCAAGCCCACCAGGCCGTTGATCGACGAGGGCGAGACGATGGAACCATCGGTCTCGGTGCCCACGCCGAAGGCCGCCAGGCTGGCCGCAATGGCAGCGCCCGTGCCGGAACTGGAGCCGCTGGTGCTGCGGTCCAGCGCATAGGGGTTGCGGGTGAGGCCGCCGCGGCCGCTCCAGCCGCTGGTGGACCGCGTGGAGCGGATGTTGGCCCATTCGCTCAGGTTCGTCTTGCCCAGGATCACCGCGCCGGCGTCGCGCAGGCGCTTGGCCACGTGGGCGTCGCGCACGGCGCGCACGCCGTGCAGCGCCAGCGAGCCGGCGGTGGTGCTCATGCGGTCGCCGGTGGCGATGTTGTCCTTGATCAGCACCGGCAGACCGTGCAGCGGGCCGCGGAGGTGGCCGGCCTTGCGCTCGGCGTCCAGCGTCTTGGCCAGGGCCACCGCTTCGGGGTTGAGCTCGATGATGCTGTTCAAGCGCGGGCCGTGGCGGTCGATGGATTCGATGCGGGCCAGGTAGGCGTCGGTCAACTTCTCGGAGGTGGCGTGGCCCTCGGCCATCGCCTTGGCCAGGCTGGACGCGCTGGCTTCTTCGAGCGGGAAGACGGGAGGGGGGGCAGGGGATCGGCGAAAGGCCATCGCGGGGGACTCCGGGGCAAGCAGGGCGGCCGTGGCAAGGCCGGCAGCCCAGGTGGGGCCGGCGAGCAAAAGGCGGCGTCGTTTCATGGGGCCGAGCGTACGCGAGCACGCCCGGGGCGGGCTTCAGGCCGGGGGCATGCCATTGTTCGGATTGATCAGGAACTTGACGCCGGTGGCCCTGCGTGTGTAGTGGGCAATGACCTCGGGCTTGAGCGCGTCGTGCAACGAGATCTCGCCGGAATATCCGCTGGCGAAGGTGGTCTTCAACTCGGACACCACGCGCTGGCGCAAGGCCTGCGCTTCGGCCGCCCCGATGCGCTGCAGGAACGGGAACAGCAGCCAGCCACCCACGCCCCAGGTCATGCCGAAATTGCGCGTGATGACGGTCGGGCTGGTGTCCAGGCCGCCGTAGATGTAGACCTGCTTGTGCACGTTGGATCCATAACGGCTGTACTCGCCGGGCTGGCGGCTGATGGCCGCCTCCATGGCCGTGAGGATCTGCCCGGGCAGCCGGCCGCCGCCGATGGCATCGAAGGCCACCGTGGCGCCGGTGGCATGCACGGCCTCGGTCAGTTCCTGCATGAAGCCGGGGCTGCTGGAATCGCACACGTGCCGGGCCCCGATGCCGCGCAGCAGGTCGGCCTGCTCGGGCTTGCGCACGATGTTGACCAGGCCGATGCCATCGGCGATGCAGATGCGGTTGAGCATCTGGCCCAGGTTGGAGGCCGCCGCCGTATGCACCAGGGCCTTGTGGCCCTCCAGGCGCATGGTGTGGACCATGCCCAGCGCCGTCAGCGGGTTGACGAAGCAGGAGGCCCCTTCGGCCGCGGTGGTGCCAGCTGGCAGCACCAGGCACTGCTCGGCCTTCACGCAGCGGAATTGGGCGTACATGCCCCCACCCAGCACGGCCACGGTCTTGCCCAGCAGCGCCTGCGCGGCGGGCGAAGAACCGGCGTCGATGACCAGGCCGGCACCTTCGTTGCCCACGGGCATGGCCAGGTCCATCCGCGGCGCCATCGACGGTAGCGCCGCCTCGGGGATCGCGGCGGTCACCACTGGCCCGTTCGGCCCGCTGGAGGCCAGCAAGGTGCCCAGGTCTGCCGCGCCGAACAACAGGCCGATGTCCGACGGATTGATGGGCGTGGCTTCGACACGCACCACCACCTCGTCGGGTGCCGGCTGCGGCACGGCCTGGCTGATCAGGGTGAGCTCGAGCTCACCGCTGCGCTTGACTTGGGACCGGAGTTGCAGGCCAGTGCGTGCAGGGCTCATGGGCAGGCTCTCGATTCTTGGAGGGACCGGCAAGTTAGCACAACCCCGCAAGAGCAGGCTCAAGGGCGTGGAGCACGCGGCGGAAACCCGAGGACATCACCCTCTTGTTCGCACCGATTCGCACGGGCTGACGCGCATCAAGGTTTGGTGGCGGCCGAGAGCTCACGGGCCTTCAGCGCCCCCATCAGCCCGAGCAGCGAGGCGAAGGCATTCGCCTCGCTGCCCCCGCCGACCTGGATCTGCGGCACCAGCGGCACGCGGGCAGTCTCGAAGGCCTCGGCCAGGCGCAGCATCACGGTCTGCATGAGCTGCTTGTCGGCACCCTCGCCTTCCAGCGCCGTGCTGCGGGCCTGGATGGCCACGCCTTCGGCTTCCCCCACGCTGCGGATGGCCGCGGCGCGGCCCAGGCCCTCGGTTTCCTGCTTGAAGCGCTCGGCCTGCGCCAGGGCCTGCACTTCCTCGCGCCGCTTCTCGGCCGCCTTGACGCTGGCCGCGCCCTGGTTCTCCTTGATCGAGATGTCCACCAGCGAAGCGGTCAGTTCGGCCTGCTTCTCGGCCCGCTTCTCGGCCTCGTTGAGCTCGCGCTGCTTGTCGGCGGCGATCTGCTTCTGGGCAAAGGTCTCCACCTGTTCGCGGGCGATCTGTCGGTCGCGCAGCTGGCCCATGATGTTTTCGATCTTGTTATCGCCCGGCTGCGGCCGCGGTGTGCCGATCAGCACCTCCTGGAACTCCAGCGAATAAGCCAGGAAGCGCTCGCGCATGTCCACGCTGGCGCCGGCCTGCAGCTCGCTGCGCGACTGGATCAGCTCGATGAAGGTCCGCGTCTGGCTCACGTTCTTGAAGTAGCTGCTGACCATCGGGTCCAGCGTCTGCTCCACCAGCTGCTTCACGTTGCCGAAGCGCTGCACCACCATCGGCGCCTTGCGGTAGTCGATGTGCACCACCACCGACAGCGGCAGCAAGGGCTCGAAGGCGTCCTTGGTGATCAGGGTGATCTCGCGCAGGTTGCCGTCGAAGCTGCTGCCGCTGGCCCCGGCCTGCCACATCAGCACGAAGTTGGTGGTGGGCACCAGTTCGATCTTGCCCGCATAGGTATTGAAGGCGTACTTGCCGGGCATCAACGGGTCGCGCCATACGCCGCGGCAACCGCTGCGCACCAGCTCGCCGTGGCTGTATTCGCTGCCCGAGGTGTCTTCACCCTTGCGGCCGGTATAGGACACCACCACGCCCACGAAGCCCACCGGGATCACCGTCTTGCCGATGAACTCCACGGTGGCAAACAGTCGGTTGAGGTAGTAGGTGCCTTCCACCAGGACGCGCTCCTGGCGCCCGCGCCGGCCGCCGGCTTGCAGGAAGAGCTCAGGCTCCTGGAAGGAATGGTGGCCGTCGCCCACATCCGGAGCCAGGAGTTCCTCGCGCTGCAGGGCCGGGCCGTCCTGCACGGTGACGATGGCCAGCTGGTCGCTGGCGTGCTGGCCGGCCATCTCCTTGATGACCACGGGCGTGAAGCCCTTGCGCTCGTCCAGCACCTCGCGCATCCGCTCGTAGTAGGCCTGCTCATCCTGGTTCATGCGCAAGGCGTAGGTGGCCTCTTCGGTCATCACCACGAACAGCGCCGGGTTGATGATGTGCGTGCCCTCGCGCAGGATCTTGCGCTGCGGGCCCTTCTGGCCGCCGCCGGCCAGGAAGCCCCGCACGTCCAGGAAATCGCCCACGAGCGCATTGCTGGCCAGGGTCTGGCCGGCCGGCAGGTCCACGCCGTCGCGGGCGAAGACGTAGCCGATCTTGCCCTGCGTGACCGACACCATCGGGTGGATGTGCACCCGGTATTGCAAGGGCGGGAAGAAGTGGAAGCCGCCGCGGCGCAGGTCGGGCTGGAAGCCGGCTTCTCCGTTCATGGCCAGCAGGCCGGAGCGGACGGAGCCCTTGGCGCTCCAGAGCTTCTCGACCACGCCGATGCGGTCGTTGGGGATGTAGCGCGCCAGCCCCAGCATGAAGGCCGCGGCGATGATCAGGGCCAGAAGCAGCAGGCCGGCCAGGGCATGACCCAAGGCCGGGACCTCGGACAGATAGCTGAACATGGAGAACACCCGCAGGTTGTGAAACAGGCTGCGGTTGTCTCCCAAAGGACATCAGGAAATCATATGGGCGCCGAGCCCAGGAGGGCCCGCCGGTTTCAGGCGCCTTCGGCCGGCGCCTCGCCCAGGCCCAGCAGGTGCCCCATCAGCGCCTGCTTGGTGTTCAGGTAGCGGACGTTCTCGCCCTGCGGGGCGCTGAGCAGCGGCACCCGTTCGGTGATCTCGAGCCCGTAGTCGGCGATGCCCTGGTACTTGGCCGGGTTGTTGGTCATGAGCCGCATGCGGCACACGCCCAGGTCGCGCAGGATCTGCGCACCCACCGAGTAATCGCGGGCGTCCACCGGCAGGCCCAGGTCCTGGTTGGCCTCGATCGTGTCGCGGCCGGCGTCCTGCAGCGCGTAGGCGCGCAGCTTGTGCATCAGGCCGATACCGCGGCCTTCGTGGCCGCGCAGGTACACCAACACGCCCCGGCCTTCCGCAGCGATCTTCGCCAGCCCGTCTTCGAGCTGCGGCCTGCAATCGCAGCGCATGGAGCCGAAGATCTCGCCGGTCATGCATTCGGAATGCACGCGCACCAGCACGGGCTCGGGCGTGGTCACGTCGCCCATCACCAGCGCCACGTGTTCCTGGCCGGTGTACAGCTCTTCGTAGCCGTGGATGTTGAACACGCCGAAGTGCGTGGGCAGCCGGGCGCCGGTCTTGCGGTTGACGATGCGCTCGGTCTTGCGGCGATAGGCCATCAGGTCGCGCAAAGTGATCAGCGGCAGGCCGTGCTCGGCGGCGAAGGCCTGCAGCTGTGGGCGGCGGGCCATCGAACCGTCGTCGTTCACCACCTCGGCCAGCACGCCGCCAGGCAGGCAGCCCGCCAGGCGGCTCAGGTCGACCGCAGCTTCGGTGTGGCCGGCACGGCGCAGCACGCCGCCTTCCACGGCCCGCAGCGGGAAGACGTGCCCGGGGCGGTTGAAATCGGCTGCGGTGGCCTTGGGGTCGACCAGGGCGCGCACCGTCAGGGCACGGTCGGCTGCGGAGATGCCCGTGGTGGTGCCGTGCCGGTAGTCGGTGGTGACGGCGTAGGCGGTCTTCATCGCGTCGCTGTTCTGGGTAACCATCTGCGGCAACGCCAGCACTTCCAGGCGCTCGGCCGGCAGGGCCACGCAGAGCACGCCCGAGGTGTGCCGCACCATGAAGGCGATGGTCTGCTCGGTGGCTTTGTCGGCCGCGGCAATGAGGTCACCCTCGTTTTCGCGGTCTTCGTCGTCGACCACGACCACCATCCGACCGGCGGCAATGGCCGCCAGTGCGTCTTCGATTCGACTCGTTTTCAAGGCCAGGCTCCCAGGTGCACAGGCCCGATGGTAGGCCCGCAACGCCCACGGCGGCTGTCACCGGTGTGCCACCCGCCCTGCGCGACGGGTCATTTGTGGCGCTGCAGCGCCAAATTCAAGGGGTGTGGCCGAGGCGGAGGTAGACCTGCCCGCCCTCGACCCGCACCGGGTAGGTCTTCAGCGGTTCGACGACCGGGGCGCAGGTCGGCTGGCCGGTGCGCAGGTCGAAGCGGCCCTGGTGGAGCGGGCATTCCACCTCGTGGCCCTCGACGAAGCCTTCGCACAGCCGGGCGTGGCCGTGGGTGCAATGGCTGTCGGTGGCATACACCGCGCCATCTACCTTGAAGACGGCAAATTCGCGGCCGCCCGCCACCACACTGGCACCGGCGCCCTCCCACAGCTCGTCCTCCGAGGCCGCGAGTGTCCAGTCCGTGTCGGGTTCCATGCCGTCGTCCTCAGATCGGGTAGATGAGCGAATTGGGGATCAGCTCGCTGTCGTAGACGCACACCCGGGCCGAGAAACGCAGCCCGGCCGGCGTGTAGACCACGGTATCCAGGTAGCGGCCGACGTTGAACACCGTGGTCAGCTCGGACTGCTTGGTGCGGAACACGGCGTAGTTCGATTCGCACTCGATGCGGTCGGCGTCCGCCTTCAACACGCGCGGCAGGCCCACCACGTGGCGCTGGTAGTACGGATCGTGGAACAGCGACTGGCGGATGGCGTAGGCGCGGTCTCGCACCATGCCCTTGCTCTCGAAGGCCATCGTGGCCAGGGGCAGGCCGCGTTCGTGGTTTTCACGCGGGACCACCCGGTACACGGCGTCGTCGGTGAAGAGTTCGCACCAGGCGTCCCAGTCGGCCTGGTCGACGGCGTGGGCATAGTCGGCCTGCAGCCGCACCAGGGCCAGGAAGCCTGCCAGGGGGTCGGCGGCCGTCATCGCTCCATCACCTCGCGCCAGTACCGGTACATGCCGCGGATGAGGGTCTCGGTGATCATGTGGTCGGTGTCGGCCACGTCCCGGCCGCCGAGTTCCACCAGGGTGCTCTGGCCGGGCGTGACCTCGAAGGCGCGTTGCGAGAACTCGATCACCTCGCCATCGTCGGCCGACACGAAGCCCGCAGGGCCGAACAGGTTGGCCTGGCGCAGGCGCCGCTGCGTCATGGCCTCGGTGTCGTCGGCAAAGCCGAAGTGCGTCCACTCGAAGTTGAAGTGGCCATGTCCATCGGGCTGGATATGCCGCATCGACACGCTGTTGACCTGCTGCTGGATGATCAGGCTGGGGAACACGGTGGTCATGACGGCCGAAGGACCGCCCCACCAGGCCTCGGGCACGATGTCCAGGAATCGGTCGTCGTGCAGCTGCATATCGGCCTTGAAGCTGGACACCTGCGTGACCTGGTCGGCCTTGCCCGCGGCGCCGCGCGTGGAGATCATGGCCGCGTGCCGGTGGTGCGCATCCATCTTGAGCTCGGACTTGTTGTCCGCGCGCCAGAGACCGAAGGTGACGAACCAGGTGTGCAGCAGGCCCGGGTGGTACGGGTCCTTGATGTTCTCCTGCATCAGCTTCCAGTTGCCGGGGATGCGCTGCCGGTTGTAGCCCAGCAGCCGAAGCGGGCGGCCGTTGAAGACGCGGTCGAAGTACGGCAGGATGGCCGGGCCCAGAAAATCTTCAAGCGCTTGGACTTCGGGGTCGAAGGCGGCGAACACCACGCCGCCGCGGGTGGCCACCTGAAGAGCCTTCAGGCCGTGCTCGGCCGGCTTGAAGTCGGCGGGCATGCCGCCCTGCACGACCCCGGCCTGGCGCACGCCACGGCGGAAGGGCACGCCCTGCAGGTCTCCCTGCAGCGTGTAGCTCCACTGGTGGTAGGGGCAGACGAATTCCTTGCGGTGGCCGTGGCGCTCGCGGCAGAACTGCATGCCGCGGTGGGCGCAGACGTTCTCGAGCACGCGCACGGCGCCGTCGGCATCGCGCACCACGATGACCGACCGCTCGCCGACCACGGTGCGCTTGAAGTCGCCCGGGTTCGGGATCTCGGCTTCCAGGGCCACATAACACCAATGGCCGCGGTAGAAGAAGCGATCGAGTTCGCGGCGGTGCAGGGCGTCGCCCGTATAGACCGTGAAAGGCACCCGATGGGTGCCATCGCCCGGCCAGGCGGGCGGCGCGGGGGTGGGGTCGGGTTCTGAGGTCATGGGGCGTGGGCCAGGGCATCCGCGGCGCCGCGTGGAAGACGGGTCGCCACGGGCAAAGCCTACTCCCGCCGGGCCGCGTCGCCATCCTGGATGACCATGACGCACTCGCGGCGTACGGGGCGCGGCAGCCGGCGATGTCACCTGAGCGTCACCTGCTGCCCATCGCGCCAGCGACTGGGCAGGCGCAGACTGGCGCAGCCTCATCAACACCTGGAGTTCTTCATGGAAGCCTCGTTCCCGAGCCCCATCGCCGCCGCCACATTCGCCGTCTTGCTGACCCTGGGTTCCAGCGGCGCCATCGCCAGCGCCGTGGTCACGGACGTGAATGGTTCGGCCACTCCGGGCGACTTTGTCTTCGGCCCTTCCACCATCGGATGGGCATGGACCGCACCCCAGTCCTTCACCTGGGATGGCCTGGGGTCGACCTTCCACAGTTGCTGCGAATACAACGTGCTGTCGCCCAGCCAGGCCACCTTGCTGATCGCCACCGACACGCCCACCAACGGCGGCACGACTCTGTACTCAGGCACGCTGGACAGCGCGGGCCACGCCAGCTTCTCGGGGATCAGCGTAACGGCCGGAACCACCTACTTCATCGGGCTGGGCAACCTGACCGGCTCCGGCAACTACGCCGTGGGGGTGAACATCGCCAACTGGGTGCCTTCGCAGCCTGCGGGCACGGTCAATCTCAGCGGGTGGTACACGGGCGCGAGCTTCCAGACCTTCATCCCGCAAAGCGTGGTGGCAGGGGTGCAGCAGCAGCCCTTCTCGGCCCCGATCCTGCGATTCGAAGGCACGGTGGCTGCCGTGCCCGAACCGGGCAGCAGCGCCTTGCTGCTGGCCGGCCTGGCGGTGGTCACCGGCGCGATGCGGCGGCGGGTGGCCGCGGCCAGTCCTGCCCGCAGGGCAAGGCCACGCTGAGTTGCCGGTGGGTCCTGCCGCCCCGCACGCCCGGCGTGACGGGGTCGTCGGCCAATGCCAGCGAAGCCAACGGCGACGTGGGCAAGGCGCCGCTTTCAGGGCGCCATCGCTGGCGCCCTCGGTCTTGCAAAGGACCTGCCCGCCTGGGCGGCACAGGTCAGCCTGAACCGCGCGATCAGCCGCGGCGGCGCGACGCCAGGAAGCCCAGCACCGAGACGCCTGCCAGCATCATCGTGATGCTGGTGGGCTCCGGCACGGTGGTGATGCTGATGTTGTCGTACAGCACCGTCTGCGCATTGGCACCGAAGGACACCGACTTGGCGATACCGGCGAACTGCACGCTGGTCTGGTCGAATCGGCAGAACTGCGCGCCCGAGCAGCCGAGTTGTCCGTTGGAGAACAGGCTGACGGTGGCCAGCAGCGAGCCGGTGGCGTTCAGGCCGGAGTAGATCTTGACGACGTCCTGTTGCGTCTCCAGCGCCCCGTTCGGCTGCGTGGACAGCGACGAGTAGAAGAACTTCAGCCCGCCGGCGAAGCCACTGGCAACGTTCATGACGGCGCTGGCGTCATAGGCTGCCATCGTGGTCAGCGGCGACGGGGCATTCAGGTAGTAGGGGCCCAGTGCGTCGTTGGACAGGCCGACCACGGCGTCGGTAAAGGACACGCCATAGTTGGGCCCCGACTGGCCCAGGCTGTCGGTGCCGCCGTTGTAGGCGTCGAGGATGGAATTGATGAAGCCGGGGGTGGCCTCGAAGTCGAGCGTGACGTCCGCGGCGAAGGCCGGAACGGCTGCCGACAGCGACAACGCCGCGGCGGAAAGAATCATCTTCATGGAATGCTCCTGAGTGGAATGGACGAGGGGCCGTACTCGCGATCGCCGGTCAGCTTGCGGGTTCAGGCCATGCTCTCAGCGCTTGAAGACAGCCGCGTGACGGGGCCACCCCCTCATTGACGGGGGTGGTGGCCGGCCGTCTTCAAACTTTCACGCGCGGCACCTAGCGTCTCGTTCCTTCCGGGCCGTTCCGGCTCCATGGAGACCTTGTCATGCCACTCGCCTGCACCCGTCGAAGCCTGCTATTGGCCAGCGCCGGCCTGGGCGCTGCCCTGGTGCTGCCGCAGGCCCGCGCCTGCGAGTTCTTCTGCACCACGCTGCGGGTCACCCACCCGTGGACGCGGGCCACCAAGGCGGGCCAGACCACGGCCGTGGTGTCGATGAAGATCGATGAGGTGCTCCGCACCGATCGGTTGATCGCCGTGGAGACGCCGGTGGCCGGCGGGGCGGTGCTGGCAGGCGGCGATGGGGTGGACAGCGACAGCTTCGCCCTGGTGCTGCCCGCGGGCGCCGATACGGAGATCGGCGAATCCGGCCCGGTGCTCAAGCTCGTCGGCCTGAAGGTCCCGCTGGAGATCGGCCGCACCTACGACCTGCGCCTGACCTTCGAGCACGGTGGCGTGATCAACGCCGACCTGAGCGTCGACTACGAATAGACGCCTGTCCCCGAAGGGGCAGGCTTACCCAGCCCCCTTGTTTGAGGGGGTCGGCCGAAGGAGCACCGGGCCGTCACGGTCACTTCATCTGAGCTCGTCAAGCTTGTCGGTCTGGGGTTGTGCCGTCGCCGGTCGCGCAGGTTCCTCCAGCATTCCAAATCCACCCAGGAGAAGTCTCGATGACTTTCAAGTTCAACAAGAGCCAGGTCGCCCTCGCAGCGGTCGCGGCCCTCAGCGTGACGAGCCACCTCGCCACGGCCCAGACCCGTCCGGGCGCCCCGAGCACCGTCGCCGGCAAGTACGTGGCGGGCGATTTCCACAACCACACCACCTGCTCGGACGGCTCCATCTCCATGCAGAAGCTGGTGCGCAAGGCCACCGGCACGGCCGCTTCCGGCGAGCCCGACGGCTGGGGGCTGGACTGGTTCGTGCAAGCCGGCCACGGCGGCAACGGCAACCGCAACTGCACGCTGACCGAAGACGACACGCTGAGCACCCCGGTCTATCCGTACATCGGCCAGGCGCCCACCACCACCTGGCAGAACACGACCCCGCCCATCGCCCCCAAGGGCCTGGCTTCGGGCACCGCGCCGACGCAGAACATGTGGCGCTGGCAGTCCATCCAGGAGTTCCAGTACCCGCTGATGGAGTACCTGAACGCGTACAAGAACAAGCCGCTGTTCATCGGCATGGAGTCCGTCGTGGCCGGCCACGAGCACGCCTCGATGACGGTCATCACCGGCCAGATCCCGCTGTCGCTGGACACCGCCATCCTGCCGGTCGCACCGGTCATCGCCGCCAACACCAGCCGCTACACGGCGCTGGGCAACGCCAACGCCCTGTCACAGTGGGAGTACTGCTTTGACCGCGCTGACACCGACACCAGCCGCGGCAACGCGACGGTCGGCACCTCGTTCGTCGCCGGCGGCAACAACTGGAACTGCGCGGTATCCGGCAGCGACTACAGCAACACCACGAACTATCAGTTCGACGCCACGGCCCAGAAGCTGATCCCCACCGGCGGCGCCGGCAATGGCACCCGCGGCCACCTGAAGACGCTGGAAGCCCTGAAGTGGATGGCTGTCAACCACAACAACGGCAGCTACTACGTCCCTGCCCACCTCGAGCGCGCAGGGCCCTTCTATCCCGACGGCAACCAGGGCTTCAACATCGAGCACCTGCGCAACTTCAACAACACCGCCCCGAACATCGCCTTCGGCTTCGAGAGCCAGCCGGGCCACGGTGCGTCCGCCAACCGCGGCGAGTACCAGGTCAACCGCAACAACTTCGGCGGCACCCTGGTCGACTCCGTCGGCGGCACGACCTACGGCGGCACGGGTGTCTACGCCGCGCAAATCGGTGGCGTGTGGGACGCACTGCTGGGTGAAGGCCGCAACTGGTGGTTCTTCGCCAGCTCCGACTGGCACAACCGCGGCAGCTTCGGCCCGGATGACCGCCGCTCGACGCAGGACTTCCAGCCCGGCGAGTACCAGCGCAACTACACGATGGTGCGAAACGGCGCCGACAAGGTCCGCCCCCAGACCATCGTCGACGGCCTGCGCAGTGGCAACAACTTTGCCTCCAGCGGCCAGCTGATCGATCGCCTGGCTTTCGTGGCCTGCGCCTCGTACCCGGGCCTGGCTGCCCGTACCAACGCCTCGGTGGAAGCCCTGGCCTTGGCTGCGGCCCAGTCCAACACCAGCCCGTCGGTGTCTGGCTGCGCGACCATGGGCGAAAAGCTCGTGGTCAAACCCGGCGCCGAGATCGTGGTGTCCATCGTCGTGCGCGATCCGTCGGGCCCGAACAACTCGCCCTACACCTTCGCCAACCCGTCGCTGAAGCAAGTCAACATCACCCAGCCCCTGAACTACCCGGTGCTGGACCACATCGACATGATCCGCGGCATGGTCACGGGCTACAAGACCCCGGGCGCTGCAGACTACTCGGGAGAGTGGCCGCGCAACACGGCTTGGCTGTCGACGGACGGCGTCACCGCCGGCCTGGGCGCCGTTCCCGCGGCGGCCAAGAACACCAGCGCTGCGAAGATCAAGACCTTCAACAGCAGCACCTGGGCCGATGCCGGCAGCGACTTCCGCAAGATGACCTACCGCATCCCGGCGGTCACGGCGTCGCAGTACGTGCGTCTGCGCGGCACCAACATGCCCGCTGCCGTGCCGTACGAAACGGACGCCGACGGCAATCCGTTGGCAGACCTGTTCACCAACGCCAACGACACGACCAAGCTGTCGATCCCCTGCACGGTCGCGCACAGCGCCAACAGCCAGTTCGACGGCTGCCCGGATCATCTGGCCACCGCGTCGGGCACCAGCCCGATCACGGGCCAGAAGGCCGTGTCCTTCGACTTGGCAGCCTGGTCCGATCTGTGGTTCTACAGCAACCCGATCTACATCCAGGTCACCGGCTCCACCTTGGTGGCCGGCGTGAGGTAAACCCCTGTCGGGCCTCGGCCTGACTGAGCGCCGCGCAACCCTGCGCGGCGCTCTCGTTTGTGACGCGGCGGCCCCCCGGCCGTCGTCGTTCTGACTTGCTTGCGTCATACGATTCAGAACCCCGCGAGCTGGCGTTCGTGCTGATCGCTGCCGCTGACTTCCAGGCCCGCCATGTCCACTGATCTCGCATCACCCCATCTCCGCGTGCGCGCTGCCGCCGCCGCCGGTTCCTCCTCGTGGCCTGAATGGCTCAAGGAGCCTTTGCTGCACTTCGTGGTGCTCGGTGCCCTGGTGTTCGTGGCCGACCACTTCATCGCAGGCCGTGCCAACGACCCGCACACCATCGTGGTAGGGCCCGAGGTCGACCAGGAGGCGCGGCAACTGTTCAAGGGCTCGCGCGGGCGCGACCCGAGCGCAGAGGAGATGGCGGCCTTGCGCCAGGTCTGGCTCGACAACGAGGTGCTCTACCGTGAGGGACTGGCGTTGCAGGTCGACCGGGGCGATACGGCCATCCGCGAACGCGTCATCTTCAAGGCGCTGAGCGTGGTCGATGCCAACACCAAGCTACCGCCCGTCGATGACAAGATCCTGCGCGCCTGGTTCGAGAAGAACCGCGTGAAATACGACGAGCCGGCCCGCTACGATTTCCAGGAAGCCGTGCTGGGCGCCGACAACAGCGAACGTGCCGTTCGGTCCTTCGTCGAGAGCCTGAACAACGGCACACCGGGCGATGCGAAGGCCGGCCTGCAGATCTTCAAGGGCCGGCCGTTGTCCAATCTGCTGACCAGCTACGGCCCGGAGTTCGCCAAGGCCCTGGAACAGGCCACCCCCGGCGAATGGCGCGCCTTGCCCACCCGGTCAGGCCTGCGGGCCATTCGACTGGAGGCCATCACCCCACCCAAGCAGGCCGCCTACGAGCCGCTTCGCAACGTCGTACGACAAGACTGGACCGATGCGGTCATGTCCGACCAGCGCACCGCGGCCGTTCGGACGCTGGCCAAGAAATACACCATCAAGATCGAAGCGGCGCAACCATGATGCACGCACTGATCAGGGCCTGTCTGGCCGCCCTGCTGGTGTTGGGCGGCACAGCCCGGGCCCACGAAATGAGCATGGCCGAGATGCAGGTGCGCGAAACCGCCCCGGGCGAATTCATCTGGCTGTGGACGGCGACCAATGAACGGGCACCGAACCAGGTGTTGACACCCGTGTGGCCCGCAGGCTGCGTGAGCGAGGTCAATACCGTGCGCTGCGGGAAGGCCGGACTGCAGGGGCGGCTCGAGATGCAGGGCGTCGGAAAGACCTATTCCGCAGCCTTGGTCCGCGTGTTCTGGATCGGTGGACAGACGCGGGTCTACACCTTGACCGCGGCCCAACCCAGCGTGCAGTTGTACGGCGCCGCCGACGACCCCCGCGGCATGCTGGAGATCGCCAAGGCCTACACGGTGCTGGGCGTCGAACACATCCTCACCGGCTTCGATCACTTGCTCTTCGTCATCGGCCTGCTGTTCCTGGTGGGCTTCCAGCGCAAGCTGATCTGGACCATCACGGCCTTCACCGCGGCCCACAGCCTGACGCTGGCCAGCGCAGCCCTGGGCTGGCTGACCTTGCGGCCGCCCCCCGTGGAGGCCTGCATCGCGCTGTCCATCGTGCTGGTGGCCGGTGAAGCCCTGCGTGAGCGGCAGACCCTGGCGCGGCGCCTGCCCGCACTGGTGGCCTTCATCTTCGGCCTGGTGCACGGGTTGGGCTTTGCAGGTGCCCTGAAGGAGATCGGCCTGCCGGAAAGGCACCTGGCCGTCGCACTGCTGACCTTCAACGTCGGCGTCGAAATCGGCCAGTTGCTGGTGGTGGGTGCTGCATGGGCCGTGACGTGGTGGCTCTCGCGCCAGCCCTGGGCCGCACGGGCCCGACGGCCGGTGCTCTACCTCATCGGCACCACGGCGGCCTACTGGTCGTGGCTGCGGCTGGCCGCCATGGCCGGGTGATCACGCCCAGCGATAGGGCATCACCACGTTGCGCTCGGCCTTGGCCACGAAGGCCGGGTTGACCGTGAGATAGGGCAACTGGTTGGCGTTGGCGCTGGCCCAGGTGATGGCGCGGTTGATGGGCAGGCCCGGCTTGTCGTGCATCAGGCGCAGGGCTTCATCGGCAATGGCCTCGCTGAGCGACAGGCGTTCGAAGGTGCGAAGGAAGCCTCGCGTGGATTCGCGGGCTTCGGGGGGGCAGGCCGACATGAGTTCCAGCCAGGTCACCACGCTGATGGACCGGTGCGCATAGCCGGCCAGGGCCCGCTGAGCCCGCTTCTCGCCCGCCAGATAGTCCAGCAGCAGGCTGGTGTCGATCAATGCAGTCGCCATGTCGCCCTCAGCGTCCAACCTGCAACTGGTCGCGCAACCCGGCCACGTCGGCCGCCGCGTCCTTCCACAAGCCGAAGCCGTCGGATTTGACGGTGTCGTTCTGCTGGACGAAATCGCGCAGGGCCCGGCGAACGGCCTCGGCACGCGAGATGTTCAGCAACTTGCACAGGCGGTCGACTTCGCCCAGTTGCGTGTCGGGAATGTCGATGATGGTGCGGGCCATGGGCGCCAGAGCCTTTCAACGGACGAGAAAGTCGGGTTGCTGGAATTTCATTTCGAGGAAACGGCCGTTGACCAGCAAGGCCTGCGCATTGGCGCCCGCCACGTTGGCCACGATTTCGCGCATCTTGCCATCCAGCACGACGAGCTGGTCGGCCAGCAACTCGCGCGCGGTCTTGCCGTCCTTCAGGGTGTGCGTGGTGCGGAAGACGGGCGGCAAGGCCACGTAGTTGGCCAGTGTCTCGGGCAGGTAACGCAGCACGGTCTCGCGCACGGTGTAGAGGTCGGCGTCGAAGCTGCGCGCGCCCACCAGGCGGGGCAGCACCTCCGAGACCGAAGTGCGCACGCTGGCCAGGCGGCGGTTCATATCGGGCGTGAGGTGCGGCTGGACCTGACGCACGAGATGGTCCATCTGATCGAGCGTCTGCTCGACCGTCAGCGTATCGGCGATGCGGCGCTCGATCTCGGGGGCGCTGCGGCTGGCCCAACCCAGCAGCCACCCCACGGCGTACAGCCCCGCCGTGATGAGCAGCCAGCCCGGCCCGATGAAGCCGAGAAACAGCAGCAGCGGCCCGATCAAGGCGAGCGCGCTGCCCGCGATGTTGCCGTTGCCATACAGCCAGAGCAGCAGGCGTGTCTTCAAAGGCCGGGCGGCCGCGGGGGTGCCTTGCGCTTGCGCCATCACTGATAACCCCGGATCTCCTTGAACACCTGGGCCAGCGCAGCCTTTCGGCCGTCGAACATGCGCCCACCGGTGTACTGTGCCAGAGCCGCCATGTCGGCCGGGCTGGCCTCCCCGAAGAGGATCGGAAATACCCGTGCCGGAGCGCCCCCGCCCAGTTCCTGCTGGAACAGCTTCAGGTCAGGCCCGACGTTGTTCTCGCCATCGGTCAGCAGCACGATGCTCACCGCACGGCCGGGGTCCTTGCGCAGTTCCTGGCGGGCCAGCTCCTCGGCGCGCAACAGCGCGGCGTAGATGGCCGTGCCGCCGCGCACGCGCAAGCCGTCGGCATAGCTGAGGACCTGGGCCCGTGCGGCATCGAGGGCCTGCGTCTCGAAGCTGATTTCCACCGGCTCGTCGACTCGGTCCGAGAAGGCGATCAGGGCCACCCGCTCGCGGCTCTGGAAGCGGGCGTACCGGGCGCTGGCGACCTGCGCATCGGCGCCGGCGAGAACCTTGAGCGCGTCGCGCATGGCGCGCAGCCGCTCGCCTTCCATCGAGCCGCTGAGATCGAGCACGAAGATCGATGTTGCCGGCCGCCGCCATTGGCCCTGGTAAGACCCGAGCACGGCGTCGATCACTTCCAGCCGGTTGGGAAAGCTCAGTTCGGCCACCGTCGCGGTGCCCAGGGCGGGCGCCAGCGGCACGTCGGCCACCGAGGGGCGCAGAAAGTCGCGGGCCGCCAGGTCCCGCTGAACAGGCACGGCCTTGATGGCAGCCAGCAGGCGGGTGTACTCATCTCGCTTGTCGGCGTTCAGGAGCATCAGCGGGTAATCGGCGGAGATCACGCCATCCTGCGGATACACCAGCATCAGGCGGTCGGCCGGCGCCAGCTTGTCGTTGGTGCGCAGGATGACGGCCTCGTAGTTGACCATGGCGTCAAGGCCAGCCGCCTCCTTCACGAAGGCCTCGGCCAGCCAACCCGAACTGCCCGCCGTGAGCTTCTGGCCCGACAGGAATGCCGTGAGCACGGGGCCGTTCACGTCCTGGACAGTCAGGTCTTCGGTCTTGCCGGCCACGGCAGACGCCACCGCGAACAAGGCGCTCATGCCGGTGTTGGAGCTGGCCGGGTTGGTCATCGCATAACGCAGCTGGCCGGCGCCGGCAGCCTTCGCGATGTCGGCCCAGCTAGGGCTGCGGCCCTCCCAACCCAGCGCCTTGACGGTGGCCGGCTTGATGCCGATCGCTACCCTGGAGTAGAACAGCTTGTCGCGCGCCACCGGCTTGGCGGTGAGCGCCAGCGCCGGGTAGGCCCCATTGGCGGGCAGGATGGCGTCGAAGCGCTCACCGGCATTCACGCGCTCCACGATGTCAAGGGTGCCGGCATAGCTCAGCGCCAGCGGCACGCCGGCCGAATGTGCGGCCTGCAAGAGTGCGGGCTCGATGTCGCGCACTTCCGAGCTGGCCAGCACCGAGAACACCGGCTGCGGCGCCTGTGCGGCCGGGGCCACGGGGGCCGGCTGCCGCGCCGCGTGCTCGTGCTTCTTGCCGCAACTGGACACGCCGGCCACCACGGCCACCGCCAGCAGGGCGGCGCGCAACCAGCTGCGGCGGCGTCTCACAGGCGGACCTCGCCCGAGGCGTTGTCGATCTGGGCGGCCTCCTGGCGGCGAACGCGGTCGAGGTAGGTGCGCGACTTGGCCACCTCGTTGCTCAACGTCTCGACCGTGGTCTGCATGGAGACCAGCGCCTTGCCCTTGAAGTCGGCAATGGTGTCCATGGTCTGGTAGATGTTGGCGAAGGCTTGCTGCAGCTTGGCGATCTCGATCGTGCCCGACGCCGCCTGCGTGTGGATGGCCGTGCTCTGGTCGCGCAGCATCTCGCTGGTGGCGGCGATGAGGTTGCCGGTGGTGCTGTTCAGGGCGCTGATCTGGTCGAGCACCAGCCGCTGGTTGGCCAGCGCCTGCGCCACGATGACGGCCGTGCGCAGCGCCGACACGGTGGTGGTGGTGGCGCGGTCCACGCCCTTCATCAGCTCCAGGTTGTTCTTGCGGATCATGTCCAGCGCCAGGTAGCCCTGGATGTTCACGCTCATCTGCGTGAGCAGGTCGGTCACCTTCTGGCGCGTGTAGAAGAGCATCTCTTCGCGCACCACGCGGGCCTTCTCGGGGTCGGCGGCGTCCAGGGCGCGGGCCTTGGCCTCGAGCTCGCCGTCGAGCTTCTTGCCGATGTGGATGTACTTCTCAAGCCGCTCCATCAGGCCCCAGAGGTTGACCTTCTCCAGCTCGATGGCCGCGTTATCGCGCATCAGCTCATCCTTGCCGCGCTTGAGCGATTCGATGATGGCGTTCAGGTGCTCCTGCGAAGACTGGTAGCGGTCGAAGTAGTCGTTGAGCTTGTTGCCCATGGGGATCAGGCCCAGCAGCTTGCGGGTGCTGAACAGGTCGCCTTGGCGCGTGGGGTCCAGCGCCTCGATCTGGCGGCGCAGGTCGACCAGGCCCTTGCCGATCTCGGCACCCTTGTCGAACAGCCCGTTGTCCAACGACTTCACGGGCCGGTCCAGCATGCGGTTGGACACCGCGGCGGAACGCTCGATCTCCTTGTTGCCCATCGAGTGGATGCGGTCCACCGCTTCCTTGAACTTCGGGTCCTGGCTGTCGTGGGCGGTGATGTCGTCGATGAACTGGCGCACTTGCGCGTCCAGCGCCACCACGTCTTCGGGCTTGATGCGCACGCGGCCGCTGGCCGACTCCAGCGGCACGGGGGCCACGGGGGCGGGCGGTTCCAGCATGAAGGCCTGGGGCGGCGCGAGTTCGGCGGGGGCAGAGGGGTCGAGCGGGGTGTTCATGCAGCAGTCCTCACTTGAACTTGAGTTCGATCGCCTGGGTCATCCGCTCCAGCCATTCGTGGCTGGGCGGCTCGATGACATCCACCAGCACCTCGGGCACGTGGATGCCGCGCTGCGCCCACATCTCGGGGCCGTGGGCGTCACCGCCTGTGCGGAAGCCGTACTCGCGCGCCAGGCCCTGCAAGGCGGGGTCGGTTTCCAGCGCGGCCCCCAGGCGGGCGCCGGCGGGGGTGTAGGGCACCAGCACGTGCTTGGAGTAGACGGTGGGCTTGGGATAGATCAGCACCATCTCGGTGTCGGCCTGCCCCTGGCTCTTCGTCTTCTCGGGATGCTTGAGCAGGTACTCGACCATCTGCGACTCGTAGGCCATGAGCAGCGGCGCCTTGCCCATGCCCAGCGCCAGGTAGTCCTCAAAGGGCCCGGCCGACGACTGCTCCTGGAAGCCCTGCCGCAGGAAGAGCGGCGCCACGCTGGGCAGCACGCGGTCCACGTCTTCCTGGCTCTGCACGATCTGCTGGTTGTTGGCCAGGTAGCTGGCCAGCGCCAGGTACATGGACGCGCTGTTGGAGGAACGCACGTCGGTCGAGCTCACCAGGATCGACTTGCCCGTGGCGAAGGCCTGGCTGGCCTTCAGCTCTCGCCATCGGGTGCCCTTCTCGACCAGTGCCATCAGGCCGGGCATGTCGGTCAGGAAGTAGATGTCGCCCTTGCGCTCAGCCAGGCCGTTGGCCACCAGGATCTCGGCGATCGGGCGCCAGCTGGCAAACACCATCGGCGTGTAGAACGGCGTGTACACATTGGCCGCCTTGGCCGCCTGCTTCAGGGCCTGCGCGGCGGGCGCGCCGGACGGGAAGCCGAAGTCGTAGGTGGTCGCGTCGTAGCGGCTGGCAATGGTGCGCGAGCCGGCCTTCTCGACGGTGACCGTGATCCCCTGGGCCGCCAGGGCCTTCTGCACGCGGGGATCGGCGAAGAAGGCCTCTTTCTCGGAGCCGATGAGCCCGCGCACAGAGACCTGCCGCATGCGTTGGAGCTGCTCGGTCTGCCGCGCGACCCGTTCGTCGCCCACGCGGGTGTTGGAAAGCCAGATGCCCCCGCCCACGGCGGCCAGCAACAGCACGGCCAATGCGGGCGCCAACAACTTGCGGACTTCCACCTTCGTTCCCTTCAGTCGGTCACCGCGGGCCCTGTGAGAGCGCCCCCGACTTCAAAATGATGTCGGCATATGATGACGATGTCGAAAGCCTAGGGCCAAGGCAGGGCGCCGTCAAGTGGCGCGGGCAGGGGCGGTCACCCTTTGCGACGGAATGACAGCCGAGGGCGACGAAATGCACGCCCGGACGGCCGAACCGCCAGCGCCGGTGGCGGCGCCCTCAGTCCCGCTTGCGGAAGGCGAACCAGCCCGCCAGCACCGTGAACGTTGCGATGAGGGCGACGACGATGTAGAAGCCGTGGGCGTGCTGTGCCAGCGGTATGCCCCCCACGTTCATGCCCAGCAGGCCCGCCACGATGTTGATGGGCAACGCCAGCACCGTGACAACCGTCAAGGTGAAGAGGCTGCGGTTGGTCTGCTCGTTCAGCTGGGCTGCGATCTCTTCCTGCAGCAGCTTGATGCGCTCCTGCAATTCGGACACGTCGCGGATGACTAGGGTGAACTCTTCCGTGGCCTGCCGCAGTTCTTCCAGGTCCTGGCTGTTCAACCATGGCGGTGGCAGGCGCAGCAGGCGAAACAGCGGCCCGGGGTCGGGTGCCAGCAGCCGCTGAAGGCGCACCAGGACCCGGCGCAGCTTGCCCAGGTCGAATCGCTTGCGCTGCAGGCGACCGACCAGCAAGGCGTCTTCGATCCCGTCGACCTGCACGGTGGCCTCGCGCACGATCCGCACCAGCACGTCGCCCTGGTCGTGCATCAGGTGGTTCAGGAAGGCCACCGAACTGGCAAACAGGCAGCCCTCCTTGACAGCCTTGCGCAGGCGGTCGATGGATCGCAGGGCGTGCACGCGCGCCGTCAGTGCCAGCCGCGGGCCGACGTTGGCCCACAGCGTCTCGATCTCGGAGGGGTCGAAGGCGAACTCGAAGGCGACGTCGTTGACCACGGCCACCAGGGTGTCGCTGGCGTCCTCGATCCGCGTGGACCGCGAGCCCTCGCGCAGGGCGTCGAAGAACTCGGGCACCACGGTCAGGTTCTCGCGGATCCAGGCTTCGGCCGCCGCATCGTTGAGGTTGAAATGCAGCCAGACGAAGCCCGGCCCGGCCTGCGGGTCGTCCAGCCGCAGCCACGTCAGGGCCGTGGCCAGATCCACAGGGTGGCCGGGCTCGCCCGGCGCGAACCGGAACCCGCAGATCAGGCCGTTCCTGTCGGATCCATACGGCGGCTCCACGGGCAAGTTGTCCAGGCCCGACCGCGTCAATACCGGGAAGGGACGATCATCTCCGGAGGCACCGGATTGCGCAGGTAGTCCTCATGGCGCTCGCGGTCGGGCAACTGCACGGCCGGGTGCTGCACTTCCTCGTAGCTCATCTGGCTCAGCAGATGGGCGATGCAGTTCAGCCGCGCCCTCTTCTTGTCGTCGGCCGGCACCACCCACCACGGCGCCTCGACGATGTGCGTGCGCTCGAGCATGATCTCCTTGGCCTTGGTGTACTCCTCCCAGCGGCGGCGCGATTCAAGGTCCATCGGGCTGAGTTTCCACTGCTTGAGCGGGTCGTGGATGCGGCCCAGGAAGCGGATGCGCTGTTCGTCGTCGGAGATGGAGAACCAGTACTTGATGAGCTGGATGCCCGAGCGCACCAGCATGCGTTCGAACTCGGGCGTAGAGCGAAAGAACTCCTCGTACTGGTCGTCGGTGCAAAAGCCCATGACGCGCTCGACGCCGGCGCGGTTGTACCAGCTGCGGTCGAACAGCACGATCTCGCCGCCCGCGGGCAGGTGCGAGACATAGCGCTGGAAGTACCACTGCGTGCGTTCACGGTCGTTGGGCGCGGGGAGCGCGGCCACACGGCACACGCGCGGGTTCAGGCGCTGGGTGATGCGCTTGATCACGCCCCCTTTGCCAGCCGAGTCGCGGCCTTCGAAGACGATGACGACCTTGTGCCGGGTGGCCACGACCCAGTCCTGCAGCTTCACCAGCTCGGCCTGCAGGCGAAAGAGCTCGCGGAAGTACGCCCGGCGGCCTTCGGTGTCGTCACCCAGCGCCAGGCTGCCCGCGCCGGCCACGGCCTCCAGGGTGCGGTCTTCCAGTTCCAGTTCCAACTCTTCGTCGAAGTCGTCGCGCAGGTCGCGGTGGATGCGGCGGATGAGTTCTTCGTCGGAGGGGTTCACAGGCAGCCCGCCGGCGACCGCCGGCTGAAAATCGAGTCTCCCCTGACCCTAGTCAAACCATATGGCGGCGGTGTGACAGGCCCGCGATTGCAGGGGCCCGCGACACCGGTACACTCAAAAACAACCCGCCTCGGGCGCGCTCGGCGGCGGCGGATGCACGGCCTGATGGCTGCGCACTCCGAAGACAACCTGGAGGTAGCCATGATCAGGCTGAGCCGAGATGCCCACACCGTCAAGGTGTACAGCTTCCGCGTGAGAGACCAGCACGTCGAGAGCCCACGCGTGGAAACCTACAAGGCCACACGCAAGGCGATCCTCGCCGCGGGCGGCGAACCCCTGGAAGGCACCGAACAGGACGTGCCCGCCAGCGCGCTGGACCCGGATGGCCACTACAAGCGCGTCAACACCGGCTGGGGCAACCTGGACTGATAACCTCCCGGCCTGACAAGCCGAAGGAGACTTTCTTGCCCGTCATCACCTGCATCGAGGACCTGCGCCGTCTGGCCGAGTCCCGCGTGCCCCGCATGTTCTACGACTACGCCGACAGCGGATCCTGGACCGAGGGCACCTACCGTGCCAACGAGAGCGAGTTCCAGAAGATCAAGCTGCGCCAGCGCGTGGCGGTCAACATGAGCAACCGCAGCACACGCACGACGATGGTGGGGGTGGACACGGCCATGCCGGTGGCCATCGCACCCACCGGCCTGACCGGCATGCAGCACGCCGACGGCGAAATGCTGGCCGCGAAGGCCGCCAAGGCCTTCGGAGTGCCCTTCACGCTGTCCACGATGAGCATCTGCTCCATCGAGGACATCGCCGCCGCCACGGGTGCACCTTTCTGGTTCCAGCTGTACTGGATGCGCGACCGCGACTTCATGGACCGCCTGATGGACCGCGCCAAGGCCGCCCATTGCTCGGCCCTCGTCCTCACGCTGGACCTTCAGGTGCTGGGCCAACGGCACAAGGACCTGAAGAACGGGCTGACGGCCCCGCCCAAGCCCACGCTGGCCAACATCCTGAACCTGATGACCAAGCCCCGCTGGTGCCTGGGCATGGCGCGCACCCGGCGCCACGGCTTCGGCAACCTCATCGGGCATGCCAAGGGCGTGAGCGACATGACGTCGCTGGGCGCCTGGACGCGCGAACAGTTCGACCCCGAACTGGACTGGGACGACGTCGAATGGATCAAGAAGCGCTGGGGCGGCAAGCTGATCCTCAAGGGCATCATGGACACCGAGGACGCCCGCCTGGCCGCCAACAGCGGCGCCGATGCACTGGTGGTCAGCAACCACGGCGGACGCCAACTGGACGGCGCACCGGCCAGCATCGAGGCCCTGCCGGCCATCGTGGCCGAGGTCGGCAGCCGCATCGAGGTGCACATGGACAGCGGCATCCGCTCAGGCCAGGACGTGCTCAAGGCCGTTGCACTGGGCGCTCGCGGCACCTACCTCGGACGTGCCTTCCTGTATGGCCTGGGCGCCATGGGGCAGGCCGGCGTGACCAGGGCGCTGGAGATCATCCACAAGGAACTGGACGTCACCATGGCCTTCTGCGGCCACACGGACATCCAGAAGGTCGACCGCGGCATCCTGCTGCCGCCACACGGCGCGGCCGGCACCTCGCCGCTGCCCTTGCATCAGGTGGCCTGAGCGCAATCGCCCTCCAGAATGGTCAGCCGCGCGGTTCGCCCAGGCGGTTGACCGTGACGGTGGCCCGTGGCGCGGTGTTCATCTGCATGCGGTGCTGCTGCCCGCGGAAGGTGTAGGT
>CAIJPE010000229.1 GCA_903822435.1 uncultured beta proteobacterium | reverse complement strand
CCGTTGTCGAGGCCAGGGTGAAGGTCGGGGCATTCGGTGCCGTCGGCAGGGTCGTCGCCGACAGCGGGGCCGACTGAGCGCCGGTGCCCGTGCCGTCAACCGCCGCCACCGTGAACGAGTAGGTCGTGCCGGCGGCCAAGCCGGTGATCGTCGTCGTGTTGGTGGTCGGGGCGCCACCGTTGCCGGTGGTGACCGCCGTGCCGTTGTTGTAGACGCGGTAGCTCGTCGCACCCGCCACCGCACTCCAGTTCAGCGCCACGCTGGTCGTGGTCGCCGCACTGGTCGTGGGCGCCTCGGCCTGGGCTGGCAGCGTGGTCACCGCGGCCGAGACCGTGGCTGCGCTGCCTGCCGTGCCCGTGCCCGTCGCCACGACCTGGAAGTAGGACAGCGTGCCGCTCGGCAGGCCGGTTACCGTGGCCGTGGTCGCCGTCGAGGCCGACAGGGTTGCGGGCGTCCAGGGGCCGGTTGCGGTCGGGCCCACATTGACCACCGTCGTCACGGTGTCACCGGCTGTGGCCGACAGGGCCCAGCTCAGGTTGGCTTGCGTCGCCGTGACGCCCGAGACGGCCAGGGCCGTAACCGCCACCGTGGTTGTCGCGGCGTTGACGTTTGCCGAGGTGGCCGTGCCGCTGGCACCGCTGCTGGTAACGCGGAACGAGTACGTGGTGCCGTTGGTCAGGCCGGTGACGGTCGCCGTCGTCAGCGTTGCCGCCGAAGCCGTCGCATCGACCCAGGTCGCGCCTTGCAGCACCTGCACCTTCGTCGAAGCGATGTCACCCGCCGGAACGGCAGGGGCACCCGGCAAGGTCCAGGACAGCGCCACGGTCTGGTCTGTCCGTGTGCCCACTGCCAGGTTCGTGGCAGCCAGGCTGGCCGTGGTGGCGCCCGTGCCGGTGGCCGACGGGTTGGTCACCGGGACAACCCCGTTCAGCGACATGACGCGGAACACGTAGGCCGTGCCGTTCAGCAGTCCGGTGGCCGTCGCCGTTGTCGCGTTGCCTGCCATAACGCTGCCGTTGTTGGCCCAGGTGATGCCGCCGTCGGACGAAGCCTGCAGTTGCAGACCGGTGACGCCCGCCGGAGCCACGGCCGCCGTGGGCAACGTCCAGCGTACGCCGATCTGTGCATCGGTGGTCGTCACGGCGTTGTTGCGGGTGACCCCGGTCACCACACCGAGCGTGCCGGTGTAGACGGCTGCTGTGGTCGGCGCGCCCGCGGTCAACTTGTACACCGGCGTCACGCGGTACACGTACAGCGTGTTGGCCGTGACCGCGTCGGTGTAGCTCGTCTGGTTGGCCGCGGTGCCCGTGGCCAGCGTGCTGTACGCCCCGGTCGTGGGCGTGCCGTTGGCGGCGATCGTGACGACCGCGCGCTCCACCATGTAGCCGGTCTCGCCCTTGGCGTTGTCGGTCCAGGCCAGATTGACCGTTGTGGGCGACACGTAGGTGGCCGACAGGCCCGTGGCGGCCGTGAGAATGGCCTGGCCGGTGGTCACCGGGGCGGTTTGAATCACCGAGCCCGATGCGCCGTTGACCATCGCCGTGACCGTGTAGGTGTAGGTGGTCACCGGCAAGGTGCCGACGTCGTTGAAGCTGTAGCTGGTGACACCGGCCGTGACAGGCACGACGATGGTCGTGGGCGCACCGAAAGGCGGGATGCGGGTCAGCTGGAACGAGGTCACGCTGCCGCCGGCGGCGGTCAAGGCCCAGTTCACCGTCACGTGCGTCGGGTCGGCCGCATCCACGACGGCGCCAGCGCTGCTGAAGGCCTGGACGACGGACACCTGATTGGTCGTCGCACCGGTGGCAGCGACCTTCGGCCCATTCACTGCGTACACCGCGTAGAAGTAGGTGCCGCCAGCGGTCACCGCACCCGTGTCGACGAAGGTGGTGGCCGGAGCGACGATGGTGCCGTTGAGGGGGTTCATCGTGCCGCTGACCACGAAGCTGGCTGTAGTGCCGCTGCCGACGTCGGTGCGAACCACACGGTAGGCCGTGAACGGCGTGCCGCCGGTGGGCGCGGCCCAGGTGACCTTGATGTCCGCGCTTTCGAGCGCGGCATTGGCGGAGATCACCGTCGGCGGCGTGGCGAAGTCGGTCTGGACCGTGAACGATGTGGACGTGCCCGAGCGGCCGTTGGCATCCACGCCGGTGATGGTGTACTGGAACACCGAGCCCTGGGTGGCCGTGGCGTCCGTGTACGTCCGGACAGTGCCGTCGGCGATCGGGAAGGTGACGTTCGGCAGCGCGACCGCAGCGGCGTCGATGCCGCCGTTGCGCACGATGCGGAAGCCCGAGGGCGAACCGCCGGCTTGCCACACCAGCGGAATGCTGAATGCGCCGGAACCGTTGTCCGCAATCGGCGTGACCGTGCCCACGGCCAGGCCGAAGGAACTGATCGTCGCGGCATTGCTGGCCGAGGTGGTCAGATCGGTGGACACCGTCGCCGTCGCAGCGAAGCTGGTCGGATCGACGTTGACTGAGTAGCCGGCCGAGTTGAAACCCACCACCCGGTAGCCTCCGCTCGGCGGGTTGGAGTTGGGGTCCGTCCAACTGGTCGCGTTGGCCAGTGTGGTGGCCTGCTGCAAGGCGCTGGCTTCGGCCGGCACCATGTTGGTCTGCAGGTCGGTGCCGGTGGGCGGCGTGGCCGGCACCTTGGGCAGCCACACGCCGCCATCGTTGCGCTGCACGATGAAGCCGATTTCATTGGACTTGTGGCCCAGCGTCGGCGTGCCGTCGGTGGCAATGCCACCGGCCGGGGTCGGGTCGATCCAGGTCAGCTGGCTGCCGTTGACGGCGACAGAGGGCACGGCCAGCGGCGTGGCGGTCTTGAAGTCGAAGATCATCGGGCGCATGAAGTCGTTCTCTTCGTGCCCGAGGATGTGGCAATGCCACACGTATTCCCAGCCGTAGTTGGCCAGGGTGTTGGTCACCACGGTGGCCAGGCCGGTGAAAGGGTCCACGCCCGTGAAGCCGGAGGTGGCGCCGATGGGCTGCGAAGGGTCCAGCGGCCGCACGCTGTTCGGGATGCCGAAAGGCATCTTCGGTGTCTTGGGCTTGACGGCGATGTAGATGTCCTCCAGCGGGTTCATCTTCACCGTTTCCTTCCACCCGCGTTCAGACGGGTCGATGGGCTTCAGCGTGCCGTCCCAGCCCACGCGGTTGACGACCTGCACGTTGAACAGGTGGAAATGCACCGGGTGCGCGTCCACGCCGTTGTGCGTGATCTTCCAGATCTGGGTCTCGCCGTCGGCGATGAATTCCGTGGCCGGGTCGACGTAGCCCAGCGGGATGGTGGTCTGCGTCAGCACGCTGGTGAACGGCAGCTCGACGCTGAAGGTCGCATTCATGCGGCCGTAGTTGGGGTCGAACAGTTCCTGGATGCCCTTGTTCTGAACCGGACGCAGGTCGGTCTTGGACATCAGCGGAATGACCGCGGCACCGATGCCGTTGTCATTGGCGCCCGAGGTGGGGTCCTTGATCAGGGTCACGGTCGGCGCGCTGGCATAGTTGCCCGGGTCGTCGATCACCACTTCGAGCAATCGCTTGCCAAGGCTGTCGAGTACGGCATGCGCGGTCGCGGCCTTGCCGATCGTTGCACCCGTGGAGTCGACGCCAAGGCCGCCGCTGAAGACCACCTTGGGCGGAACGGTGTAGTCGTAGCCCTGGCTTTCGATGATGAAGCCGGTGACCTTCTGACCGTTCCCCGCCGACACATCCGCAGCCGTGACTGTGGTGTTGACGGGCATCGTCGGCTGCTGGGCCGAACCCACGTAGATCTTGGCCAGGTTGTCGGTGTAGCCGGCGCCTGCGAAGACGTCGTTGAAGTAGGCCTGCGGGACGATGGGCCTGTCCTGCGTGGCGGCATAGGCCGACGTGAGGGCTCTGCCCACGGCAGCCGCATCCAGCGCGGCGGCGGGCGTGGCGTTGCTGACGGTGAAGCGCATCACCGTGCGCGTGTTCGGGCCATAGCCCGGCAGCGTGTTGTCCGCGCCGCCCACCCCGGTGCTGTCGCCGTCACCGGTCCAGTAGTCGGTGCGGGGGTCGAAGCCGGGGTTGGGGGCCGGAGCATCGTTGTACATGATGATCGTCTTGCCCGCGTATTTCGAGAAGTCGATCAGCAGGTCGGCGCGCTCGGCCGGGCCCACGTACAGGCCGTGGTTCAGCACGTTCAGCACGGTCACGCTGCGGCGGTTTTGCTCATAGCTGATGGGCGTGGACGGGATCTTGTTGATCAGCGGCAGGAAGCCGCCTTCATTGCCGATCATGTGGATGTCAGGGCCGGCCTTGGTCCAGTCCGGGATGCCGCCAGGGCGGCCGTCGAAGGTGTCGGGCGAGAAGGGCGCGTCGGCCTGCGGGGCCACGGCGGGCACCATCGGCACTTCGGTGTTGATGGACGCGACCAGTTCGGCGGGCACATTGGCAGGGCTGCCAGCGGCTGCCACCGGGGGCGGAGCAATCGTCACTGAGGGCACAGCGGTGAAGCTGGCATTGGGCGCCAGCGTGATGTTCACCGCCACCACGGCGCCGGTGGAGTCGACCACGGAAACGGCGGTTGCCAGGCTGCTGCCGATGGTGACCGCAGGCGGGTTGGCCGGGTCATAGCCCGAGCCACCGTTTTTGATGCCGATGCTCAGCGGCTCGGCGATGTACAGACCGACGTTCAGGTAACGCGAGGTCGAGGCGTTCAGCAGGCGGAAGCGGTAGGTCTTGGGGTCGATGGCCAGGTCGGGGTAAGCCACGCCGTTGACGACCGAGGTGTCGGCGAAGGCTTCCTGCACGCCGGACACATCGCCGTAGCCGCCCGAAGGCAGGGCCAGCGGGGCCGGGAAGACCGGCCAGAACCAAGGGCCGTAGTCCCAGCGGCCGACGGGGTTGGTGCCGTCGATGGAGTTCGGGTCCTGGTTGGTCTCATAGACGTGAGGCATCCACATGTCGCCGTACTTGCCCCAGGCGTTCTGGTCCCACTTGGCGTCCTGGACCCCGATGTCCTTGGGCACGAAGGTCTTGTCTTCGTAGATGAGGGGAATGAACTCCGACGGCAGAAGGCCGTTGGAGATCATGGCCTGCTCGGCCGAGTCGGTGATGAAGAAGCCCGAGACGATGCCAGCGGTGACGTCGATACGCGTGGCGCCGAACGAGTGGTCGTGGTACCACATCTGGCGCGCGCTTTGGTTGTTCGGGTAGTAGTAGGTCATCGCGCCCGGGCCCGGGTCGGGCATGTCGGGCACGTTGCGTGCACCCACGCCGCGCGGGTAAGGGGTGTTCTCGCCAGCCGGCGTGATCCAGGCGTGCGGGCCGCCGTCACTGATCCATGGCGAGTCACCGCCGTGCAGGTGGATGAGGGTGCGGTTCTGGGTGTACTTGTTAATGCCATCCGGCCCGTAGCCAGAGCCCGGCACGGTCTCGTCGGTGGGAATGAAGACATCGCCGCCGCGGGTCTTGGTGACCGGGTCGTAGCGGCCGGTTGGCAGGTAGTTGGCGAACTTCACGCGGACCGGCCGGCCGGCTGTCGAGAGGATGCTCGGCCCCAGGTACTGGGGCTTGCCGACGGTGTAGACCGGCTGGCCCATGTTGTCGAGCACCGGATGATCGGTCTCGACCCAGGCCGGGTCGTCGTTCTGGTTAATGTAGTAGAGGGGCGTCTTGGGGGTGCCCACCGGTAGATTCGGGGTCCAGATCTGGATATATCCACGCAGCGTGGAGCCGCGCACGGGCAGGTCGGAGTGCATCTGCTGACGGAATTCCACGACGGCCAGCTCGTAGTAGTCGGCGTCGCCGTAGGTGGGGGTGGCTTCCTTGACCGCCACACCGAGGGATCTGCCGGCCGTGACGCCCTTGCCGTTGGTCGTGGCCAGGCTCGAGCCCGGCAGCACGGGCAGGCTGTCGACGAATTTGCGAAGGGCGGTGCCGGAATCGCAGCTCAAGTCGGCAATCGGCGCCGCGGGAACGCCGTTGGCGTCGAAGCAGCTGGCAGCTGAACGCAGGCCGTTGGGACTGTTGGCGTAGTAGGTGGGGACCTTGATCGCCGCCCCCGTTCGGTCGGTGTTGTCACCCCAGCCCGCACCTGCGAAAACCGACGAGGGCAGCGCGGCTGTACCCGCAACGATCAGAGCTGCTTGAGCGATTTGATTGATTTTGAACCGACGCATCCAACACTCCCAAACTACGAAAGGCAAATTGCCCGGGACCGAACATGCGATTCACCGTGGCCCAGCCAAACTAAATCGAATTTCCAAAAGTCCGCCGAGCACCGGCCTGCAGAGGACGGTGCCTGCATCGCGACATTGCTCGAATTAACGATCTTCTGGATCGATCGAAGAAGATGTTCTGAGTGCTGGCACCAACCGCTGTGCATCCGGTTTGAAAGCTACTTTTGACAACAGTCGCATCAGCACAGCCCACTCACTCAACCCATCATGATTTAAATCTAATTAATGTTCACATGTTTGTAAAGGTTAACAACCCCCCGCAGTTGGGTGGTGCTGAGAAGCTATTCACGGGATGCTCGGCCTTTTGTCGGTGGACCCCCGCAAATGAGTGGTCTGGTGCGCATCCGACCGCGCGCCAGCGACACAGGGCTCTCGCCGGAGCGGGCGCTGTCGCGCGTGTGCCGAATCCAGCATCACCGAATTACGCTCAACGGCACACAACCCGTTCGAGGACCCTCATCGGTCAGCCAAGACCCAGCCGCCAGCCTGGCGGCGCTGACCGTCAAGAAGCCCACCCTCGACGCCCAGGCGACCCTCTCGCCGTGGAGCGTTTGACACGCGCCCTTATCAGAATCCACGACTTGGCCCTTCAGCTGTGGAACTCGGGCAGGCAGGATCCGGCCATCCTCGTGGCCCGCCGCGCCTTGTACCTTCAGCCGAGGCAGCGCCACCTGGCGCGATGGTCTGGTGCCACCAGAGACTGGTCGCACATTGGCGTGGTGGCCCACAACCCTGAGCGCAATGTTGCCGTCAACCTGGCCCCCGGCCCTTCCCATACTCAACAGCAACCTGCGTGACTCAGGCGGCAAGCATCTTGACGAGCGCCCGGGTTGAACACGTTTTCGCTGTCGTCAAGCAGCTGTGGCCGTTTGACAAGGTGCGCCACCGAGGGTTGGCCAAGAACGCCACACGCTCGCTCATCGCGCCTGGGCTGGCCAATATCTACATTGCACGCGTGGCACTGGATGCACGGGTGCGCGCGTAAGAGGGCGTGGGGCGGGCCCGAGGCCTGCTGCGCGACCCTCGACAGGTCAATGCGCGAGCCAATGATCGAGCCAATGCGCCTCGAGTCCGCGCAGAACAAGCAAGAACGAAGTAGAAAGTCGCCTTGCGCGAGTCGCAATTACTGGACGACCGGATTCAGTGCCTTGTCCGACATGACCCGAATGACCTCAATCGCCGTTCGCCGGGAGCCGAAGCTTATGGAAGCGCCATCAGCGATGCGGCGAGCGAGACGGGTCCTCGCATCTGGAGGCCCACCATGAAAACCAGGCTGCCTCGCGGCATGCCGATGCGATCCAGCTCGCCCTCGGTGGCCGCATTGCACCAGGCCACGGTGCCCATGTGCTCCATGACGACGCCTTGGCTGGACACCACGAGTGAGACCAAATGTCCCGGTTCGTACGAATGACGGGTCAGGACCCTGGCTCCACTGGGTGAGCAATCCTGCAGTGCCACCACAGGCATGTCCGTGTGCGATCGGCCATCTCGCAACAGCAACTCGCCGGCGTAGTGGGTGCGCTCAAGCCGCCGCGATTCCCGGCGCTTGTCCTTCGGTCCGGCAAAAGCTGCTGCGTCTGTCATGGCGTATGGTCTCCGATCGATCGGTTGAAATCGGTCCGGCCGGAATCTATCGCGGCGGCCAGGACGGTGAATGTGAAAAGAAGCGCGGATATCTCTGTCTTTTTTGCGCCGTTCCCCCAGCCCTGGGCCTGGGCTCAGGCCGGGGCGTTCAGGCCACCTCCGGCGAGGCGGCGGCATCGCGTGCTGTTGCGCTGCTGCAGAACCTGCACCGGTCCGTGATGCTCGGAGCGACCCCCTTCAGGGCCGACCGGCACGGGCCCCAGTCTCGATCAGCTACTGCCGGTGCGCGGGGCCCTCTGAGCCGCTTTCCACGCGGTGAAGTAGCTCTTCACAAGCTGCCTGTCGGCGCTATGATGAATCCAGCTTTTCTCTGGGCTTGAACATTTCGGATCGACAGGCGCTCAGGTGCCAGGGTTTGTGCCCCGGTGACTGTCCGATCGGCTGAACACCAAGCATCCGTCGGGGTCCGCGGGATGTCTTCCAGGTGCTGCATCCATGTCGCACGACCCCTCGGGTACCCCGGCAGTGGCCGCTCAACTGGCGGGGTTCATCGACCGCTACACCGTCGAATTGGCGGGCCAGATCGCGGCTTGCAGGGCGCACCTGCACTTGCGCGTGCCCAGCGGCTACGAACTGGTCTACGACAACTACAACGCACTGGTCTTCGCCTATGCGCCGACCCCGAAGCCGGGACGGGCCGAGTTGTCGATCGCGGCCTATCCGCGCTGGATCACCTTGTTCTTCCTGAATGGCGCCACGCTGCCTGATCCCGAGGGCCTGCTCGAGGGCGCCGGCAAGCAAGTGCGGGGTATCCGCCTGCGCGGGCCTGAGGACCTGGATATGCCGGGCATCGGCCGCTTGATCGGGCTGGTGCTGGCCAGCCAGGCGCAGGCCTTTGCGGCTGCACCGCCGCTGCAGACGGTGGTGAAGTCCATCTCGTCCCGGCAGCGCTGCAGAAGGCCCGCCTGAGGGGCTGACCCACCCCCTGTTCGAGTGCCACGGCAGGCCGCTACCCCCCTCATCGTGACGGTTGCGTGCGGGCCTCCCGCGCTCGAATAATGGCCATGTGGATCGGCTGCCCACGAAGGCATCCCTGATACCGCGCCGGCCATGACCGGCTTGAAGCCACTACAAAGCAGGAGCAGCGTCAGCGTGGACATCTCAGCCCTGGTCAGGGCCATCGAAAGGGGTCGAACCGCGGACGCCTTCAGAGCCCGGTTATCCCCCGAGGAATGGCAACGCCTGGGCGGCGTGCTCAAGCGCAGCGAGTTGCGTCCCGGCGAGTTGTTGCTGCGCCGTGGCGACACCGAGGCTTGCGCCTATCTGGTGGAGTCCGGCCTGCTGCAGGTGTTCGTCGCCGGCGGGCCGCCCAGCAGCCACCGCGTGGCCACCATCAGCCAGGGCACGGTGGTGGGTGAGCCGGGGCTCTTCAGCACCACCCCCCGCATGGCCCACGTCGAGGCGCTCACGCGGTGCGTGGTCTGGGCCCTGTGCGCCGCCCGGTTGCACACCCTGTCGGCCGAAGCGCCCGGGCTGGTGCTGGAGGTGCTGCGGGCGGCCGGCGCCGTGATGGCGCGGCGACTGCGCGACAACCTCGAGCGCGGCATCCCGGTGACTTGATGGCAAGGCGCGCCGCTGCGCGCGCCTCATCCCTTGAGCAGGGTCTGCTCCGCGAGGGCGAGGCGCTCGGGCCGGCCCGACAGCACCAGCGTCTCGCCGGCCGCCAGCACGTGGCCAGGGCCCGGCGTGCTGACGCTGCCACCGGCGGCGCGCACCGACACCACGCTGACCCCCAGGGACTGCAGCGCCACCGCCTCGAGCGAGAGGCCGAGGCTTTTCGAGGCTTCGGGCAGCGTGATGCTGCGCAGCCGGGCCTGCTCGAGTTCTTCGACGGTGTCGTCATCGGCGCCATGGAAGTAGCCGCGCAGCAGGCTGTAGCGGGCATCGCGGGCGTCGCGCGTGATGCGGATGACCCGGTTCATCGGCACACCCACCAAGGCCAGGGCATGGCCGGCCAGCATCAGGCTGCCCTCCATGGCCTCGGGCACCACCTCGGTCGCGCCGGCCGCCTTGAGCTGGTCGATGTCGGCATCGTCCACGGTGCGCACGATCACGGGCACTTGCGGCGCGTGGGCCTGCACCAGGCGCAGGATCTTCAGTGCAGAGGGCGTGTCGTGATAGCTCACCACCACCGCGGCGGCTCGGGCCAGCCCAGCGGCCATCAGGCTCTGCAGCCGCGCCGCGTCGCCGAAGACCACGTTCTGGCCCGCGGCGGCGGCCTGCCGCACGCGGTCGGGATCGAGGTCCAGCGCCATGTAGGGGATTTTCTCGGGGGCCAGCAGGCGGGCCAGGTTCTGCCCGCTGCGCCCGTAGCCGCAGATGATGACGTGGCGTTCGGCCGCGATCGCGCGCTTGGCGATGGTGGTCAGCGCCACGGACTGCATCAGCCAGTCGTTGGCGCTCAGCCGGTTGACGATGCGATCGCTGTAGTGGATGACGAAGGGCGAGGCCATCATCGAAAGCACCATGCTGGCCAGCACCGGGCTGACCCACCCCGGTGCGATCACGCCACGCTCGGTGCCCAGGGTCAACAGCACGAAGCCGAACTCGCCGGCCTGCGCCAGGTACAGGCCGGTGCGCAACGCCACGCCGGGGGCTGCACGGTAGGCCTTGGCCAGTCCGGCCACGAGGGCGAACTTGGCCATCAGCGGCAGTGAAGTCAGCAGCAGCACCAGGAGCCAGCGGTCGAGCACCGGGCGCCAGTCGAGCTTCATGCCGATGGTGATGAAGAACAGTCCCAGCAGCACGTCGTGGAAGGGCCGGATGTCGGTCTCCACCTGGTGCTTGTATTCCGTCTCGGCCACCAGCATGCCGGCGACGAAGGCGCCCAGGGCCAGCGACAGTCCTGCCAGGTCGGTCAGCCAGGCCAGGCCCAGGGTGATGAGCAGCAGGTTGAGCATGAACAGCTCTTCGCTCTTGCGGCGCGCCACCACCGTGAGCCATGAGCGCATCACCCTCTGTCCGCCGACCAGCAGCACCGTCAGCAAGGCCGCGGCCTTCAGGCCAGCCCATGCCATGGCCATCAGCAACTCGTTGGCGGGCGAACCCAGGGCGGGGATGAGCACCAGCAGCGGCACCACGGCCAGGTCCTGGAAGAGCAGGACACCGAGCACGCGGCGGCCGTGCTCGCTCTCCAGTTCCATCCGTTCGGCCATCAGCTTGACGACGATCGCCGTCGACGACATGGCCAGGGCGCCGCCCAGCACGACGGCCCCCTGCCAGTTCATCTGCCAGGGCGACCCGGTCCAGGCGCGGTATACCCCCGCCACCAGCAGGTTGCCGGCCAGCGCTCCCGCAATCGTCAACACCACCTGCCACAAGCCCAGCCCGAAAACCAGGTTGCGCATGCTGCGCAACTTCGGGAGGTTGAACTCCAGGCCGATCACGAACATCAGGAAGACCACACCGAACTCGGCGAGGTACTTCACGCCCGCGGTGTCCTTGGCCAGGGCCAGCGCGTTGGGCCCGATCAGCACGCCCACCACCAGGTAGCCCAGCATGGGGGGCAGCCGCAGCGAACGGCAGGCCACCACGCCGAGCACGGCGGCGACGAGATACAGCAGGACCAGTTCGAGGGTGGAGGCCACTGGCGGGGTGGTTGCCTAGAATGCGTCGATGCTATTCGACAGACCTTTGAAATGACCTTGGCGCACAACTTCGACGCCGAGCGTGCCACGCGTCTGGCCGTGCAGACGTTCGAGATCGAGGCGCGTGCCCTGCAGGGCCTGGGCCCGCGCCTGGGCACAGCCTTCGCGCAGGCCGTCAAGGCCGTGCTGGATTGCCAGGGTCGGGTGGTGGTGATGGGCATGGGCAAGAGCGGCCATGTGGGGCGCAAGATCGCCGCCACGCTGGCGTCCACCGGCACGCCGGCCATGTTCGTGCACCCGGCCGAGGCCAGCCACGGCGACCTGGGCATGGTGATGGCCGGTGACGTGGTGCTGGCCATCAGCAACAGCGGCGAGAGCGACGAGCTGGCAGCCATCGTTCCCGCGATGCGCCGCATGGGCGTCACGCTGGTGGTCATGACCGGCCGGGCCGAATCGGCCCTGGCCCGCCACGCCGACCTCGTGCTGTCCAGCGCTGTCGATGAAGAAGCCTGCCCCTTGAACCTGGCTCCCACCGCCAGCACCACGGCGCAAATGGCGTTGGGTGATGCGCTGGCCGTGGCACTGCTGGATGCCCGCGGTTTCAAGGAAGAGGACTTCGCCCGATCGCACCCCGGTGGCAGCCTGGGCCGCAAGCTGCTGATGCACGTCCATGACCTGATGCGCAGCGGCGACGCCGTGCCTTGCGTCGCGCCGGGAGCCACCTTCGGCGAGCTGTTGCGCGAAATGACCGGCAAAGGGCTGGGATTCACCGCCGTGGCCGACGTGGCCCGGCGGCCGGTGGGCATCTTCACCGACGGCGACCTGCGCCGCCTCATCGAGGATGGCGAGCGCAGCGCCGACCTGCGGGGCCTGACGGCCGCGCAGGTGATGCACCGCAGCCCGCGGCTGGTTCAGGCCGACGCCCTGGCCGTGGATGCAGCCACCGTGATGGAGCAGCACCGGATCACCAGCGTGCTGGTGGTGGACGCCCAGGGCATCCTGGTGGGCGCGCTCAATTCCAACGACCTGATGCGCGCGAAGGTCATCTGAACATGGAGCCGGCCCTTCGTTTCGATCCGGAACTGCTGCTTCGCGCCCAGGGCGCCGGGCTGGGCATGAAAGCGGCCATCTTCGACGTCGACGGCGTGCTGACCGACGGGCGCATCTACATCGGCGAACACGGCGAGACGGTCAAGGCGTTCAGCACCCTGGACGGCCAGGGTCTGAAGCTGCTCAGGCAGGGCGGCATCGAACCCCTGGTGATCACCGGCCGCGATTCGCCGGCCGTGCGGCGGCGGGTGGCCGACCTGGGCTTGCCGCATGCCGCTTACGGCGTGCACGACAAGCTGGCCGTGGCCGAGGCGCTGCTGGCGCAACTGGGCCTGGCGTGGCCCGAGGTGGCGGCCATGGGCGACGACTGGCCCGATCTGCCCTTGCTGGCGCGGGCCGGTTTTGCCTGTGCGCCCGCCAACGCCCACGTGGAGGCCCAGGCGCTGGCCGACCACGTCACGGCGAAGGCGGGCGGCCACGGCGCGGCGCGCGAGTTCTGCGACCTGCTCCTCGTGGCCAACGGCCGCTACGCCAGCCTGCTGCGCGGGCATCTGCAAACGCTGGACGGCGCCTGATGCGCGGGACCCGGGCCGGGCTGGCATGAGTGGCGACGCGCAGTCGCCCGACGGCGCCAGCTTGCCCCTGACCCTGGGTCTGCGGCTGGCGCCCCGACTTCGCCTGCCGTGGCATGCCCGCCTGCGTGATCTGTTGTCGTCGTACCTGCCGCTGATGCTGATGGCCGTGCTCGCCCTGGCGACGTGGTGGTTGGTCAAGAACTCGCCGCGCTCACCGGCCACCGCCACAGAGCCGGCGGTCTCGGCCGAGCCGGATTACACGATGCGGCAATTCGCCATCGAGCGCTTCGACGCCACGGGGCGGTTGAAACTTCGCATCGAAGGCGCGCAACTCCGCCACTTCCCGGCTTTCGACCGTGTCGAGATCCAGGAGGCCCGCATCCGGGCCATTGCGCCCGACGGGCGCGTGACCGTGGCGCAGGCCCAGCGCGCCGTGGGCAACGGCGATGGCAGCGAGGTGCAGCTGATCGGCGATGCCGAGGTGCGCAGTGTCTACCGCGACGGCCAGACACTGGTGGTGCGCGGGGAGTTCCTGCAAGCCTTTTTCGTGACCGAGCGGTTGCACAGCGATCAGCCCGTGCGGGTAACCCTGGGCGGCAGCGAATTCAAGGCGATGGGTCTGGACTACGACAACGTCGCCCAGCGCCTGGACCTGAAGGGCCCCATGCGCGCCGAGTTGCCGTCGCGCGTGCCGCGCTGAGTACCCCCTGCGCCGGGCGACCATGAAAAAAGAGCACCCTGGGGTGCTCTTGATTCAAGCTTGTGGCCCGGGGAAACCGGGCCACTTCTCCAGGTGCGCTGCGGTGGCGCACCTTTGACCGCACCGTTGCGGGATCAGTAGCCGCCGCGGCTTCCGCCGCCGCCACCGCCACTGCTGCCACCGCCGTAGCCACCACGGCTGCCGCCGCCACCGCCACCGCCGTAGGGGCTGCGACCACCGCCGCCGCCGCCACCACCGTAGGGGCTGCGGCCACCGCCGCCACCACCACCGCCGGCACCGCCGCTACCACCACCACCACCGTAGCCGCCACCTCCGCTGCCACCACCACCGTAGCCGCCACGGCTGCCGCCGCCGCCGCCACCGAAGCCGCCCGGACGCTCTTCGCGCGGACGGGCTTCGT
>CAIJPE010000228.1 GCA_903822435.1 uncultured beta proteobacterium | reverse complement strand
GAGCTGTCACGCTGGCCGCGACACTTCGCCGCCTCCATTGGGAGGCAGTCCGTAAGCCGGTAGGCCCACCGCGCTCCCCCAGGTGCGCCCCCATCCATGCTGAGGGGGACTCCACGGTTCCCTTGCCCCCGCACTCGGTCGCAGCGCTGCGGCAGTCGCACAGCGACCGACGAAGGCGGGGCAGACGCGGTCTTGGCTGCTCGCATTGACGAGGGAACAGCGCTCGGTTCAGACCGAACGTGGCTTCCTCGGAAAACAGGGCACCGGGCTTTGAGGGGGCAGGTGTTAGCCCTGCGGGCGCCCGGTCGCTCGGGCGAGCCAGCAGGTGATCGGGGGTCGCGTCTTGTGGTCGCGACTATCGCGCGCCTGACGAGGTCGCGGCCTCGGTCGCCGGGGTCTTGATGCGAAAGCTGAAGGAGGAGCTATGTGGTTGATCGTGTATCCCCAACCGCGGCCTGATGTGCGTTACTGGTCAGGCCGGCGGTGGCTGACGGCCGTGGATGCGGTGGCTTGGCCGCTGGGCTAGGTGTGGTTTGTCCGAGACGTGCCGGTGCCCACGGGCGTGGTAGGGCAGGCCGTGGCGGCCGTGGCCCTGGTGCTGGCACTCGAGCGGTTGCACCGCGCGATGTTCCGCAATCAGCGCTACTGGTTCACGACGTGGCGATGGGGAATGACCCTCTCTGTCTCCTATTGCTGGTGTGCGGGCTGATGAAACTGGCCTTGATGTTCTGATGTGCCACGACCGCCGCCCGACGAAAGAGGTCGTTCACTGGCAGCAGACCCCCGGCGGTCTCAGCGGCGGCCGGCACTGCATTTGCGCCTGACGGTGGGCAGCGCAGACAGTCGGAGCACAGGGTGTCCGACGTGATCCTTAGCACGTGAGAGGCTCGGCGTTGGGTCGACGCCTCCATGCAACACCGGGATCCGATGTCCGCAGGCCAGTGGGCTGAGGTGGCCGCGGTGCCGAAGGTGATCGGTTCAGCCCTCAGGCCGCGCCTGTCGCAGAGGCGATTGAGCCCAACGATGGGTCGGATCTTCCGCTGCCAGGATCGCCGGATATCAGACAACCAACTGTCTGATATCCGGCGATCAAAAACGACAAAGGGGTCACGCGATCACGCGTAACCCCTTGATTTTTATGGCTCCCCGACCTGGGCTCGAACCAGGGACCTACGGATTAACAGTCCGGCGCTCTACCGACTGAGCTATCGGGGAATACAGCCTATGAGTATAGCGTGGGTTTTAGCCTGCGGCAGCCCGCGGGCGCAAAAGCTCGTGCAGTTGGTGGCACCGCAGAGGCACCGATGCGCGCACGATCATGGCTCAGCCGCCGGCCACTCCCAGCAGGCGGTGCAGACGCGTGCTGGAGGTGGTGTATTCCAGCGTCTGCCGGCGCCCCGGGTGCACGCGGGCAGCCGCCGCGATGGCGGCCAGTGTGGCCTCGTGGAAGCCCGAAAGGATCAGTCGCTGCTTGCCCGGGTAGGTGTTGATGTCGCCCACCGCATGGATGCCCGCGATGTTCGTCTCGAACTTCTCGGTGTCCACCACCACCTGCTTGCGGTCGAGGCCCAGGCCCCAATGGGCCAGCGGCCCCAGCCGGGGCGACAGGCCCTGGTAGACCCAGAGGTGATCTACCGGCAACTGGATGGGCACGCCATCGGGCGGAGCGATGTGCAGCTGCGCCAGCCGCCCCTCGGCGGCCTCGGCGCCGATGACCTGCCCGACCCTGAAGCGCATCATCCCGGCTTCGCTCGCGGCTTGAAGATTCGCCAGTCCGTCGGGCGGGGCCTGGATGCTCGCCCTGCGGTGAAGCAGGGTGACGCTGCGCGCCCTGCGCGAAGCTGCCAACGCCAACGCAGCGGTCAGGGCCGACTCTTCACCGCCGACAATGACGACGTCGCCCCCCGCCACGGCTTCGGGCTGCACTACCGGGTGGTAGAAAACCTGCGTGCCTTCGAAGCCCGCCAACCCTTCTACCTTCAGTCGGCGAGGCTGGAACGCGCCCACGCCGCCGGCCAGCATCACCACCTTGCACCGGAAGGCCGCCCCAGAGGACGTGAAGACATCGAAGCCGCCTTCCGGTCGCACCTCCAACCCGGTCACCTCTTGCCCGAAATGAAAGCCCGCGCGGAAGGGGGCGGCCTGTTGCAGCAGGCGTTCGGTCAGTTCGCGGCCAGTGCAGGCGGGCAGGGCCGGGATGTCGTAGATGGGCTTGTCGGGGTAGAGCTCGATGCATTGGCCGCCCGCCTGCGCCAGGCTGTCGACGACGTGCGCGCCGATCTCCTGCAACCCGAGCTGGAAGACCTGGAACAGGCCCACCGGGCCCGCCCCGATCACCAGGGCGTCGGTCTCGATCGGCTCGGCGCCGTGGGCCGCATCGGGGAGGCCTGGCTCCTGCGGCGCCGTCACGGTGCGCTCAACGCGCCAGGTGGCCGATCTTGTCGGTCTTGTCTTTCCATTCCTCGGCGTCGGGTAGCGGGGCCTTGCGCTTGGTGATGCTGGGCCACGTGCGCGACAGATCGGCGTTGATCTTGATGAAGGCCAACTGCTCAGTGGGCACGTCTTCCTCGGGGAGGATGGCGTTGACAGGGCACTCGGGGATGCAGACCGCGCAGTCGATGCACTCGTCCGGATCGATCACCAGCATGTTGGGCCCCTCGCGGAAACAGTCCACGGGGCAGACGTCAACGCAGTCGGTGTACTTGCAACGGATGCACGAATCGAGAACGACGTGGGTCATGGTTGGGCTCTATGAGATGACTCCGGGCGGCAAGGGGCTTGCCGCCCGCGCGGACCCGGGAGTTTACGTTGCGTCGGCGCGAGTCCGGGCGGCCGCCGACGCGGCGTCCGGGGTCTTTGGCACGCCCGCCACGGCACGGGCCCCGGCGCCGACCGTCACGACCGTCGGCCGGCCGGCGTGCAGCACGGCTGCGCTGCCCAGGTCGGCGATGGCGTGGTCGCTGGAAAGCACGTCGGGCCAGCCCGCCCGCGAGACCACGCACACGGGCGCATCGCCCGGCCAGCCTGCGGCCAGCAGCCTGCGCGACAGGGCACCCAGCTGGCGCCCGGCCATGTAGAACACTTCGGTGTCGGCATGGCGCCCAGCCTCGAGCAGGCCCGACCGGGTCATGGCCGTGCTGAGGTTAACCGTACGGCCCTGGCCGCGCCGGGTCAGCGGCCGCTGCGTGCAGGCGGCCGCCGCAATGGCTGCCGTCACACCCGGCACCACCTCGCAGGCGATGCCCGCGGCCTGCAAGGCCATCAACTCTTCTTCCAGCCGGCCGAAGACGCTGGGGTCCCCGCCCTTCAGCCGCACCACCACGCGGTGCTGTTGCGCGTGGCGCACCAGCAAGGCGTCGATGGTCGCCTGGCCGGCCGAGTCACAAAAGCCGCGCTTGCCCACGTCGATCCACTGGGCCTTGGGCGCCAGCTTGCGCAGGGCCGGGTCGGTCAGTGCATCGAAGAGCACCACGTCCGCCTGCGCCAGGCGCTGGGCGCCGCGCACGGTGATGAGATCGGCAGCGCCGGGTCCGGCCCCGATGAAGATGACGATGCCGGGCGCCACGGGGTCTGCCATCAACCCAACTCGGTGCCGGCCTGCACCATCAGCGCGCCACTGGTGCGGTGGCTGGCGGGGTCCACCACGATCAGCGCGCCGCCCACCCGGTTGCGTTCGTACGGCGCCAGGGGCAGCGGCTGCTGCAGATCGAAGCTGACCTGGCCGATCTCGTTGACGCCCAGCGTGTGGGCTTGCACCGTCTCCAAGGTGTGGATGTCCAGCCGATGGTGGATGGCGGCCAGGCGCGCCTGCACCCAGCGGTTGCCATGGCGCAGCCAGTACTTGCGGCCGACGGTGGCGGCCTCGGTGTCCAGCCATGCCATCGTGGCCTCCACTCGGGGATGTGCCTGAAGCGAGCCGGGCGTCGCCAGCCAGTCGCCGCGCGAGACATCCAACTGGCGGTCGAGCACCACGCCCGCCGATTGCCCGGCTTCGGCCTGGTCGATGGTGCGCCCGGCACGGCGCAGGGCCGTCACGCGGGCTCGCTCGCCGCTGGGAAAGACCTGCACCTCGTCGCCCAGGCTCAGCGCGCCTTGGGCAATGCGGCCCCACAGCACGCGGGGCTGGTCGCCCCTGCCTTGGCCTTCACGCGCCACGTACTGCACGGGCAGATGAAAATCGCCGGCGGTGGCTTCCTGGGCGGCCGGCAGGCCTTCCAGCACCTGCAGCAGGGTGGGACCGTGGTACCAGGGGGTGTTCATCGGCGTGGTGACGTTGTCGCCGCGCAGGGCCGACACCGGCACGATGCCGGCCACGGCGATGCCCGCTTCGTCGGCGAAGACCCGCAAGGCCTTCGAAACAGCGGCGTAGGCCGGACCGGGCTCGGCGAGGGCGTCGATCTTGTTGACGGCAAACACGATGCTGGGCACACGCAGCAGTCGTGCCAGCAACGAATGGCGCCGGGTCTGGGGAAGCAAGGCGACGGCGGGCGCGCCCAGGTCCAGCTTGGTGATGTCCACCAAGACCACCGCGGCGTCGCTGCCGGCAGCGGCCGTCACCATGTTGCGGGTGTACTGCTCGTGCCCGGGGGCGTCGGCGATGATGAACTTGCGGGCCTTGGTCGCGAAGTAGCGGTAGGCCACGTCGATGGTGATGCCCTGCTCGCGCTCGGCCTCCAGGCCGTCGGTCAGCAGCGACAGGTCGATGGCCTCGCCGCCCGCGCGGGCCTGCAGGTTGTCGAGCTGGTCGGCCAGGATGGCCCGGCTGTCGAAGAGCAGACGGCCGATCAGCGTGCTCTTGCCGTCATCGACGCTGCCGGCCGTGAGGAAGCGCAGCGCCGAGGCTTGCGGCTGGGCCAATGCCAGCGGTTGGGGCAGGGCGGACATCAGAAATAGCCTTCCTTCTTGCGGCGCTCCATCGACGCATCCGATGTGCGGTCGTCCATGCGCGTGGCACCGCGTTCACTGACGGTGACGGTCAGGGTCTCGGCCACCACCGCGGCGGCACTGGCGGCGGTGCTTTCCACCGGGCAGGTGCAGGTCATGTCACCCACGGTCCGAAAGCGCACGGCCACCGTCTCGACCGTTTCGCCGGGCTGCGGGGGCGTCACGGTCGTCACGGGCACCAGCAGGCCCTTGCGGCGGATGACTTCGCGGTCGTGGCTGTAGTACAGGGCCGGCAGTGGGATGCGCTCCCGGGCCAGATACAGCCACACGTCGAGCTCGGTCCAGTTGCTGATCGGGAAGGCCCGGAAGTGCTCGCCAGGCTTGATGCGGGTGTTGAACAGCGTCCAGAGCTCGGGCCGCTGCTCCTTGGGCTGCCACTGGCCGAAGGTGTCGCGGTGGCTGAAGATGCGCTCCTTCGCCCGCGCCTTCTCTTCATCCCGCCGGGCGCCGCCGATGAGGCAGTCGAAGCGGTGCTGCTCGATCGCCTCGAGCAGCGCCACCGTCTGGTGCCCGTTGCGCGATTCCAGCGGGTGCGCCAGGCGCACCGTGCCACGCCGGATGGAGTCCTCCAGGTCGCCCACCACCAGGCGTTCGCCCATTTCGGCCACGCGCTGGTCGCGGAATTCGATCACCTCGGGAAAGTTGTGCCCCGTGTCGACGTGCAGCAGGGGGAAGGGCAGCCGGCCGGTGAATTCGTTGCCGCGCACGCGCTGCTTGAAGGCCTTCTCGGCCAGGCGCAACACCACGCAGGAGTCCTTGCCGCCCGAGAAGAGCAGGGCCGGCCGCTCGAAACTCGCCGCAACCTCGCGCAGGATGAAGATGGCTTCCTCTTCCAGGCCGTCCAGATGCCGGTGGTCCAGGCCGGGAAGCAGATGCTCCAGGGACGTGGGTGCGTTCATGCCGATACCTCGTGCGCGTCGTTGGGGCTGGCGTGCAGGCCGCACTCCTTGGCGTCTTCGTTCTCCCACCACCAGCGGCCGGCGCGGAAGTCCTCGCCCAGGGCCACGGCACGGGTGCAGGGCTCGCAGCCGATGCTGGGAAAGAACTCGTCATGCAGCGGGTTGTACGGAACGTCGTGGGCTTGCACGTAGTGCCAGACGTCTTGCTGGCTCCAGTCGGCCAGGGGACTGAATTTCGCGCGGCCGTGCTCGTCGATGCTTTCGAAGGGCACCTCGGCCCGCGCACCCGACTGCTCGCGTCGCAGGCCCGTGACCCACGCGGTGCGGCCGGCCAGCGCGCGCGACAGGGGCTCGAGCTTGCGCAGGGCGCAGCAGGCCTTGCGCAAGTCGATGCTCTGGCGCATGGCCGTTTCGCCATGGCGCGCCACGAAGTGCAGCACCTGCTCGGCCGCCGGCTCCCAGAGCTCGACGTCCAGTCCGTAACGCTCTCGGATGCGCGGCACCAGCGCCAGGGTCTGCGCGTGCAGCTTGCCGGTCTGCAGCGTGGCCAGCGCGACCGGAATGCGGTTGCGGGCGATCAGGTCCGTCAGCACCATGTCTTCCACGCCCAGGCTGGTGGTCAACACGATCCGGCCCTGGTGGCGCACGGCGGCGCTGTCGAGCAGGTTGCGGGCGTGGGCCTCGCGCGATTCGAATCCGGGCTTGTGCCGGGCGTACAGACTGAGGGCCGTGCTCATCGGGTCAACGCCGTGGGGTCGTGCTTCAGGCGCTCGCTGGGCACGGTCTGGTAGTGCGAATCGAAGAAGCCCAGGGCCCGCTGCGCGGACTCCAGCTTCTGGTCGGCGCGCAGTTGCACCGCGTCGAAGCCGCAGCGGCGCAGCAGCGGCAGCATGTCGGCCAGCACCTGGCCCGTGGCGATGATCTCGCCGGCATAGCGCAACCGCCCGCGCAGCAGCACCGCTTGCGAGTAGGCCCGGCCGTCGGTCCACTTGGGGAACTGCAGCACCACGGCGGCGTGCGCATGGATCTCGTCGGCGCGGGACAGCACGTCGTCCGTGTTGTCCAGCACCAGCGCGCCAACGCGTGCCGGGGCCTGGCTGTCGATGAATTGCATGGGGATGGCTCCTGGTGTCGGGACGGGCACTTCAGGCCACCACGGCGGTGGATCGCCGCACGGCATCGGCCGCGTGACGGAAGGGCAGGGGCCCCAGCCGCCGCGCGGTGTCGATGAAGCGCTCGTCCTCGTGGCGTTCGCGCAGGTAGGTGCCGATGACGGCCTCGATGACATCGGGTACTTCGTCGGCGGCGAAGGAAGGGCCGATGACCTTGCCGGGCGTGGGTGCCCCGCTGATGCGGCTGCCATCCGAGCCGGCCACCGTCACCTGGTACCACTCGCTGCCGTCCTTGTCGACGCCCAGGATGCCGATGTGCCCGCTGTGGTGGTGCCCGCACGAGTTGATGCAGCCGCTGATGTGCAGGTCGATGTCGCCGATGTCGTGCAACTCGTCCAGGTCGTCGAAGCGCTCGGTGATGGCCGCGGCGATCGGGATGGAGCGTGCGTTGGCCAGGGCGCACAGGTCGCCGCCGGGGCAGGCGATCATGTCGGTCAGCAGACCGATGTTGGGCGTGGCGAAGCCGTCTTCGCGGGCGGCCAGCCACAGCGCGCTCAGTTCGGACTCGCGCACCCAGGGCAGCAGCAGGTTCTGGTCGTGCGTCACGCGCAGCTCGCCTTGGCTGAACCGGTCGGCCAGCTCGGCCGCGGCGTCCATCTGGTCGGCCGTGATGTCGCCGGGAGGAAGGCCCGGGCGCTTGAGCGAGAGGGTCACTGCCCGGTACCCGCTGAGCCGGTGGGCGTGCACGTTGCGCTCCAGCCAGCGCTTGAAGGAAGGCAGCGCCTCGCCGTGCGCCTCGGGCTCGGCGGGCAGTGCGGAAACGGGCGCCGCATAGCCGGCGGCCACGCGGTCGAGCTCGGCCTGCGGGATCAGCGGCGTGGCCGGGTCGGCCAGCAGGGCCTCGAATTCGCGGTTGACCGTGTCGACGAAGCGCTGGCCTTCGGCCTTCACGAGGATCTTGATCCGCGCCTTGTAGAGGTTGTCGCGCCGGCCATAGAGGTTGTACGCGCGGACCACGGCCTCGATGTAGACGAGGATCTGCTGCCAGGGCACGAAGCTGTGGAAGGGCGTGGCGATCACGGGCGTGCGGCCCATGCCGCCGCCCACCGCCACGCGGAAACCCACTTCGCCTGCGGCATTGCGCCGCAGGGTCAGGCCGATGTCGTGCCAGTCGGTGGCGGCCCGGTCTTCGCGGGCGCCGGTCACGGCGATCTTGAACTTGCGTGGCAGGAAGGCGAATTCCGGGTGCAGCGTCGTCCACTGGCGCAGAAGCTCGCAATAGGGCCGAGGGTCGACTTCCTCATCGGTTGCGATGCCGGCCAGCGCGTCGCTGGTGGTGTTGCGGATGCAGTTGCCGCTGGTCTGGATGCCGTGCATGTCGGCCTCGGCCAGCAGGTCCATCACGTCGGCCGATTGCGGCAGCGGGATCCAGTTGAACTGGATGTTCTGGCGCGTGCTGAAGTGCCCGAAGCCGCCGCGCTCGGTCGGCTGGCCCGCGTCCTGAAGGTCGAATTCGCGGGCGATGCGGCCGAGTTGCCGCAGCTGTCGGCTGCTCAGCTCGCCATAGGGCACGGCCACCCGCAGCATCGGCGCGTGGCGCTGCACGTACCAGCCGTTCTGCAGCCGCAAGGGGCGGAATTCCTCGTCCGGCAACTCACCCGCCAGGTGCCGTTGCAGCTGGTCCCGGTACTGTGCCGCACGGGCGTGGACGAAGCGTCGATCGAATTCCGTGTAGCGATACATGGGCGGTGCAAGATCTCGGGTTTGACGCGCGCCACGGGGACACCCCGGGCACTGGACCAGGATGAGACTGTACGGGCGGGTAACCTCGCGGAAAAGGACAAAGAAGTGGCTTGCATATTCCGTGGGGTTATAAAGGCGGCGTTGTGGGCCGCTGCGGCCGGCGCGGTGTCGGTCCTGGTGGGCTGCCAGACGGCACCCAGACCCGGCCCGGTGGAGCCGGTCGCACCCGTCGTGGCCCGGCCCGCCGAGCCGCCCATGGTCGCGCCGCGTCCGCCGCCCCGGCCGCCGCGCATCGGTCTTGCGCTGGGCGGTGGCGCGGCGCGCGGCTTCGCGCACATCGGCGTCATTGCCGTGCTGGAAGAGGCTGGCATCAAGCCCGATCTGGTGGTGGGCACCTCGGCCGGCAGCCTGGTGGCAGCCCTGTACGCCTCCGGCAAGACCGGGCCCGAGATGGCCGCCCTGGCCCAGTCGATGGACGAAGGGGCCATCACGGACTGGGCCTTCCCGACGCGGGGCCTGATCCGCGGCGAAGCCCTGGCCCGCTATGTGCGCGACCAGACCGGGGGGCGCAGCATCGAACAGATGAAGGTGCCGCTTGGCATCGTGGCCACCGACCTCGACAGTGGCGCGGCCATCCTCTTCCAGCGTGGCGACACGGGCGCCGCGGTGCGCGCCAGCAGCGCGGTGCCCGCCGTCTTCCAGCCGGTGCGCATCGGCCTGCGCGAGTATGTGGATGGCGGCCTCGTCTCGCCGGTGCCGGTGCGTTTTGCGCGGCAGATGGGCGCCGAGGTGGTGATTGCGGTCGACATCACGTCACCGCCCGACGGCAACGCCACGGGCGACGTGATGAAGATGCTGCTGCAGACCTTCGCCATCATGGGCCGCAGCATCACCCAATTCGAACTGCGCGACGCCGACGTGGTGGTGAGGCCGGTGTTGACGGGCGTCTCGAGTGCGGATTTCTCGTCACGCCTGAAGGCCATCCAGGCCGGGCGCGAGGCGGCACTCAAGGCCTTGCCGGCGCTTCGGGCCCGTCTGGCCGCGTCGATGCACTGAAACCGTGCGTCCAGCGCCGGCGCGATGCGGCGCGGCCAAGAAAAAGGCCCGATCTTGCGACCGGGCCAAAACAACCTTCCACACGAGAGACCCGGGCAAGTGCCCCGGGCCCCTTCATGGAGGCGCGATTCTCGAAAAAGTTCAGGCGGCCTTCTTGGCCTTTGCAGTGGCGCTCTGCGTGGCCTTGACAGCCGTGTTGGTCATGGCCGTGAAGTTGGCTTCGGCCACCTCGCTGGCTTGCTTGGCAGCCTTGTGCACGCTGTCATAGGCGTTGTTGGCAGCGGCGACGGCCGACTTCACCAGGGCGACGGCGCTTTCGGTGCCGGCGGGCGCGTTCTTGACGGCCGTGTCCACCAGAGCCAGGACCTTCTTCTGGCTGTCGGCCAGGGTGGCTTCGGCGGCCTTGGTCACTTCGGCGTTGGTACCGGCAATGATGTCATACAGGTGCCGGCTGTAGGCAGCGGCCTTCTCGGCGGCAGGCTGCAACATGCCGGCTTGCAGGCTCATGAATTCTTGCGCGTCCTTGACGGACATGGCCGTCAGGGTGGTTTCGGCGGCTTCGGACAAGCTCGTCTTGGCGACTTGCATGTTCAGTTCGATCAGCTTTTCAACGCCTTCGAAAGCCTTGTGGGTCAGGCCGAACAGGGTTTCGATGTTGGCCTTGTGCGCGGCGACGAGTTGTTCAGGGGTAAAGGTCATTGCAATCTCCAGGGTTGGTGTCTCAGGATCCGTGCCGCGCGTTCCGAACAACTTTGCTGCGCTGCAACATGGACCGAAGTATAAGAGCGGTTCAAGACAAAGCAACCCCGTTTTGCTGCGCCGCAACATTCTAGGGGGACGTTCCTAGAATCCCATCCGGTGCACGCATTCCACTCCGATCACTTCGTCCTGCAGTTGCCGGCCGGGCACACCTTCCCGATGACCAAGTACCGCCTGCTGCGCGATGCCGCGCAGGCGGGGTTGCCAGGGGTCTGCATCCGCGAAGCCTTGCCGGCCAGCGAAGGCGAACTGGCCCTGGCCCACGATCCCGCGTGGATCGCCGCGGTGTTCGAAGGCACCACCAGCCCCGCCCAGCAGCGCGAAATCGGCTTCCCCTGGTCGCCACGCATGGTCGAGCGCGCCCGCTGCTCAGTCGGTGCCACGGTGGCGGCGGCCCGCACGGCGCTGTTCGGTGGCGAAGGGGTGGCTGCCAACCTGGCTGGCGGCACGCACCACGCCTATGCCCACAAGGGCTCGGGGTACTGCGTGTTCAACGACGTGGCGGTGGCCGCGCGGCTGATGCAGGCCGAAAGTCATCGCCACCACCGGCAGCTGCTGCGGGTCATCGTCATCGACCTGGACGTGCACCAGGGCAACGGCACGGCCTCGATCTTCCAGGACGACCCCACCGTCTTCACGCTGAGCCTGCACGGCGCCAAGAACTTCCCCTTCCGCAAGGAGGCCAGCGACCTGGACGTCGAATTGCCCGATGGCTGCACGGACGAGCCCTACCTGCAGGCCCTGGACACGGCCCTCGACGAGGCCTTCCGCCGCCACGGCGACACCCCTCCGGCGCTGGCGTTCTACCTGGCCGGCGCCGATCCGCACGAAAACGACCGGCTCGGCCGCCTGAAGATCACCGCAGCGGGCCTGGCCGAGCGCGACCGCCGCGTGTTCGGGGCCCTGCGCCGCCGGCGCATCCCGGTGGCCGTGTCCATGGCCGGTGGCTACGGCCGTGACCTGGCCACCACCGTGGCCATCCAGCTGCACACCCTGACGGAGGCGCTGGCGTCCTGGGAGGCCTGGAAGAGCCCGGGCTTGATGGAAGAATCGGGGGAGACACCCAGAAGGCATCTTCCTTGAGCGAGCGACCCAGGCCCCTGCCGCGCGAACACTTCGCAGCCTTCCAGGCGATCAACACGCGCTGGATGGACAACGACCTGTACGGGCACGTCAACAACGTCGTGTACTACAGCTACTTCGACACGGTCGTCAACGCCCACCTCATCCGCCAAGGTGCGCTGGACATTCACGCCGGCGACATCATCGGCCTGGTCGTCGAGTCGCAGTGCCACTACTTCTCGCCGCTGGCCTTTCCGCAGACCGTGCATGCGGGCCTGCGCGTGGCCCACACCGGGCACTCCAGCGTGCGCTATGAGCTGGGACTGTTCGCCGACGACGAACCCCTGTCGGCTGCCGTGGGGCGGTTCGTGCATGTGTACGTCGACCGCCACACGCGCCGCCCGGTGCCACTGCCTGCCAAGCTGCTGGCTGCCTTGAATCCCCTGCGACCCACCGAAGCCCATCCATGACCCTGAACGACGCGCCCAACCCCGCAGCCCCGACGCCCGAAGCCACCGCCGCCGTGGATGCCGCCATCACCTCGCGGCGCTCCGTGCGGGCCTTCCTGCCCACGCCAGTGCCCCGTGAAGAGATCGAAGCCATCCTGGCCGTGGCCGCACGGGCGCCCTCGGGCACCAACACGCAGCCGTGGAAGGTTCACGTGCTCACCGGCGCCGCCAAGGAAGCCCTGTCCAGGGACATCCGCGCTGCCTACGACGACCCCGAGGAGCGCGCTCGGCACACGGAGCCTTACGCCTACTACCCCACCGAGTGGCGAAGCCCCTACATCGACCGCCGCCGCAAGGTGGGCTGGGACCTGTACACGCTGCTGGGCATCGGCAAGGCCGACAAGGCCCGCATGCACGAGCAGCATGGCCGCAACTACGCCTTCTTCGATGCCCCCGTGGGCCTGATCTTCACCATCGACGCGGTGATGCAGCAGGGCAGCTGGCTGGACTACGGCATGTTCCTGCAAAGCGTGATGGTGGCCGCAAGGGGCCGCGGCCTGGACACCTGCCCGCAGGCGGCCTTTACCCAGTTCCACCGCATCATCGCGCGGCATCTCGGCCTGGGCGAGGGCGACATGGTGGTCTGTGGCATGTCGCTCGGGCACGCCGATCCCCTAGACCTGGTCAACCAGCTGACGACCGAGCGCGAGCCGGTGGCGGGTTTCACCCGCTTTCATGGTTGACGGCCATGGCTAGTCCGGCCGAGGCGGGGCTTTCGGTCGCCTGGGGCCTGCCTTTCGCAGGGATCCTGCTGTCGATTGCCGTGATGCCGCTGGTGGCCGGGTCCTTCTGGCACCATCACTTCGGCAAGATCGCAACCGGCTGGGCCCTGGCCTTCCTCGTGCCCTACGCCGCTGTCTTCGGGCCCGGTGCGGCGGGCGGCGCGCTGGTGCACACGGTGATGGAGGAATACATCCCCTTCACGGTGCTGCTGGTGGCGCTGTACACCGCCGCGGGCGGCATCTACGTGCGCGGCAACCTGCACGGCAGCCCGGGCGTCAACGTGGCGATCATGGCGGTGGGCTCGGCGCTTGCCAGCGTCATGGGAACGACGGGCGCGTCGATGCTGCTCATCCGGCCGCTGATCCGGGCCAACGACAACCGCCCCCATGCCGCCCATGTGGTGGTGTTCTTCATCTTCACGGTGAGCAACGTGGGCGGCTCGCTCACGCCGCTGGGCGATCCGCCGCTGTTCCTGGGCTTCCTGCGCGGTGTGTCCTTTTTCTGGACGGTGGATCACATCCTGTGGGAGATGCTTTTCCTGCTGGCCGCCCTGCTGGCCATCTTCTACGCCGTGGACAGCTGGTACTTCCGCCGCGAAGGTGTCCGCCTGGGCCTGGAAGGCGCCATCAACTTGCTGCCGCTGGCGGCCGTGGTGGGGTTGGTGCTGATGAGCGGCCTGTGGAAGCCGGGCGTGGAAGTGGACGTGCTGGGCACCGCGGTGCCGCTGCAAGCGCTGGTGCGCGACGGCCTGCTGCTGGTGGTGACCGGGCTGTCGCTGGCCATCACCCCGGCGGGCGTGCGCCAGAAGAACCAGTTCACCTGGGCGCCAATGCAGGAGGTGGCCCTGCTGTTCATCGGCATCTTCCTCACGATGGTGCCGGTGCTGGCCATGCTCAAGGCAGGCGCGACCGGACCCTTTGCCGCGCTGGTGCATGCCGTGACCGGGCCGGACGGGCAGCCCTTGCCCGCAGCCTACTTCTGGTTGTGCGGGCTGCTGAGCTCCTTCCTGGACAACGCCCCCACGTACCTGGTCTTCTTCAACCTGGCGGGTGGCGACCCCGTGGCCCTGATGACCAGCGGCGCCGCGACGCTGGCGGCCATTTCTGCGGGCGCCGTCTTCATGGGCGCCAACAGCTACATCGGCAACGCACCCAATTTCATGGTCAAGGCCATCGCCGAAGAACGCGGCGTGGCGATGCCCAGCTTTTTCGGCTACCTGCTGTGGAGCGGTGCCGTGCTCCTGCCCCTGTTCGCCCTGATGACCTTGATCTGGTTCCGCTGATGACCCGTCCCGCCTTCCTGGAGCGATTGCCATGACCCGTCCCGCCATCCTCGTCGCCCGTGCCGTCTTCCCAGAGGTGGTGTCGCGGCTGCGCCAGCATTTTGATGTGGAGGACAACCCCACCGACACCATCTTCACCCCGGCCCAGCTGATCCAGCGGCTGCAAGGCAAGCAGGGCGCCT
>CAIJPE010000227.1 GCA_903822435.1 uncultured beta proteobacterium | reverse complement strand
CGTCGCCCAGCACGGCCTGGACCGTGCGCAGGCCGTCGCGCCGCACCAGGGCCTGCAGCATGCGGACCATCTCGGGCTGCACGTCCACGGCCAGCACATGCCCGCCAGGACCCACGGCCGCGGCAAGCCGGCGCGACAGGTAGCCCGTGCCGGCACCGATGTCGGCCACCGTTTCGCCGGGCTTCAGGGCCAGGGCCGGTATCAGCAGGTCGGTGCGTTCTTCCTGCTCGCGCTCCTCGCGCTCGAGCCAGGCTGCACCCTGCCAACCCATCACGGCGGCGATCTCGCGGCCCATGTAGACCTTGCCGGTGCCGTCGGCGGTGGCCGGGATGGCGGTGTACGGTGAAGCGCCGGCCCGAACGCCGGGGGCTGGTGTTGCATGGCCGTCGCCAGCGCCCAGCGCCAGCGTGAGCGTCAGCACCAGGATCGGCGCCAGGGCCCACGCCCCGGCCGTGCGCACCCTCGTTGCAGCCCTCAAGTCGAAGAGCGCCCGTCGTCCGGCACGATCACGCAGCCGTTGATGCGCCAGCTCCTGTCCTTCTGGCGCTGCAGCTGGTAGGTGGCTCGCCATTCCTTGCCATCGGGGTCGCGCAGCAGCACGGTCTGCCAGACTCCATCGCCGTCGGCTTCGGGTTGGTAGAACGAGCGCGCCGAAGGGCGGATCACCATCGGGTAGCCCTGGCGCACCATGGCCAGGAAGGCGTCTGCGCCACCGAACTGCTCGCGGATGGCCGGGCTGGCATAAGAGAAGGCGCGGGTGGCGTCCTCGGCCGCGAAGGCCTCGAGCTGCGCCTCGATCACGTCGCGGACGGCGCGCACATCGGCGTCGGCTACCGGCGGCGCGCCACCCTTTTCGGCCTTCCCGGCCGCCCAGGCGGGGCCGGCCAGCGCAAAGCAGAACGCCAGCAGGATCCACCCCTTGCCCATCGCATTGCCCATGGCTGCCCCCCGAGTAAACCCCTCGATGACACATTGTGCTGGCGCTGCGAAAACCCTGCACGCGTCGCTTAAGCTCGGTCGTCAAGATTGCGGCCGCGCATGGCCCCGCCGGAGAGTCCCCTTGGAAGTATCGTTCAGCAAGGAAGTGCAGTTGTTGCGCCTGGGTGCGGGCCAGGTCTTCCACGGCGAGGGCATCCTCGCCGTCACCAAGGCCCTGCTGCAATCGGGCGTGTCCTACGTGGGCGGCTACCAGGGCGCGCCCGTGTCGCACCTGCTGGACGTGATGGTCCAGGCCGAGCCTTTCATGCGCGAACTGGGCGTGCACGTGCAGGCCTGCGCCAACGAGGCCTCGGCCGCGGCCATGCTGGGCGCGAGCATCCACTACCCGGTGCGCGGTGCCGTCACGTGGAAGTCCATCGTGGGCACCAACGTGGCGGCCGACGCGCTGTCCAACCTGGCTTCGCCAGGCGTCAAGGGCGGCGTGCTGATCGTCGTGGGTGAAGACTATGGCGAGGGCGCCAGCGTCATCCAGGAACGCACGCACGCCTACGCCCTGAAGTCCAGCCTGCTGATGCTCGACCCGCGGCCCGAACTCGGCCAGATGGTGCGCATGGTGGAAGCCGGCTTTGCGCTGTCGGAGGCTTCCAACATGCCCGCGGTGATGGAGCTGCGCATCCGTGCCTGCCACGTGCGCGGCAGCTTCGTGTGCCGCGACAACGTGGCGCCTGCGGTGTCCACGCTGCACACCATGGCCGAGCCGGCAGCCTTCGACTACGCACGCCTGGCCCACCCGCCCGTGACCTTCGGGCACGAGAAGCTGAAGGTCGAGCAGCGCATTCCCGCGGCCTGCCGCCACATCCTGGAACACGGCCTGAACGAGACCTTCGAGGGCACCGACCCGCAAATGGCCCACGTGGGCATCATCGTGCAGGGCGGGCTGCACAACGTGCTGGTGCGCAGCCTTCAGCAACTGGACCTGGCCGATGCCTTCGGGGCAAGCCGCGTGTCGATCCTGGCCCTGAACGTGACCTTCCCGCTCGTGCCCGAGCAGCTCACGGCCTACTGCGCAGGCAAGCAGGCGGTCTTCGTGATCGAGGAAGGCCAGCCCGACTACATCGAGCGCGACATCCTGGCCACCCTGCACCGCCGCGACGTGCAGACGCGCATCCATGGCAAGGACCTGCTGCCGGCCACGGGCGAGGTGACGGTGGAAGGCCTGACCTCGGGCCTGCTGCGCTTCACCGAACAGCACGTGCCGCAACACCCCGCACAGGTCGCCCGTGATTGGCTGGCCGGCAACGCCCGCCGCCGTGCGGAGGTGGCCGGGCAAGTTGCTGAACTGAGCGGCAGCCCGCTGCCCGCGCGCCCGCCCACCTTCTGCGTGGGCTGCCCCGAGCGGCCGGTGTTCAGCGCGCTGAAGCTGGCGCAGCAGCAAGTCGGGCCGGTGCACGTGGCCGCCGACATCGGCTGCCACGCCTTCGCCACCTTCGAGCCCTTCTCGTCGGGCCACTCCATCCTGGGCTACGGCATGAGCCTGGCCAGCAGCGCGGGGGTGTCGCCGCTGATGAAGCGCCGCGTGCTGTCGGTGATGGGCGACGGCGGCTTCTGGCACAACGGCCTGCTGACCGGGGTGCAATCGGCGCTGTTCAACGGCGACGATGCCGTGCTGATGATCATGAAGAACGGCTACACATCGGCCACCGGCACGCAGGACATCATCTCCACGCCCGACGAAGGCACCAAGGCCCGCGAGCCCGACAAGCAGCAAAGCCTGGTGGACCGCAACGACACCATCGAGACCACGCTCCAGGGCCTGGGCGTGCAGTGGATGCGCACGGTCCACACCTACCGCGTGGCGAAGATGCAGCAGACGCTGGAAGAAGCCTTCACCACGCCCTTTGCAGGCCTGAAGGTCATCATTGCCGAGGGCGAGTGCCAGCTCGAACGCCAGCGGCGCGTGAAGCCCTGGATCGCCAGCCTGCTGAAGGCCGGCCGGCGCGTGGTGCGCGTGAAATACGGCGTGGACGAAGACGTGTGCAACGGCGACCACGCGTGCATCCGGCTGTCGGGCTGCCCCACGCTGACCCTCAAGGACAACCCCGACCCCCTGAAGCTCGACCCGGTGGCCACGGTGATCGAAGGCTGCGTGGGCTGCGGCCTGTGCGGCGAAAACGCGCATGCCGCCACGCTGTGCCCTTCGTTTTACCGCGGGGAGGTGGTAAGCAACCCCACGCCCGCCGAACGGCTGATGGAAGCGCTGCGCGCCCCCATCCGACGCTGGCTGCAGCTGGCTTGAAGGGGCGGCAATGAACACTGACCGACCGATCACCCTGCTGGTCTGCGCCCTGGGCGGCGAAGGCGGCGGCGTGCTGGCCGAATGGCTGGTGGATACCGCCATCGCCGCAGGCCACAGCGTGCAGAGCACGTCCATCCCCGGCGTGGCGCAACGCACGGGTGCCACCACCTACTACATCGAAGTCTTTCCGCGGCCGGACGCCGAACTGGGAGGCCGCAAGCCGGTCTTCAGCCTGAGCCCCGTGCCGGGTGCGCTGGACCTGCTCATCTCGTCGGAACTGCTGGAGACCGCGCGCCAGATCGGCAACGGGATGTCGAACCCCGGGCGCACGCAGGTCATCAGCTCCAGCAACCGAACCCTGACCACGGCCGAGAAGATGCAGCTGGGTGATGGTCGCGCCCGCAGCGAGGTGCTGATGGGCGTGCTGCGGGCGCAGAGCCAGGCGGCCTGGCTGCTGGACATGCAGGCCCTGGCCCAGCAGGCCGGCACCGTGATCAGCGCGGTGCTGATGGGCGCCATCGCCGCCAGCGGCGTGCTGCCCTTCGAGGCCGAGGCCTACCGGGCCACCATCCGAGCCGGCGGGCGCGGTGCCGATGCGAGCCTGCGGGGCTTCGATGCGGCGCATGCGGCCCTGCAGGCGCTGCGTGCGCAGCGGCAGGCGGTGGGCGAAGCGGTTTCGGCCGCGCTGGCGCAGACCGCGTCAGCCCCGGCCCCGGCCGATCCAGCCTGGCTGCAGAGCTTCCCCGAGCCGGCGCGAGCCCTGGTGGCCCTGGGCCATGCGCGGGTGCTGGAGTATCAGGATGGCCGCTATGCCCAGCTGTACCTGCAGCGCCTGCAGCGGGTGATGGCGGCCGAGCGTGCGGGCGATCCCGCCGCCGCCAACGGCCACGCCACCACGGCCGAAGCGGCCCGCCACCTGGCGCTGTGGATGGCCTTCGACGACATCGTTCGGGTGGCCGAGTTGAAGTGCCGCGCGAGCCGCCATGAGCGCGTGCGCACCGAGGTGCGCGCAGGCCCGGCAGACCTCGTGCGGGTGCAGGACCACTTCAAGCCGGGCGTGCCCGAGCTGGCGGCCATGCTGCCCTCGGGCCTGGCCGACCGGCTGCTGCGCTGGGAGCGCAAGCGCATGGCAGGCGGCAAGCCGGCACTGGCCTTGCCCGTGCACCTGCCCAGCCACACCGTGGTGGGCCTGCTGGCCCTGCGCGCCCTGGCGGCCTGCAAGCGACTGCGGCCGATGGGCAGCCGGTACGCGCAAGAGCAGGCGCTGATCGAACGCTGGTTGGCGGCCGTCGAGCATGGGGCCCGAACCCACCCCGCACTGGGCCGCGAGATTGCCGCCTGCGGCCGGCTCATCAAAGGCTACGGCGCCACCCATGATCGGGGGCAGCACAACCTGCTGCACGTGATCGACCACCTGGCGGCCCGGGCCACGTTCGAAACCCCGGCCGCCCGGGCTGATGCCATCGCCGCCGCCCGCCAGGCCGCGCTGGCTGACGACAGCGGCAAGGCGCTGGACCGCGCCCTGGCGCAGCACGGCGCCCCACCACGGCCGGTGCGCGAACAGCCCATCCACTGGGTGAGACAGCGGCCCGGCGGGCGGGCGGGTGAGGCGGGGCATGAGGTGCGATGAGACGGCCGGGGCCTGCCAGGGCGACGGCGGCGCACCGCCGATCAGTCGCTGGGGTATTCGTTTCGGGCAACCGGGTCGCCGCTGAGATATTCGACAAACTCGAACTGCACGCTGTCGGGATCGACCACGTACACGCTGCGCCGGCTTTCCGTTGAGCCGCCCCAGTGGTCCAGCCCGTAGCCGGCCTGGGCCAGGCGCGCCACCACCTCGTCCACCGAAGGCACCACGAGGCCTACGTGCTTGGGACCCAGCAGGTGGCTTTGCCAATCCAGCACCTGTCCCTCGCCGCCGCCTTGCAGCGCCACGTAGAAATCATCATCGCCCACGTGGCGCCAGGTGATGAGCTTGCCGAACCAATCCATGCGGCCCTCGCCGCGCACACGCCAGCCGGGCAACGCCGCCAGGAGAAAGCGTGTGCTGCGCTCGACGTCGCGCACGGTGATGTTGATGTGTTCGATGCGGATGGCTTGCATGGCTGTGGCTCCAGGTGGGGTATTCAGCGGACAGTTCAGGTTCGAGCCGCACATTCTTAAACTTCAAGTAAACTTCAAGTCAAGCCCCGACTTGACCACCTTCATATGGCCGCTGAGGACACCTGGATCGGCATCGGCCCCTTGGCTCAGCGCGCGGGCCTGGCCGCAAGCACGTTGCGCTTCTATGAGGCCCAGGGCCTTGTCAAGAGCCGTCGCAGCCAGGGAAACCAGCGCCGTTATGCGAAGGAAACCCTGCGCCGCGTGGCCTTTATCCGTATCGCGCAGAGTGTGGGCTTGAGCCTGGACGAAGTGCGCGCCGCGCTGGCCACGCTTCCTGAGCAGCGAACGCCCACGCCAGCAGACTGGGCGCGGTTGTCGCGGGCGTGGAAGCCCATGCTCGAAGCACGCATCGCCGCGCTCGCCAGCCTGCGAGACCAACTCGACAGCTGCATCGGCTGCGGCTGCCTGTCGCTGAAGAGCTGCAAGCTCTACAACCCGGAGGACGGAGCGGCGCGGCTGGGCAGCGGGGCGCGCTATCTGCTCGGCAACCGGCCGTCCGAAGTCACAGGCCCTGCGGAGTGACCTGGGCGACACGCCCCCGATGACGTTCGGATGGGTGGGTGGCTGGCGCTCACACGGGTCCGGGGCAACTGGTGGCCCTTGCTGCCGGCCTTGCGCCAGTGAACCGG
>CAIJPE010000226.1 GCA_903822435.1 uncultured beta proteobacterium | reverse complement strand
GGCGGCCAGCGCGGCGGCAGCCACCGCACCGCAGGCCACCGCCGCGGCCCCGGCGCCCGCGCACGTCGTACGGCCTGCGCCGCGGCCGCGCTCCACCCCCTTGCCCATTGCGCGCGACGCACGCCAACCCGTGGTGGCCGCGTCTGCAGCGCCGACGAGCGGCACGCTGCAACTGGCCATCAGCCCCTGGGGCCAGGTCGAGGTGGATGGCGTATCCGCCGGCACCGCACCGCCGCTGGCCCGATTGAGCCTGCCAGAGGGCACGCACACCGTCACCGTCCGCAACGCGGACTTCCCGCCCTTCGCCACCACCGTGCAGATCTCGTCAGAGCGCGCGGTGATGATCAAACACCGGTTTGGACAATGAAGACCGCCAACACCTTCCTCTTGCATATCGGTGCACTGTTGCTGACCGGCTGCGCCGTGATCAACCCGCCTCCGCCGCCGGCCAGCAACGGCTTGTCGGACCTGATGGAGCGGCCGGCCGAACGCGCCCTGTTCGAAGGCATCCGCGCCTACGACGACGGCCAGTACCCGCAGGCCGAGATCGCGTTGCGCCGGGCGCTGGGCATGGGCCTGGCCAGCGGTCGCGACAAGGCCAACGCGCACAAGTTGCTGGCCTTCATCACCTGCACATCGCAACGCATGGCGCAATGCGAAGCCGAGTTCCGCGCAGCTCGCTCGGCCGACCCGGCCTTCTCGCTGAACCGGTCTGAATCGGGCCACCCGTTGTGGGGGCCGGTGTATCGAAAAGTCATGATGTGATGCGACGCCCACCGCACGGGGCGGGGGCCTATCGGACTGCATAATCCGAGGCACCGATGTCGCCCGATGCACCGACTGCCCCTGCCGTGGTGTTCCGGCACGCCTTGCGCGTGTACTGGGAGGACACCGACGCAGCCGGCGTCGTGTTCTACGCCAACTACCTGAAGTACTTCGAGCGCGCCCGCACCGAATGGCTGCGAGCGCTGGGCGTCGAGCAGCATGCATTGCGCGAGAGGACAGGCGCGGTCTTCGTCGTCACCAGCACGCAGGTCAGCTACCGCTCGCCGGCCCGCCTGGACGACTGGATCGAAGCCACCGTGGCCCTGGGCAGCGCTGGCCGTGCCAGCCTGGCGCTGTCCCAACAGGCTTGGCGGGGCAGCACGCTGCTGGCCGAAGGCGACATCCGCATCGGCTGCGTGGACGCAGCCACCTTCAAACCGCGCCGGATTCCGGCCGAAGTCATGGAACGGATCGGATGAATCAGGATCTCTCGATCACCACAATGGTCCTGCACGCCAGCTTTGTCGTGCAGCTCGTCATGGCCGGATTGGCACTCACCTCGCTGACGAGCTGGACCGTGATCTTCGGCAAGCTCTTCGGACTGCGGAAGGTGCGCGCCAGCAACGACGAATTCGAACGTGACTTCTGGTCGGGGCGCAGCCTGACCGAACTCAACCACGCGCTGACCCAGAAGACCGAGACGGCCTCGATGGAACGCATCTTTGCCAGCGGCATGCGCGAGTTCCTGAAGCTGCGCGAGAAGCGGCTGGATGCCGGAGCGCAGCTCGACGGCGCGCGCCGCGCCATGCGGGCCAGCTTCCAACGGGAACTCGACGTGATCGAGAGCAACCTCAGCTTCCTGGCCAGCGTCGGCTCGGTCAGCCCCTACGTGGGCCTGTTCGGCACGGTGTGGGGGATCATGCATGCCTTCGTCGGCCTGTCCAACATGCAGCAGGTGACCCTGGCCACCGTGGCCCCCGGCATCGCCGAAGCCCTGGTGGCCACGGCCATCGGCCTGTTCGCGGCCATCCCGGCCGTCATCGCCTACAACCGCTTTGCCCGCGACATCGACCGCATCGCCATCCAGCTCGAGACCTTCATCGAGGAATTCAGCAACATCCTGCAGCGCAATGCCGTGCAGGCCAGCGGCTCGGCCTCCGGGCCGGCGACCCGCTGATGCCCGGCGTCGTGCAACGCGGCTCGCGAGGGCGCCGCTCCATCAACGAGATCAACATGGTCCCGTTCATCGACGTCATGCTGGTGCTGCTGATCATCTTCATGGTCACCGCGCCGCTGATCACCACCGGGGTGGTCGACCTGCCCTCGGTGGGCAAGAGCCAGCAGCGGCCGGGCAGCGTGATCGAGGTCATCGTGGGTACCGACGAGAAGCTGCGCGTGCGCATCGACCAGCAAGACCCCCAACCCGTGGTCATCACGCAGCTGGCCGCCCGCGTGCGAGACACCCAGGGCGGTGATGCCAACGTGCCGGTGGTGATCAGCGCCGACAAGAGCGTGCGCTACGAAAGCGTGGTGCGCGTCATGGACACCCTGCAGCGGGCCGGCGTGAAGCGCGTGGGGCTGTCGGTCAAGCAAGGGCCCGCCTAAGCCCATGACGCAGGCCGGGGTCCTGGCGCGCTCGCACGACGAGCTGTTGCCGCGTTCACCGGGCGGCTTCGGCGCTGGCGCGCTGCTGGCGGTGCTGGCCCACGCCCTGCTGATCGCCGCGCTGACCTTCGCCGTGGACTGGCGCACGCGCGACCCCGAGCCGGTCAGCGCCGAGTTGTGGGCCAACGTGCCCCGCGCGCTGGCGCCCGAAGCAGCGCCGCCGAAGTCCCCGATGGCCTCGCCCACCCCGGCACCCACGCCCGAGCCCACGCCTCCGCCGCCGCCCGAGGTACCCAAGCCGGCGCCGCCGAAGCCGACGCCGCCGCCCGTGGAAGCCCCCAAGCCCCCGCCCGAGCCCGACATCGCCACCGAACGCGCCGAGCGCCGACGTCTGGAAGCCGAGCGCCAGAAAGCCGAAGCGCAGGCCGAGGCCGTCCGCCAGCGCGAACTGGCCGAGCAGAAGCTCGAGAAGCTGGAGAAACAAGAGAAGGCCCGCAAGCTGGCCCTGGAGAAGGCGCTGGAGAAGGCCGAGGCCGACAAGAAGCGCCAGGAGCAGCAAGCGCAGGAAGCCGCCGACAAGCGCCTGGCGCAACAGCGCGAAGAGAACCTCAAGCGCATGATGGGCGAAGCCGGAAAGGCCACGGGCACGAGCGGCGCCGCCGCACGCCCGGGCGCCCCCAGCGCCGCTGCGATGGCCGCCTACCCCGAGCGGCTGGCCGCCCTCATCCGCAGCAACACGATCTACTCCGGCAGCCCGCCCGACAACATACCCGTGGTGGTGGAAGTGCGCACCGCCGCCGGCGGCACCATCCTGAGCCGGCGCGTGCTGCGCGGCAGCGGGCACCCCGATTGGGACGAGGCCGTGCTGCGCGCCATCGACCGCACCGGCACCCTGCCGGCCAACGTGGACGGCAAGGTGCCCGAAACCCTCATCATCGACTTCAAGCCGCGCGAATGAGCCCTTGCGCCTCTGCCGGCCCGCCGTGGTGCGCCACGAAGGCCCTGTCGATGTGGTCCTTCCACCACCAGGCCCACCGGCCTTCGGCCGACCACCCGCCCCATGACATGATGGCCCGGCCATCGCCGCAGGCCAGCAGGTTGAGCGTGCGCCGCGGGGGCGTGTAGGGCCGAAGCGGACGGCCGGCCAGCAGCAGGCGCAGGTTGCGCGCCAGCGGCAGGCCGGCGCGCACGGCCTGGACGCCGCTGCGCGGGCGGTCCACGTCCACCCGCGTGGCCACGTCGCCCGCCGCCAGCACCTCGGGGTGCGACACGCTCTGCAGGGTGGGTCCGGTGCGCACGAAACCCTGGCTGTCCAGCGCCAGCCCGCTGCCGGCCAACCAGGGCGGCGCGGTGGAGCCGGTGGCGATCAGGCAGCCCTCGCAGGCCCGGCGCACACCGCCTTCGAGTTCGACGAACGCAGGACCGACCGACAGCGCACGCGACCGCAGCACCTCGACGCCGGCGCGGGCGAGGGCCCGCTCGGCGCGCCGGACAACGCCGGGCGGGTAGCCCGCGAGCAACTGCGCGCCTCCGGTCACCAGCGCCACCGGCAACGGCCGGCGGCGCAGGGCCATGGCCAACTCGAAGCCTGCGGCACCACCGCCGATCACCACCCGGCCGGGCCCGTCGGGCCGCGCGGCACCCAGCCACGAGGCCAGCCGCTGCACGAAAGCGCCCAGCGGCCGCACGAACACCGCATGCCCGGCCGCTCCGGGCAAGGCCTGCACATCCTGCTGGCCGCCGATGTCCAGCGACAGCACGTCATACGGCAGGCTGCTGCCGTCGGCCAGCACCACGCGGCGGCCCGCAGCATCCAGCCCCACCGCCTCTGCGGCCACGTACCGCACGCCGGCCGCCGCGGCCAGCCGCACCAGCGGGATGGTGCAGGCCGAGGGTGCATAGACACCACCGACCACGCCGGGCACCATGCCGGAATAGCTCAACGTGCCATGCGGGCTGACCAGCACGGCAGCAGCCACCGCGGACGGCGTGCGGGCCAGGTCCTGCAGCACGTGCAGGTGCGCGTGCCCACCGCCCAGCAGCACCAGCCGCGGCAGGCCGGCGGTCACGACTCGGCGCCGCCGCTGATGTGCAGGTCGGAAGCCGCGGTCAGCGCAGCCGCCAGCGCCACGCGCACGCCGTGCTGCATCTCGGCCAGCGTCATGCTGGGCTGGCCGCCCAGCGCCGCCGCCTGTTCGGGCACCAGCGGCACGTGCATGAAACCTGCCCGCACGCCGGCCTGGCGGTGGAGCGCCTGCATCAGGCCATAGAAGACGTGGTTGCAGACGTAGGTGCCCGCCGTCTGCGAGACCGATGCCCGCACGCCGGCGGCCTGCATGGCCGCAACCATCGCCTTGATCGGCAAGGTCGAGAAGCGTGCCGCCGGGGCACCGGGCACCACGGGGGTGTCGATCGGCCGCTGCCCCGCGTTGTCGGGCATGCGGGCGTCGTTCACGTTGATGGCGATGCGCTCGGGCGTCAGGTCGGTGCGGCCGCCGGCCTGGCCCAGGGCCAGCACTAGGTGCGGCGCATGGTCCTTCAGTGCGCGGCGCAGCACCCGCAGCGATTCACCGAAGACGCAGGGCAATTGCTGCGCGACGACGCGGGCACCTTCGATGACTTCACCATCGAGGCTGTGCGCGATCTGCCAGGACGGGTTGACGGCCTCGCCGCCGAAGGGCTCGAAACCGGTGAGCAGGATGATGGCCATGCGCCCATCCTAGCCGGGACGGGCCGGCCGCCCTTGAGACTCAGATCAAGCCGAGCTCGCGCGGCCGGGCGCCAGGGAAGACGCGGTCGAGCTGGGATGGCGTCAGCGCGAATTGTCGGGACAGCAGGCCACCGAGCACGCTGCGGTATTCGTTGAGCACGGGCCAGTCACGGTTCTGGAACATCGTGCGGGCTTCCACGGGCACTTGCTCGCCGGCCACCGGGCCCGCGGCCAGGCTGCCGCCCAGCACCCAGTGCACACTACCGTGGCCATGGTCGGTGCCGCGGTTGCCGTTCTCGCGCATCGTGCGGCCGAACTCGCTCAGCACCACCACCACGGTATCCCTCCAGGCAGCCTGGCCCAGTTCGTCGGCAAAGGCGGCCACACCGCGGCCCAGTTCGTCCAGCCGCGAAGCCAGGTAGCCTGTGGCGGCACCCTGCCCCACGTGGGTGTCCCAGCCGCCCACGTCGATGAAGCCCAGCGCGTAGCGTTCGCGCATCAGGCGGGCGATTCGCCGGGCCTCCAGCTCGAAGCCCTTGGCATTGATGGCGTTGCGGTTGGCGGCCAGCATCTCGCCGGCCATGGCACCGGTCGGGCCCGATGCGCCTGTGGTCGGCCCGGCCATGCCGGCTCCGGCGATGTCGCGCGCGGCTTCTTCGCGCACCTCGAAGGCCTCGGCCATTCGGCCCTGCAGCGGGTGGTCGCGGTACATGCCGGCCAGGGCATCGCGCAGGCCCTTGTCGCCCGGCTTGGGTTCGGTCTTCAGCGACAGGTTGGCCACGTTGACGCTGCCGCGCAGCACCAGGGGCAACTGGTCGGTGAAGGCGATGGCGTCGCGCCCTTGCAGCACGCCGGCCAGCCGGTTGAGGAAGCCCGAGCCGAAGTCGCGCCGGCCGCCCAGGGGCTGCCCCAGCTCGATGGAGTCCTGCGTCTCGAAGTGGCTGCGCGTGGTGTCGTCGGTGCCCGCGAAGGGGATGAACGTGGCCTGATGGGCGTTCACCAGCGGCAGCACCGAGGTTTCCAGCGCCGGGTGCAAGGCCCAATCCGCATTCAAGGCCAAGGCGCCCTTGACGCCCGGCGCGGCCATCGGCAGCGCGATGTTGGGGCGCACTTCGCGGTAATAAGTGCTGGCGCCGGGCACCAGCAGGCTGCAGGCGTCGTAGCCGCCGCGCAGGAACACGAAGAGCAGCCGCGGGCTGCCGGCCGGTGCGGCCAGCAGGCGGCCAGCCAGGCCGAGACCCGCGGCCCCCATGAGCCCGGTCTGCATGAGTCGGCGGCGTTGCATATCAGTCCTCCCAGGCGCGTGATGCCGCGCGAGCATTCAGACCCGGCTTCCCGCCGCGGAACCGGCTTCGCCGGGCTGCAGGCGGACGGCCTGCGGCGAGGATGCCGCAGGCGCTCGCAGGCGAGCTTGGAGGCTTCATGCGTACATGAACTCGGGGGCCGACAGGTACAGCGTGTTCCAGTCCTGCGGCGAGCCGGCCGCGTCCAGCGCCGCGCGGGTGGGCGCTGCCAGCAGCGGGCGCACCACCTGCCAGTAGATCGGCCGGGCGAGTTGCGGAAAGGCCGGCTGATCGCGCGAGGCCACGGGGTCATCGCCCTTGAAGAGACCGGCGCTGCCACTGCCCAGGATGCGCGCGATGTCCAGCCTTGCAGCCAACTGGCCCGAGCCCGACCAGGCGGCCATGCCGCTGGGGTAGCCATCGGGGGTCTGGCGGTTGTACAGGCCCTGGCCAAGGCGGTTCAGCCAGCCCTGCATCGGGCCTGTGTTCAGCACCACGCGCTCGCCGTAGGCCGCCCTCACGGCCGACACCACGAAGTGCACGGGGTCCTTGAACTTCCGGGCCACGGGGGCCGTGAACTCCGGCGCGCGCAACATCACGGCCAGCACATCGGCGATACGGCCGCCGCTGCGCAGCCAGGCTGCGGCCATGCCGTCCACGACGGCAGCGGGCGGCTCGTCGGCCAGCAGCTGGCGGGCGATCTTCTGCGACACGAAGCGCGCCGTCGCGGGGTGGGCGGCCAGCACGTCCAGCACCTCGTCCAGCTCTTAGGCGCCACGGCCGCGCACGCTGCGGCCCAGCAGGCTCTTGTCGCCGAAATCGTGGCGGCCGGGGTTGAACTCGTAGGCACCTTCGCGGCGGTACTGACCCTGCAACTCGCGCTTGACGTTGGGTGCCTTGTCGCTGAAGTTCACGCCGTGCCCCGTGAGCACCCTGGCCAGTTCCTGCACGTCGCGCTGCGTGTAGCCGGCGTCCACGCCCAGCGTGTGCAGTTCCAGCAGTTCGCGGGCATGGTTCTCATTGACGCGGCCGGCCGCGTTCTGCTCGTTGTCGAGGTAGCGCAGCATGGCCGGATGGCGCGTGACGGCGCCCAGCAGATCGCGGAATCGGCCCATCCCGTGCGGCCGGATGGCGCGCTCCTCGAAGTCGCCCAGCAGCACCCGGATGTTGCTCTTGTACTGGTGCACGTTGAAGTGGTTGAACCAGAACCACTGCATCTGCTCTTGCAGCTGGTTGGGCGAGTACAGGGCCCGGAGCAGGTGCCGCGTGGCCGACTCGCGGGACAGCTTGTTCAGCGACTGCTGGTAGGCGTCCTGGGCGGCCTTGCGGCCTTCCTCGGTGGGTTGGACTTCGCCGGCCTTGCGCGCGGCCTCGACCTCCATGGCCAGCTCCAGGGCCGGGCGCTGTTGCACGCGCATGGCGTCGATCTGGGCCTGGGCTGAAGCCGGCAACGGGCCGGCCGCGGCGCGCAGCTGCTCATCGATGTAGCCCGCCGCGCCGGCACGGCGCACGCGGGCAAGCTCCGCGTCGGTGGCACCCCAGCTCAGGCGGTTGGCCAGGCGGTAGGCCGTGCCATCGGCCAACGGCAGGGGCGGGCTGGCTGGGGCACCAGGGGCCACGAGCGGCCCGCCGCCGCCCGGCGAGGCACAACCCGCGAGCCAGACGGTGGCAGGCCACACGGCAACGGCCGCGCTGGCCATGAACGCACGGCGGGGGGTGGAAGGCAGGCGGGGCTCGGACATGCTCACCGAACAACGGCTGCCAAGCGCCGCCGTTGACGGTCCCGGCCCTGCCTTTACCCGGGCGCAACCGGTTGACGTGAATCCGCCACACCCCAGCCGCCGCCGCCCGGTGTCTCGATGACGAACACATCGCCTGGCGCCATCTCGGCCGAGCCGATGTGGCCCAAGGTCAGCGTGCTGCCATCGGCCCGCTCGACGCGGTTCACGCCCAGCGCCCCCGGCCCGCCGCCGTGCATCCCGAAGGCAGGCACCACCCGCCCGTTGCTCAGCATCGAGGCCGTCATCGCCTCCAGGAAGCGCACGCGCCGCACGCCGCCATCGCCGCCCCGCCACCGGCCCGCACCCCCCGAGCCGCGCCGAATGGCGAAACTCTCCAGCCGCACGGGGAACCGGAACTCCAGGACCTCGGGGTCCGTCAGGCGCGAGTTGGTCATGTGGGTCTGCACGACGCTGGTGCCGGCAAAGCCCCCCACCACCCGGCCGGCGGCATCCAGCACCGCGCCGGCACCCGAGCCGCCGGAGATCGTCTCGTAGTACTGGTGCGCGGCGTTGCCGAAGGTGAAGTTGTTCATCGTGCACTGGCTGGCCGCCATCAGGCCCAGGGCGCCGTAAAGCGCATTGGTCACGCATGTGCTGGTCTCGACGTTGCCGGCCACCACCGCCGCCGGCGGCCGCGGGTTGAGCATGCAGCCCTCCGGCACGATGACGTGCAGCGGCTTCAGGCAGCCGGCGTTCAGCGGGATGTCGTCGTCCACCAAGGTGCGGAAGACATACAGCACGGCCGCCATCGTCACCGCCTTGGGGGCGTTGAAGTTGTTGGGCAGCTGCGCACTGCTGCCCGTGAAATCGATGGTGGCCTCGCGGGCGGCGGCGTCCACCGTCAGCTTCACGCTGATCTGCGCGCCGTTGTCCAGCGCCAGCGTGTAGGCACCGTCCTTCAGCGCCGTGATCACCCGGCGCACCGACTCTTCGGCGTTGTCCTGCACGTGGAGCATGTAGGCGGCCACGGTCGGGCGGCCGAACTGCGCCACCATCGCGCGCAGCTCCTGCACACCCTTCTCGTTCGCCGCGATCTGCGCGCGCAGGTCGGCGATGGTCTGCGCCGGGTTTCGCGCCGGCCAGGGTCCGGAGCCCAGCTGGGCCAGCAGCTCGGCTTCGTGCAGGCGGCCGTCGCGCACCAGCAGGAAGTTGTCGAACAACACGCCTTCCTCGGCGATGGTGGCACTGAAGGGCGGCATCGAGCCCGGCGTGGTCCCACCGATGTCGGCATGGTGGCCGCGGCTGGCCACGTAGAAGCTGGCCCGGGCATCCCCCGGCGCCAGGTACACCGGCGTGACCACTGTCACGTCCGGCAGGTGGGTGCCGCCGTGATAGGGGTCGTTCAGCACGTACACGTCGCCCTCGCGCATGGCGGGGTTGCGCTCGATCACGGTCTTGATCGATTCGCTCATCGAGCCCAGGTGCACCGGCATGTGCGGCGCATTGGCGATCAGCTGGCCGGCCTCGTCGAACAGCGCGCAGGAGAAGTCCAGGCGCTCCTTGATGTTGACCGAGTAGGCGGTGTTCTGCAGCCGCAGGCCCATCTGCTCGGCGATGTTCATGAACAGGTTGTTGAAGACCTCGAGCATCACCGGATCGGCCTCGGTACCGATGGCGTGCTGCGTGGGCCGGGGCTGCACGCGTCGCAGCTCCAGGGCGCCGTCCGCGGTGGCCTGGGCCTGCCATCCGGGCTCCACCACGGTGGTGCCGTTCTTCTCGGCGATGATGGCCGGTCCATCGAGCGTGCCGCCAGGCTGCAGGGTCTCACGGCGGTACAGGCCGGCGTCCAGCCACGCGCCGCTGAAAAGGCGCACGGTGGCATCGGCCACCGCGGGGTGTGGCGTTGGTGCCGCCCGCGCGGCCGTCGCAGCCACGCTTTCGCCGACGGCCACGGCCTCGACCGAGACAGCCTCGATCACCAGGGGCCGGTCGGGCATGAGGAAGGCAAAGCGCTGGCGGTAGGCAGCCTCGAAGGCCAGGCGGATGTCGGCCACGCCGGCGTCCGGCACGATCAGCGCGGTGTCGGTGCCGCCGTAGCGCACATGCACCTTGCGGCGCACCGAAAGGGCGCCCGAGGCCACGCCCTGGGCCTTCAACTCCGCCTGTGCGGCGGCGCCCAGCTCGGTCAGGCGCTGCTGCGCGGCGGCCAGGCCTGCCGCATCCAGCGGGCGCTCCACCGAAGCCTCGCGCATGGCGATCTGGTCGGCCAAACCCATGCCATAGGCCGACAGCACGCCCGCCAGCGGGTGGATGAACACGCGGCCCATGCCCAGCGCATCGGCCACGCCGCAGGCATGCTGGCCCCCGGCCCCGCCGAAGCATTGCAGCGTGTACTGCGTGACGTCATAACCGCGCGCCACCGAAATGCGCTTGATCGCGCCGGCCATGTTCTGCACCGCGATCTGGATGAAGCCTTCGGCCAGCGACTCGGGCGTGGCGGGCCGGCCGGTCTGCGCCTGCACGCGGGCCGCCAGCGCCTCGAACTGTTGCCGCGGCGCGGCCGCGTCCAGCGGCGCATCGCCCGCCGGGCCGAACACTGCCGGAAAGTATGCCGGCTGGATGCGCCCCAGCAACACGTTGGCATCGGTGGTCGCCAGCGGCCCGCCGCGGCGGTAGCTCGACGGGCCCGGGTTGGCCCCGGCGCTCTCGGGCCCCACCCGAAGCCGCGCGCCGTCGAAAGAGAGGATCGAGCCGCCGCCGGCCGCCACGGTGTGGATGCTCATCATCGGCGCCCGCATGCGCACGCCGGCCACCTGCGTCTCGAAGGCCCGCTCGAATTCGCCGGCCGCGCCGCCGGTGAAGTGGCTGACGTCGGTGCTGGTGCCGCCCATGTCGAAGCCGATGAGCTTGTCGTGGCCCGCGGCCACGGCCGTGCGCACCATGCCCACGATGCCGCCGGCCGGGCCGGAAAGGATCGCGTCCTTGCCCTGGAAGTGGTGGGCTTCGGTCAGGCCGCCGCTGCTTTGCATGAAGAACAGGCGCACGCCCGGCATCTGCGCGGCCACGTGTTCGACGTAGCGGCGCAGGATGGGCGAGAGGTAGGCATCCACCACCGTGGTGTCGCCGCGCGAAACCAGCTTCATCAGCGGGCTGACGATGTGCGAGGCGCTCACCTGGGTGTAGCCGATCTCCCGTGCCAGTGCCGCGGCCGCCTGTTCGTGCGCCGTGTAGCGGTAGCCGTGCATGAAGACGATGGCGCAGGCGCGGATGCCGTCGTCGTAGGCAGCCTGCAGCGCGGGGCGCAAGGCTGCCTGGTCCAGCGGGAGGAGCACCTCGCCGTCGGCGGCCACCCGCTCGGCGGCCTCGATCACGCGCTCATACAACAGCTCGGGCAGCACGATGCGGCGGTCGAACAAGCGCGGACGCGCCTGGTAGCCGATGCGCAGCGCATCGCCGAACCCCCGGGTGGTGACGAGCACCGTGCGGTCGCCCTTGCGCTCGAGCAGCGCGTTGGTGGCCACGGTGGTGCCCATCTTCACGCACTCGACCTGCTCGGGCGTGATGGGCGCGCCTTCGGGCAAGCCGAGCAGCCGGCGGATGCCGGCCACGGCGGCGTCGGCGTACTGGCCAGGGTTCTCGCTGAGCAACTTCAGCGTGAGCAGCTCACCGCCGGGGGCGCGACCCACGATGTCGGTGAAGGTGCCGCCGCGGTCGATCCAGAACTGCCAGCGCGCGGGGGTGGGCGGGTTTGCTTGCATGGTGGAGCTTCAGGTGCGTGAAGATCGGTGCGCCACATCGTAGTGGTGCGGCGTTGGCCTTACAGCCCGAGGTACGCGCGGCGCACGCCGCTGTCGGCGAGCAGTTCGCGGCCCGTGCCCTGCAGGACGATCCGGCCGGTCTGGATGACATAACCGTGGTCGGCGATGGCCAGCGCCTGGTGCAGGTTCTGTTCGACCAACAGCACCGTGACGCCGGCGCTGCGGATGCGCTGCAGCGTATCCATGACCTTGGTGACGAAGCGCGGGGCGATGCCCCACGAAGGCTCGTCGAGCATCAGCAACCGTGGCTTGGCCATCAGGCCGCGGGCGATGGCCAGCATCTGCTGTTCGCCGCCGCTCATGGTGCCGGCCTGCTGCTGCCGCCGTTCGGCCAGGATGGGAAAGTCGTCGAAAACCTGGTCCAGGGCGGCAGCAACCTCGGCCCGGTCTGTGCGGGTGTAGGCCCCGAGTTCGAGGTTGCGCTGTACCGTCAGCCGCGGGAACAGCCGCCGGCCCTCGGGCACCAGCGACAGGCCCATCGGCACGCGCTGGCAGGCCGGGATGGTCTGCAGCGCCTTGCCTTCGAAGAGGATCTCGCCCTCGTCGGCACGGTTCAAGCCGGCGATCGCGCGCAGGGTCGTCGACTTGCCGTTGCCGTTGCCGCCCACCAGCGCCACGATGCTGCCGCGCGGCACCTCCAGGTCCACGCCCGCCAGAGCCAGCACGCCGCCGTAACGCACCTGCAGGCGGCGCACCGCCAGCATGGGCTGGGCTTCAGTCGTCATGTGCGGCCTCCAGTGCGTCGCCCAGGTAGGCGTTGATCACCACCGGGTCGCGTGCCACCTCCTGCGGCGGACCGTCGGCGATCTTGCGGCCGCGGTCGAGCACCACGATGCGGTCGGCGATCGGCATGATGCCTTCGAGCACGTGCTCGACGATGAGCAGCGCCACGCCCTGTGCCCGGATGCGCAACACCACGTCCACGGCCTCGCGCACCTCGGTGGGGTTCAGTCCGGCCATCACCTCGTCCATCAGCAGCAGGCGCGGCCGCAGGGCCAGCGCCCGGGCCACCGCCAGGCGCCGCTGTTCGCTCACGGTCAGGCTGCCGGCAGGCCGCAGCGCGTGGCGCTCCAGGCCGACGAAGGCCAGCAGTTCCTGGGCGCGATGGCGGGCCAGGGGCACGGCCCGCTGGTGCAGCAAGGCGCCGACCATGACGTTTTCCAGCGCGGTCATGCTCACGAAGGTGCGGGCCACCTGGAACGTGCGGCCGATGCCGGCACGCGCGTTCTGCTCCGGCGTGCGGCCCGAGCAACGTTGGTCGTCCAGCCAGATGTCGCCCGCCGTGGGGGTGTCATGGCCGGCGATGCAGTTGAAGGCGGTGGTCTTGCCCGCACCGTTGGGGCCGATCAGCCCGACGATCTGCCCCGCCTGCACGTCGAAGGACACGTCGTCGTTGGCCACCAGGCCGCCGAAGCGCTTGCTCAGATGTTCCACGCGCAGCAGCGTCATGCAGCTTGCTCCCGGGCGGCCGCCCGCTGCTGCAGCCGTTGCTCGCGACGGCGCAGCAACGCCCGCCACCAACCCACCAATCCGGCGGGTTGCCACACGGCGATGGCGATGATCAGGGACGCGTAGACGATGAGGTCGGTGCCACGGCCGCTGCCACCCAGCAACGCCCGCGAGCCTTCTTCGATGACGGTCAGGGCCAGGGCACCGACCACCGGGCCCCACAGGGAGCCCACCCCGCCGAGGATGGCCGCCAGCGCGATCTTGATCGACAACCCTGTCCCCAGCACCGAGGCCGGGTCGATGTAGAGCTCCTTCTGCGCATACAGCGTGCCGCCCAGCGCGCACAGGAAGCTCGACAGACCGAGCGCCACGAGCTTGTACCGCGTGAGGTTCACGCCCAGGCTGCGGGCGGCATCGGGCTCGTCCTTGATGGCGCGCAGGTAGTAGCCCAGGTGGCTCTTCTCCACCGCCACGCACACGGCCAGGCTGAAGGCCAGCAGGCCGAACGCGGCCACCAGATACGGGCCCTTGCCGTCGAACACCAGCATGGCCAGGCCCGTCTTGTCCATCGGGATGGTCAAGCCCACGGCCGCGCCCGCCGGCTCCCAGTTGTTGAAGAGCGTCTGCACGATCTCGGCCACGGCGATGGTGGCCATCGTGAAGTAGTGGCCCTTCAGGCGGAAGCAGGGCCAGCCGATCAGGGTGCCCACGCCCACCGCGGTGGCGCCACCCGCCAGCGCGCCCCACCAGGGCGAGAGATCGAACTGCAGCCGCAGCATCGTCGACACATAGGCCCCGATGCCGAAGAACGCCGCATGGCCGAGCGAGACCTGCCCAGCGTAGCCGCCCAGGATGTTCCAGGCCACGCCCAACTGGGCCGCCATGAGCGCCAGCAGCAGCAGGTTCTGCCGGGCCGGTTGGGCCAGCCACCAGGGCGCGGCGAGTGCCGCCAGGCCGAGGGCCACCCAGGGCAGGTAACGAATGGGATCGCGTGCGGTGCTCATCGGCTCAGGCCTTGCCCATCAGGCCTTGTGGCCGCCACACCAGCATGGCCAGGAACAGCACCAGCACGATGGCCATCTTGAACGGCGGCCCGAGAAGCAGGCCACCCATCACCTCGACCACGCCCACCAGGATGCCGGCCCAGAAGGCTCCGGCCACGCTGCCGAAGCCGCCGAGGTTCACCACCACGAAGGCGATCAGCACGAAGTTCGCGCCGACCTCCGGGAAGATCGGGAAGAAGGTGGCCAGCAGCGCACCGGCCACACCCGCGCAGGCCGCGCCCATGCCCCAGGCCAGCGTGTACATGCGCTGCGAGTCGATGCCCATCAACTGCGCGGCTTCGCGGTCGGCGGCCGTGGCCTCCAGCGCCGCCCCGGCCCGCGTGCGGGTGAGAAACAGGTGCACGGCCAGGGTGGTGAGCACCGCGCCGGCGCCTGCGACCAATTGCGGCGTGCCCAGCTGGATGCCCAGGATCTGGCTGGTGCCCGTGACCACGCTCTTGTCGATCATGCGGAAATCCGGCTTCCAGAGGAATTGAGCCACGCCGCGCAACAGGATCATCAAGCCGAAGGTGGTGAACACCTGCGACAGCGGCGGTGCGGCGACGATGCGCGAGATCAGCAGCCGGTACAGCGCCGCACCGAAGATGAACAGGCCGATGGCCGTAATGGGCAGCGACCAGATCGGGTCCCAATGCAGCAGCGCGTACATCCAGAAGGCGCTGTACATGCCCAGCATCAGGAACTCGCCGTGCGCAAAGTTCACGATGTCCATGACACCGAAGATCAGGGTCAGCCCCACCGCCACCAGGGCGTAGATGAGGCCGATCAGCACGCCCGAGGCGAGCGTCTGCAACAGGATGTCGACGGTCATGGCGTGGAACCGGGATCCATCAGTTGGCTTCAAGCGGTCGCCGCGGAACCGGCTATGCCGGGCCGCTCGCGGCGCCCCTTTGAGGGGGAAGCGCCGCAGGCGCTTCGGGGATGGTCACTTCCTTGAATCCCACTTGGGCATGGGCCACACGACATCGCGCGAAGCCAGGGCGAAGGGCCAAACGGTCTGGTACTTGCCATCGATGATCTGCACCAGGATGCCCGAGCCCAGGGTGTTCTGGCCCGCGGCGTCGAACTTGACGCCCGCCCAGGGCATGATGAGCTGGCTGCCCTTGATGTCGGTGGCGGCCAGGGCCGTGCGGATGGCCTCGGGCTCGGTGGACGCGGCGCGCTGCAGCGCATCGGCCAGCACCATCAGCCCGGTGAAGCTGCGCGCCGAGTTGCCGGTGAAGTTGATCTTGTAGCGGGCATTGAACAGGTCGTTCGCCTGCTTGATCAGCGGGTTGCGCGCGGCCAGGTCCAGCGACCAGACTTCGCGGCTGATGATGAAGTCGGCGTCCTTGCCCAGGGTCTTGACGAACTCGGTGTCCGAGAAGCCCGCGTCGTTGGCCAGGATCATGTCGGGCGTGAAACCGAGTTCCTTGTAGGTCTTCATGCTCAGCAGCGCATCACCCAGGTAGCTGGACTGCATCACCACCTGCGGGTTGCCGGCCTTCAGCGTCTGCACCTCGGAGGTGAGCTGCGTGCTCTTGGCCGGGTAGAGAATGTTGGCGCCCACCTGGAAGGCGTGGTCCGCGGCCAGCTTGACTTCCAGCTTGCCGGTCTCGGTGCCCCACAGCGTGTTCTCGTTGAAGAAGGCCAGGCGCTGGACATTGATGCCCTTCTTGGCCTTGAGGTCGGCCAGGAACTCGAAGAAGTTGTGCACGAACAGGTCATCGTGCGGGGTGGTACGGAAGAACCACTTGAAGCCGCGCGACGTGAGCGATGCCGACGACGACTCGGGGTTCAGGAAGGGCACCTTGTTGCGCTCGGCAACCTGGCTGGCCGTGGCCGTGACGTTGCTGTTGTAGCAGCCCACCAGGGCCACCACCTTCTCCTGCGTGATGAGGCGCTCGGCCTCCGTGGCGCCCACTTGAGGGCTGCCCTGGTGGTCGGCGAAGACCAGCTTGATCTTGGCGCCCTTCAGCGACGCGATGCCGCCGCCGCCCGAGAACGGCAGACCCGGCACCGTCTTGGCGCCGTTGTTGATGATGTCGGCGGCCATCTCCAGTGCACTGCGCAGTTCGGCGCTCGTGGAGGCCGCGGGCCCGGTGAGGGGGTAGATCACCCCGATGCGCAGTTCCTGCTGGGCACGGGCCGCCGGCAGCAGCAGGCACATCAGGCAGGCAGCGAGGAGAGACCTGAACAAGCTCAGGCGCAAGGTGAGGTTCATGACACGTTCCTTGGGGCGGGTGGAGGGGGTCAGCGTGCAGCCAACTGCGGGTTGGTCAGGTCGGTGATGAGCATGGCGCCGGGCGCATGCGTGATGCAGAACTCGGGCCGGGCCCGGGCCAGCGCGGCCTGGGGTGTGACGCCACAGGCCCAGAAGACGGGCAGTTCGTCGGCCATCACCTCCACCGCGTCGCCATAGTCCGGGCGCGACAGGTCGGCAATGCCGATCAGCGCAGGGTCGCCCAGGTGCACCGGGGCGCCGTGCACCTCGGGCAGTCGCGCCGTGATCTGCACCGCCTGGATGGCCGCGGCGGCCTTCAAGGGCCGCATCGACACCACCAGCGGACCGCCGAACGGCCCGGCCGGCACCGTGGCGATGGACGTGCGGTACATGGCCACGTTGCGGCCCTGCTGCACATGGCGCAGCGGGATGCCCCCGTCCAGCAGCGCCTGCTCGAACGAGAACGAACAGCCGATCACGAAACTCACCAGGTCGTCGCGCCAGAGGCCGCCGATGTCGGTGGGCTCATCCACCAGTTCGCCGTGGCGCCACACCCTGTAGCGCGGCACGTCGCTGCGGATGTCGATGCCGGCGCCCAGCGTGGGCAGCCGCGGGTCGCCGGGCTCGGAAACGGCCAGCACCGGGCAGGGCTTGCGATTGGCCTGGCAGTAGCGCAGGAAATCCAGCGCCCAGGCCTGTGGCAGGATGACCAGGTTGCCCTGCACGCGATCGGCGGCCAGGCCACTGGTGTGCCCCGTGTAGCGGCCCTCACGGATCGCGGTCCGGGTGGCAGCGAAGGCTTCGTCGCCGGCAGCGGGCTTGGATTCAGACGGAAGGCAGGGCACGGGCATCGCAAGGGCTCCTGGACCGATGCGCCAGGGCACACCGCTGCGGTGCATTCTGCGCAGCCCCGCACGGCTGATCAAACAAGAAGTTTCTTTCTCAAGTCATCGGCTTTTTCGATGACGCACCCAAGGCGGCAACGCGTCGACGGCGGGCAGCGGGCTCGGGCCCCATGGCCGAGCGCAAACCGTCGACGATGCCGGCCGCCAGCGTGGACGACGGGTCCAGGCGGTGGCTGGCGTGCACCGGAAGGCGCTGCAGCGCGGTGTCGGCCGACAGCACGCGCAACGGCCGCTGCGTCAGCCGGGCCACGGCCGCCCGCGGCAGGGTGGCCACGCCGAAACCCGCCTCCACCAGCTGCACCATGGCCGAAATCGACGAGATGGCGTGCACCCGCGGTTCCAGGCCGGCCTCGCGGAACTGCTCCAGCAAGCTGACCCACGGCTGCGAGCCGCGCTGGAACGTCATCAGCTCGAAGCGGGCCAGCTCGGCCATGCCGTAGCGGCGCTGGCGGTGGTGTTCGGCGTGCCCGACGAAGACCATCTCCATGCTAGGCAGCTCGCGGTTGCGCAGCCCCTCGCCGGTGGCGGGCAGCGCGGCGAAGGCCAGGTCCAGCGCGCCGCGGCGCACCTGGTCGACCAGCACCGGCGTGGTCTCCACCGTGAGCTCCAGCGACATGCCCGGGTGGCTGGCCCGCATCTGCTGCAGCCAATCCACCAGCCACGAATGCAGCACCGATTCGATGGCGCCCACCCTGAGCAGGGCAGCCCGGGGCTGGGCACCGGCCGCCCCCATCTCGCCCTGGATCTCGCGGTGCAGGTTCAGCAGCCGCTGCGCGTGGCCGTGGAAGCGCAGCCCGGCCGCAGTCAGGCGGAACTGCTTGTCGCGCCGGTCCAGCAGCAGCACGCCCAACTCGTCTTCCAGGGTGGCGATGCGGCTGGACATTGCCGACTGCGTGATGTGCAGCTTCTCTGCGGCGCGCGAGATGCTCTTGAGCGTCACGACCCAATGAAAGGCTTCGACAAATCGCAGGTTCATGCGCCGCTTTCGGGGAAGTCCCGGCCTGAACGCCTACCGGGCAGGCCCAATGCTAGAGCTTCGGCCGATCTGGCGGCTGAAGCGCCCGCAATTCCTGTGGCCGCTCGCCGTGCAGTTGCCTACGATCGGTGCAGCGTGGCCGTGTGTCCGCTCCGAGGAAATCCCATGTCCGATCTGTCTCAACCGCCGTTGTCGGTGCTGTCCCTGGAGGGGCCAGCCTATGCGTGGCCCACACCGGATCGCCCAGGCTATCCGGCGCCCTCGCCCGTTGCCCAGGCCCTGGAAGTGGAGATCGAGGTGCTGAACGGACACGCCATCCATGGTCACCTGTCCTTCTTCGACCCGGCCCAGGGGTTGCTGCAGCTGCGCATGAGCACACCGCGCAAGCCGCTGCCCTTGCGCTTCACGCAATTCAGGCGGCTGCACCTCGCGCAGCCCTTGAAAGCGGTGCCGCCCCCGCCGGACTCGCAGGATCTCAGCGTACTGCAGGCGGCGGTGCCGTTTTCCATCGAATTCAAGGCCGCCCCGAACTGGAGCGGACTGACCGTCGGGCACCGCGAGGACGCCGCCGGCGTCTTCCTGTTCGAACCCACGGAAGGCGACGGCCTGCGCCGCTGGTTCGTGCCTCGCACCGCCTACAAGCGCGTGGAGATCGGGCCCCGCATCGGCCAGACCTTGATCGACCAGCACTCGGCCACCCCCGACCAGATCCAGGAAGCGCTGGCCGAGCAGGAAGCCCTGCGCATGCGCAAGCTGGGCGACATCCTGGTCGTGCGGCAGCTGATCACGCCCGATGAGCTGACGGGCGCCATCGAGCACCAGGCCAAGATGCCGATGGTGCGCATCGGGCAGGCGCTCACGGCCCTGGGCTTCATCAGCGAGGCCCAACTGGAAGACGCGCTGGTGCAGCAGCGCGCAGACCGCAGCGTGCCGCTGGGTGAACTCCTGGTGAAGAAGGGCCTGGTTTCCCGGGCCGACCTGCAAACGGCGCTGGCCCGGAAGATGGGCTACCCGCTGGTGGACGTGATGCAGTTCCCGGCCGACATCGAATCCGTCGCCCGGCTGCCCTATGCCGTGGCCACGCGCGTGCCGGCCCTGCCGCTGATGCTCAGGGCCGGCCGCCTGGTCGTGGCGGTGGAAGACCCTTCCAACCGCGGCAAGATCGACGAACTCGAGTTCGCAGCCCAATGCAAGATCGTGCCCGTGCTGGCAAGAGCGGGCGTGTTGCAAGGTGCCATCGACCGCGCCTACGCCAAGGCGGGCAGCTCGGCCTTCCCGAACGGCATCAGTCCGGACGCCAGCACGCCGATCGAGTTCGACCCCGGCGATGCCGGCAAGCTGCTGGCCAGCATGGAGAAGGTGGACGCGCAGCAACCCGACGACCACGAAGACAACGGCATCGAGCAGAGCGACAACACGCTGGTGCGGCTGATCAACTCGATGATCATGGAGGCCCACAACCAGAATGTGTCGGACATTCACGTCGAATGCCAGCCCGGCAAGGAAAAGGTGCGCGTGCGCTTCCGAAAGGACGGCCAGATGCGGCCGTACATGGAACTGCCGCACAACTACCGCAACGCCCTGATCGCCCGCCTGAAGATCATGTGCGACCTGGACATCAGCGAGCGCCGAAAGCCGCAGGACGGCAAGATCAACTTCGCCAAGTTCGTCCAGGGTGTCCGGCTCGAATTGCGCGTTGCGACCATCCCGACCCAGGGCGGCCTGGAAGACGCCGTGCTGCGGCTGCTGGCCTCCAGCAAACCCATCCCGCTGGACAACCTGGGGATGTCACCGAACAACCTGGAACGCCTTCGCACCGCCGCCCAGCGGCCCTATGGCATGCTGCTCTGCGTAGGTCCGACCGGTTCGGGCAAGACCACGACGCTGCACTCGCTTCTGAGCAGCATCAACACGCCCGAACGCAAGATCTGGACGGCCGAAGACCCCGTCGAGATCACGCAGGCCGGCCTGCGCCAGGTGCAGGTCAACCCGCGCATCGAGTGGACCTTCGCGCGAGCGCTGCGTTCCTTCCTGCGCGCCGATCCCGACGTGATCATGGTGGGTGAAATCCGCGACGAAGAGACTGCGCACGTGGCCATCGAGGCCTCGCTCACCGGCCACCTGGTGCTGTCCACCCTGCACACCAACAGCGCCCCCGAGACGGTGACCCGTCTGCTGGACATGGGCATGGACCCCTTCAACTTCGCCGACGCGCTGCTGGGCGTGCTGGCCCAACGGCTGGTGCGCCGCGTGTGCCAGCGCTGCCGCACGGGCCACGAAGCCAGCCCCGAGGAAGTGGAAGAACTGCTGCACGACTACATGCACGTGATGGAGGGCGCTGACCGCGCTCCCAAGGCAGACGACGTGCTGGCCGAATGGCGCCGCCGCTTCGGCACCGAGGGCCGCGTGACCTTGTACAAGGGTGCGGGCTGTGAGAACTGCAGCGGGACCGGCTTCCGCGGGCGCGCCGGCATCCACGAATTGATGATGATCAGCCGGGGCCTGCGCCACCTCATCCAGACCGGCGCCCGCGCCGACGACCTTCAAAAGCACGCCCTGGGCGACGGCATGCGCAGCCTGCGTCAGGATGGCATCGAGAAGGTGCTGGCCGGCGTGACGACGATCGAGGAAGTGCGGGCCAGTTCATAGGCCTTCACGCGTTCGCTCCAGTCCATGATTTCCAGCCGCCCGTCGGGATGTTCCAGCAGGGCGGTCAGGCTCTCGACCCAGTCACCGTCGTTGCAGTACAGCACACCTTCGATCTGCCGGATTTCGGCATGGTGGATGTGGCCGCACACCACGCCTTGCACGCCGCGTGAGCGGGCCTCTCGGGCCACGGCGGCTTCGAAGTCGCCGACGTAGCTGACGGCCCGCTTGACCTTGAGCTTGAGGTAGCGCGACAGGCTCCAGTAGGGCAGGCCCAGCCGGGCGCGCATCGAATTGAAATGGCGGTTGACGCGCAGCGTCAGTTCATAGGCCCAGTCGCCCACGTAGGCCAGCCATTTCGCGCACTGGATGACGCCGTCGAACAGGTCGCCGTGCGTGATCCAAAGCTTGCGTCCGTCCGCCGTCTCGTGGATGCACTCCTCGACCACGTCCACGCCACCGAAGTTGTGGCCCAGGTACTTGCGCGCGAACTCGTCGTGGTTGCCGGGCACGAAGACGACCCGCGTGCCCTTTCGGGCCTTGCGCAGGAGCTTCTGCACCACGTCGTTGTGGGCCTGTGGCCAGTACCACTGCCGACGCAGTTGCCAGCCGTCGATGATGTCACCCACCAGATAGAGCGTGTCGCACTCGACGACACGCAGGAAGGCCAGCAATTCGGTGGCCTGGCAGCCCGGCGTACCCAGGTGCAGGTCGGAGATCCAGACTGTGCGCACACGCAGCACGTCTGCCGCGGCGGGGGCGTCATCGGCGGCAGCAGGCAGGTCGTCGCGTCGCATCGTGAGCCTGATCTTGCCGGTGCGGCAAGACGGTGTTGTGACACCAGGCCGCTCACCCCATCGGCATGCGCAAGAGCATTTCGCCCATGCGCAGGCGGCGCCCCGCGACGATGCCCTCGGCCAGGGCAAAGCCCGGCGGAGCGAACACGATGATGGTCGAGCCGTGCTCGAACCAGCCCAGTTCCTGCCCCTTGCCCACGACTTCGCTGCAGGGCATTTCGTTGGGCCCGGGCCAGCGCACGTGCAACAGCACGTTCAGGAAGTGCAGCCGGATGCTGGCCACCAGGATGGCCGCCACCGGCACCATCGCCAGCGGCTGCCCGTTCTTCAGCCGCATGCGGATCACGGCCCTCTCGTTGCGGCAGAACAGGCCTTCGATGCGCTTCAATGCAATCGGGTTGACGTTGTAGGTATCGCCGCCGATGTAGGTGACGTGCTCGATCGTGCCGTCGTGCGGCGCGTGAAAGCGGTGGTACATGCTGGACGTGAGGCGCAGGGTCACGTAGGTGCCGCCTTCGAACGGCGCGGCCCGGCCCGCCTGCCCGAAGAGATCGACGATGCGGTACGGAAAGCCCTTGGCCTGCAGCACGCTGCCGGCGCTGACCACACCGCAGGCGCCCACGATCGCGTCGCAGGGGCTGGCGATCGCTTCTTCGCGTTCATCGACGGCCCGGGCGCCCGGAGCCAGCTCGCGGGTGAAGCAATCGTGCAGGCTGTCGAAGCGGGTCTTGCGCGCGTCGCTCAGATCCAGGTCGGTGAACAGCCGCCACACGGCGATCGACGCGCGGCACACCCAGGGGTTGCGGATCTTGCTGAACCAGCCCATGAAGCGCGTGACGGCCAGGCGCGGGATGCGGTTGGTCAGCAGGAAATTGAGGTCTTCCTGCAAGAGCAGGCGATCCCGCCATTGTGCAAAGGGCATTTGAGTTTTCATAGCGGTGTCAACGTCCAGACATACAAACAGGCATTCCATCCTCCCAACGGACCATGATCGAACCTCTTGCACTGACAGCCCTGACGGTGGCGGGCCTCGCGGCCGCCTGGCCCCTGGCGATGCAGCGGCTGGCGCTTTCGCGCGCCAAGCACCCGTCCCTGACCGGACACTCCCGCATGGCCAAGCGCGTAGCGCGGTTCGTACCGGGCTACACCTACGACGAGACGGCCTTCTTCGCCTCGGACGGTGCGCCTGCCGAGCTTCAGGCCCGGCGTCGGCAAGGCTTTGCGCGCCTGGCCGCCCAGCTCAACAGCCGTCACGAGAAGTCCATCGCACTGACCCGGCAGGCACGGGAGACCATCTCGGACCTGCAGTTCACCGGCGCCTACCGCGTGCCCTTCCAATACAGCGCGTACCTCCGGCAGCACCTGTCGGTGGGCGCCTTCGTGCAACGCACGGATGGCGTCACCATCACCGACCTGGATGGCCAGACCTTCTACGACCTGACGGGCTCCTACGGCGTCAACGTGTTCGGCAACGACTTCTACAAGGCCTGCATGGCCGAAGGCAGCGCCCGCGCGGCCGACATGGGCCCCTTGCTGGGCAGCTACCACCCGGCGGTGGCCTGGAACGTCGAACAACTCCAGCGCATCGCCGGCCAGGATGAGGTGAGCTTCCACATGAGCGGCACCGAAGCCGTGATGCAGGCCGTGCGGCTGGCGCGGTACCACACGCGCAAGAAGTACCTGGTGCGCTTCTCGGGCGCTTACCACGGCTGGTGGGAAGACGTGCAGCCCGGCCCGGGCAATCCGCTGCCACCCGGGCACACCTACACGCTCAAGGAAATGGATGAGCGCACGCTGAAGGTGCTGCGCAGCCGCAACGACATCGCCTGCGTGCTGGTCAACCCGCTGCAGGCCCTGCACCCCAATGCCTCGGCACCCGGCGACAGCGCCCTGATCGACAGCGGCCGGCGGGCCCGCTTCGACCGCGAGGCCTACAGCGCCTGGCTGCGTCAACTCCGCGAGGTATGCACCCAGCGCGGCATCGTGCTGATCTTCGATGAAGTCTTCGTGGGCTTCCGGTTGGCCGCGGGTGGCGCGCAGGAATACTTCGGCGTCAAAGCCGACATGGTCACCTACGGCAAGACGCTGGGTGGTGGCTTCCCCGTGGGCGCAGTGTGCGGCCAGCGCGCACTGATGAAGCGCTTTCGCGAAGACCGGCCGGCCGATATCTGCTTTGCCCGCGGCACCTTCAATTCGCATCCCTACGTGATGGGCGCGATGCAGGTCTTTCTCGAGCGGCTGCAGACCGAGCCCGTGCGTTCGCTGTACGACGGGCTGGACGACACGTGGAACCGCCGTGCGGTGCAACTGAATGCAGCACTGTCGGAGGCCGGTACACCGGTGCAGGTGGCCAACCTGTCGACCATCTGGACGGTGTATTACACGCAGCCCTCGCGCTACAACTGGATGCTGCAGTTCTACCTGCGCGAGCAGGGCCTGGCCCTGTCTTGGGTGGGAACCGGGCGCATGGTATTCAGCCTGAATTACACGCAGGCCGACTTCGACGCGGTGTGCACGCGCTTCGTGGCTGCAGCAAAGGCCATGAAGGCCGATGGCTGGTGGTGGCACGAAGGCAGCATCACCAACAAGACGATCCGCCGCCACGTGCTCAAGGAGATGCTGAAACACCGCTTCTGAGCAGCAAGAAAAAAAGAGCCCGCGCTGCAAGGCGCGGGCTCTCGATGGGCCTGTCACGAACGGCGGGCGTGGTGCATCGGATCGATCAACTCGCCGCGCAGCAGGTGCAGCGGGGCGCGCCAATAGATCATGGCGTCGTGGAACGGGTCGGTCAGGATCTTGGTGGCCCACACCAGCCCGGTCCGCACGTCGAACAGGAAGAACAGGTGCACGGTACGGAACAGCACGCCGCCGATACCCAGGGCCAGCCAAGCGATGCCCACGTCGTGCAGGTAGCCCTGCCAGCCCACCGCGGGCTCGATCAGGCCGCCCATCGACGGCGACAGCCACAAGGCCGCTGGCGCCAGCGCCCAGGCGGCCATCAACACCACCTTGCGGCGCAAGTTGTAGCCCACCTTGATCTCTTCCTTGTGCTCGTGCGTGGCCTGGTTCACGTCGTCGTAGCCCTTGGGCTCGAAGAAGAAGTGGCCCGCTTGCCGCGTGGTCATCGAAACCCCCCAGGCCACCAGCGCGGCGCTGGCCGGATCGACGAACAGCAGCGCGTACGCGGCAATGAAGCTCAAGGCGCTGATGAAGTGCAGCGACTGGTTGATGCGGCTGTGGTGGTAGTAGCGATGGTCGTCCCAGCGCTGGGTCTTCAAGGCTTGAAGAAATTCGTTCACCGATGGCTCCTTGGTTCGGGTCTTGCGCGAAAGGGCGCACCCGGCCGATTCACGTGACGGAATCGTGAACGCGGCGCATGAAGATGCCGTGAAGCCTGCATGACACCCGCATGTCGCTGCGGCTTTTGCACGACGGGCGAGCGCTGTCATCGAACTGTTGCGGGGCTTCGCGATGATTTCCGGATGGTGACACCGGAAGACGACTCCATCATGGTCGACGACTACCTGCCCATCCGCAGGTCACTGCGGGTTGCCGTGGTCACCGAAACCTATCCTCCTGAGGTGAACGGGGTCGCCGCCACCATCGCGCGCGTGGTCGAAGGTCTGCGCGGACGGGGCCACGAATTGCAGCTCGTGCGCCCGCGCCAGGATCGACAGGACCTGGGGGCCGATGCGGACGCCGGCGGCTTGGTCCAGGTGTTGATGCGCGGGCTGCCCATTCCCCGCTACCCTCAATTGAAGATGGGCCTGCCCTCCAAGCGGGCGCTGATCCGGCTGTGGTCGGCCCAGCGGCCAGACGTGGTGCACATCGTCACCGAAGGGCCGCTGGGCTGGTCTGCGCTGCAGGCCGCAACCCACCTCAAGCTGCCTGTGGTCAGCGACTTCCGCACGAACTTCCACGCCTACAGCCGCCACTACGGCGTAGGGTGGCTGCGCACGCCGGTGATGGCCTATCTGCGCAAATTCCACAACCGCACGGCCTGCACGATGGTGCCCACCGAGGCCCTTCGCCGCGAGCTGGCCGATGTCGGCTTCCAGCGCCTGCGGGTGGTGGCCCGCGGCGTGGATACGAGGCTCTTCGATCCCCGGCGCCGCAGCGAGACCTTGCGTGCAGGCTGGGGTGCGGGCCCGGGCACCATGGTGGCCTTGTGCGTGGGCCGCCTGGCGCCGGAAAAGAACCTGGGTGCCGTCGCAGATGCCGTGGAGGCCATGCACGCCATCGACCCGCAGGTGCGGCTGGTCTTCGTCGGCGACGGGCCCGATCGGCAGAGCCTGATGCAGCGTTGCCCGAATGCGGTCTTCGCCGGGCTTCGGCGCGGAGAAGACCTCGCGGCGCACTATGCATCGGCCGATGTCTTCCTGTTCCCGAGCATGACCGAGACCTTCGGCAACGTGGTGCCCGAGGCCATGGCCAGTGGCCTGGCCGTGGTGGCCTTCGACCACGCGGCAGCGGGCCAACTGATCACGCCGGGTGAAAACGGTCTCTTGGCCCGGCTGGAAGACAGCCAGGCGTTTTGCCACGCCGCACGCAGCCTGGCCGGCCAGTTGCCCACCGCTCGAGCGCTGGGGGCACGGGCGCGCACCGACATGAGCCGCCTGGATTGGGGCCGCATCCTGGAGGCGATCGAGGCCGAATACGCCGCCGCCCTGATCAGCCCGGGCGCGGTGCCGCGCCCTGCCCTGCGGCCGTTGTTGCCCAGCGCCTGAGCTGGCGGCACTGCCCCGCTTGCGTCAGGCGCGCCGCGCCGCGGGCCTGCCTGAAAGTTGCTGCCGCTGCCGATGCCACAGCAGGGCCACCACGGCCGCGACGAGTGCACCCAGGCCCGCCATGATCGCGCGGATGTCGGCCTTTGCAGCCAGCAAGGCCGAATAGACCGCCAGCATCACCAGCACGCTGAGGTTCTCGTTGAAGTTCTGCACGGCGATGGACCGGCCTGCGGTGAGCAGCTCGTGGCCCCGGTGCTGCAGCAGGGCATTCAGGGGTACGACCAGGGCGCCACCCAACGCGCCCACCGCCACCAGCAGTGGCAGCGCCACGAGCCAATGGTCGACCCATGCCACCATCGGCACGAGCAGGCCCATCAGGATGCCCAGCGGCAGCACCGCAGTGGCCCGCGCCAGCCCGACCCATCGGCCCGCCAACGCCGCACCCGCCACGATGCCCACGGCCACCACGGCCTGCAGGTAGGCGGCGCGCTCCAGCGGCAGGCCCAGGCGGCTCTCCGCCCAGCCCAGCACGGCGAATTGCAAGACGGCGGCCACGCCCCAGAACAAGGTGGTCACGGCCATCGACAAGCCGCCTTCGGCATCCCGCCACAAGCGGCGCTGGGCCCGCCAGAACGAGCGCCACAACGCGCGCGGTGCGCGGTGAGCACGGCGGTAGCGCGCGCCGCTGTCGGGAATGCCGCGATTCAAGGCGGCCGCGCAGGCATAGCCCGCCAACAGCAGGCCGGTGGCCGCTTGCAGGGGCGTCAATCCAGGCAGGCAGCGCGCTGCCACGGACGCCGCCCAGGGGCTGACCAGCGCACCTCCGAGCACGCAGCCCAGCAGCACGGCGCACACTGTCGAGACCTCGATCCAGCCGTTGGCCGCCACCAGCTTGCGGGCGGGCACCATCTCGGTCACCAACCCGTACTTGGCCGGAGCGTAGGCCGCCGCCCCGACGCCGATGATCGCAAAGGCCAGCAAGGGGCTCAGCCCGGCCAGCAGCGCCAGCACACCCACCACCTTCAGGGCATTCATGGCCATCATCAGGCGGGCCTTGATGAAGGCGTCGGCCAGCGGCCCCACGAACGGCGCCAACACCACGTAGGCGATCGTGAAGTTGAACTTCAGCATGGGTGCCCACCACGCGGGATCGCCCTGCTGCTGCAGCCAGCCGATGGCCACGATGAGCAGCGCGTTGTCGGACAGCGCAGATACGAACTGGGCCGCGATCAGCAAGTGGAAGCCAGGCGGCATATCGTGGTGCAGTGACGACCACCCGATTGGGCCGCAACCGCATGCCAGGCCCATGACGGCACGGCGACGGTTCGGTGACGCCCGCCCCGCACGGGCGCCTGAAACACCGCAGAGCCAGTGGGGACGCCTATAGTGCCGCCGTCGCAAATCGGCAATGACTCTGGAGTCCATCATGATCCGTTCCACCGCAGCCGGGCTCGCACTGGGTTCCGCGGCCCTGGCGCTGGCCGGCCTGGCACAGGCCCAGACGGCCGCTGCCCCCGCGCCGGCCGTGCGGGGCCCGGAGTCCGTGGCCGACTGGTACAACGCCGGCACTGCGTTCATCGAGCGCAGCAAGGCGCAGAAGGACGATGCGCGCCGGGCGCGCAATGTGATCCTGTTCGTGGGTGACGGCATGGGCATCTCCACCATCACCGCCGCGCGCATCCTCGAAGGGCAACTCCAGGGCAAGCCGGGCGAAGAGAACCGGCTGTCCTTCGACAACTTCCCCTACACCGCGCTGTCCAAGACCTACTCGTGGGATCAGCAGACTTCGGACTCGGCGCCGACGATGACGGCCATCTCCACCGGCTACAAGACGCGAGAAGGCATGCTCTCGGTCAACCACACCACGTCGCGCGGCGAGTGCAACGCCACGGTGGTCGAGGCCAAGAAGGTCAAGAGCATCCTGGAGCTGGCGGCCGAGAACGGCAAGGCCACCGGCATCGTCACCACGGCGCGGATCACGCACGCCACGCCCGGCGCCCTGTATGCCCACACCGCCGTGCGCGACTGGGAGGCCGACTCCAACCTCTCGGCCACCGACATCAACACCGGCGCACCTTGCCGCGGCGCGCCGGGCGCTGTCAAGGACATCGCCCGCCAACTGATCGAGCTCTCCCCCGCCGTGCGCAGCAGCCTGAAGGTGGCCCTGGGCGGGGGCCGAACCTACTTCATGCCGGCCAAGCAGGGCGGCGCCGACGTCTTCGACCCGGAGTACCCCACGCAGAAGGGCCGCCGCCTGGACGGCCGCAACCTGACCGAGGAGTGGATCGCCACGCGCGGCGGCACGCAGGCCGCCTATGTCTGGAACAAGGCCCAGTTCGATGCCGTCGACCCGGCCAAGACCCACCACCTGCTGGGTCTGTTCGAGCCTTCGCACGTGCAATACGAGGCCGACCGATCGACCGACCCTGCCGGCGAACCCTCGCTCACCGAGATGACCGACAAGGCGCTGCGCATGCTGATGAAGGACCCCAAGGGCTTCTTCCTGCACGTGGAGGGCGGCCGCATCGACCATGCCCACCACGCCGGCAACGCCCGGCGCGCGCTGATCGAGACCATCGAGTTCTCCAACGCCATCCGCCGCACGGTGGAGGTGCTGCAGGCCGCCGGCCAGCTGGACGACACCCTGATCGTGGTGACGGCCGACCACAGCCACACCTTCACCATCGCCGGCTATCCGAGCCGCGGCAACAACATCCTGGGCCTGGTGCAGGAAGTGCCCAACAGGGATGGCGGGGCCCTGGCGCCCACCCTGGACAGCCACAAGCTGCCCTTCACCACGCTGGCCTATGCCAACGGCCCTGGTGCGCGGCCCGGTGCGCGCCCGAACCTGAGCAGCGTGGACACCACCCAGCTCGAATACCTGCAGGAAGCGCTGGTGCCGCTGGCCTCGGAAACCCACGGCGGCGAGGACGTCGCCATCTACGCCCGCGGCCCGAAGGCCTATCTCGTGCGCGGCTCGATGGAGCAGAACTGGATCTTCCACGTCATGCGAGAGGCCTATGGCTTCTAGCCTGGCGGCGGCGGTGGCTGCAGCCCTGATGGCGGGTTCGGCGCTGGCGGCGGGCCCCACGGGGCGCTGCGAGCCCGGCGCGGCGCCGCTGGCCGCCCGCTTCCAGGTGCGGGTGACCCCGCCGGCCGGCACCGCGACACCTGTGCGCGAGCAGACCTGGACCTTCATCCGCGACGCCCGGCAGGTGGCCCTGCTCAAGGGCGAGGTGGACGAGATCTGGAACCGCGACGCGGCCGGGCGCATCGGCTTTCAGCGCGTCTTCCACGCCGACCGGCAGGTCGTGGACTACAGCCCCGGTGAGCTGGCCACGTTGAATGTCCGGCCCGACTGGATGGTGCTGTCGTGCTTCGTCGACCCGCAGGAGCCCGCGGCCGCCGGCAGCCGGCAGCGCGTGGGCTGGAGCCGCCGCCTCGATTTGCCGCTGCACCTGGAGCGCCGCTCGGCCGACGGCACGCTCACGCGCATCCGGCTCGTGGCGCAGTTTCCCGCGGCGCCCGCCGTCTGGCCGCTGCCCGGCGAGCGGTCGGCGGATTACCTGCACCTGGACGCCGCGGATTTCGGGGACATGGATTACGAGCCCGTGGTGCGCAAATCCGAGACACTGGATCTGCGCGCCGGGTGGCGTGCTCCACATTCGCACGACTGATCGGCCACCGGCCGACCCGCATGAATCCTCGGTTTCCCTGATGCGTGGCAGCATGGGAAGCCTATCCTCGCCTGCGCTGCTCTCGACGGCATCCGGCCTGCTGCTGCCGGAGGTTCTCGGGTGCATGGATGCAACCCACTGACGCTGGGCACGCCCGCAGGCTGCCGCCCACCCCAAGGAGATCGGAAGACATGGCCCTACTTACTCTGACCGTCAACGGCGCCGCCGTCTCACGCGACGTCGCGCCACAGACGCTGCTGGTGGAGTTCATCCGCGAGCACCTGCGCCTGACCGGCACCCACTCGGGCTGCGACACGGGCCAGTGCGGCGCCTGCACCATCCACCTCAACGGCGCGGCCGTGAAGGCCTGCTCGATGCTGGCCGTGCAGGCCGCCGGGGCTTCGATCACCACCATCGAAGGGCTGGCCGCCGCCGACGGCGCCATGCACCCGATGCAGGCCGCCTTCAACCAGTGCCATGGCCTGCAGTGCGGCTTCTGCACCCCGGGTATGGTCATGAGCGCGGTCGACCTGGTGAAGAACCACGACTGCAGCAGCGAAGGCAAGATCCGCGAAGCGCTGGAAGGCAACTTCTGCCGCTGCACGGGCTACCAGAACATCGTCAAGGCCGTCCAGCAGGGCGCCGCGGCCATGACCGCCTAACCGGAGCAGTACCCATGACCGCAAGACCAGGATTCATCGGCCAGAGCGTGGTGCGTCGCGAAGACGCCCGTTTCCTCACCGGCCGTGGCCAGTACACCGACGACATCAACCTGCACGGGCAGACCTACGGCTACTTCCTGCGCAGCCCGCATGCGCATGCCGTGATCAAGTCGCTGTCCACCACCGAGGCCGCCAAGGCGCCCGGCGTGCTGGGCATCTTCACCGGGGAACACTTCAAGGCCATCGGCGGCCTGCCCTGCGGGTGGCTGATCAACAACATCGACGGCACGCCGATGAAAGAGCCCAAGCACCCGGTGCTGGCCGACGGCAAGGTGCGTTACGTGGGCGACCGCGTGGCACTGGTCGTGGCCGAGACGCTGGAGCAGGCCCGCGCGGCGGCCCAATTGATCGAGGTCGACTACGACGTGCTGCCGGCCGTCATCGACATCTCCAACGTCACGGGCACGGGCGCCGCGGTGCATGCCGAGGCCCCGGATAACCGCTGCTACCAGTGGCACATCGGGGACGCCGCCGGGGTGGACGCCGCCTTCGCCCAGGCCGCCCACATCACCACGCTGACCTACCGCAACAACCGGCTGGTGCCCAACGCCATCGAGCCGCGCGCGGCCAACGCCAGCTGGAACCAGAGCGACGACAGCTACACGCTCTACGTGGCCAACCAGAACCCGCACGTCGAGCGGCTCCTGATGTGTGCCTTCGTGCTGGGCATCCCCGAGCACAAGATGCGCGTGGTCGCACCCGACGTGGGCGGCGGCTTCGGCAGCAAGATCTTCCTCTACGGCGAAGAGACCGCGCTGGTCTGGGCCAGCAAGCAGATCAGGCGCCCGATCAAGTGGACGGCCGACCGTTCCGAGGCCTTCCTGTCCGACGCCCATGGCCGCGACCACCTGACCACGGCGGAACTGGCCCTGGACAAGGACGGCAAGTTCATCGGCTTTCGCATCAACACCACGGCCAACCTGGGTGCCTACCTCAGCACCTTCGCCAGCGCGGTGCCGACCATCCTGTACGCCACGCTGCTGGCCGGCCAATACGCCACGCCGAAGATCTCCTGCACCGTGACGGCGGTGTTCACCAACACGAGCCCGGTGGACGCCTACCGCGGCGCCGGCCGGCCCGAAGCCACCTACACGGTTGAGCGCATCGTCGAAACCGCCGCCCGCGAACTGGGGATCGACCCGGCCGAACTGCGCCGTCGCAACTTCATCAAGACCTTCCCGTACGCCACCCCCGTGGGCCTGACCTACGACACCGGCGACTACGAAGCCACGATGTCGCGGGCCATCGAGCTGGCCGACGTGGCCGGATTCGAGTCCCGCAAGGCGGCGTCCGAGGCCAAGGGCCTGAAGCGCGGCCTGGGCTACAGCGCCTACATCGAGGCCTGCGGCATCGCCCCGTCCAGCGTCGCGGGGGCCCTGGGTGCCCGCGCCGGGCTGTTCGAGGCCGGCGAAGTGCGCGTGCACCCTACCGGCAAGGTCACCATCTTCACCGGCAGCCACAGCCACGGCCAGGGCCACGAGACCACGTTCGCGCAGGTGGTGGCCGACAAGCTGGGCATCCCGCTGGACGACATCACCATCGAGCACGGCGACACCGGGAAGGTGCTGTTCGGCATGGGCACCTACGGCAGCCGTTCGCTGGCCGTGGGCGGCACCGCCATCGTCAAGGCGCTGGACAAGGTGATCGCCAAGGGCAAGAAGATCGCCGCGCACCTGATGGAAGCGGCCGACACCGACGTGGTCTTCGAGAACGGCGTCTTCAAGGTCGAAGGCACCGACAAGAGCGTGCCCTTTGCCAGTGTGAGCCTGACCGCGTACGTGCCGCACAACTTCCCGCACGACAAGCTCGAGCCGGGGCTGAACGAGAACGCCTTCTACGACCCGAGCAACTTCACCTACCCGGCCGGCACTTACATCTGCGAGGTGGAAGTCGACCCCGCCACCGGCGTGGTTCGTGTGGACCGCTTCACCGCCTGCGACGACTTCGGCAACATCATCAACCCGATGATCGTCGAAGGCCAGGTGCACGGCGGCCTGGCGCAGGGCATCGGGCAGGCGCTGCGCGAGGACTGCACCTACGACCCCGAGAGCGGCCAGCTGCTCACCGGCAGCTACATGGACTACGCCATGCCCCGCGCCGATGACTTCTGCCAGTTCACGGTCGAGACCGTCAAGGGCACGCCCTGCACCCACAATCCGCTGGGTGTGAAGGGCTGCGGCGAGGCCGGCGCCATCGGCAGCCCGCCGGCGCTGATCAACGCCGTGTGCCACGCACTGTCCCTCAAGGACGTGCCGATGCCGGCTTCACCGCACAATGTGTGGAAAGCACTGCAAGCCGCACGCTGACATCAACAAGGATTCCCCATGCAAGCTTTCGCTTATCACAACCCCACCACGGTGGCCGACGCCGCCCGCATGTCGCTGCAGGAAGACGCCAAGCTGATGGCCGGCGGCCAGACCCTGCTGCAGTCGATGAAACTCGGGCTGATGGCGCCTTCGGCCATCGTCGACCTGGCCGGCGTGGCCGAGCTCAAGGGCATCACGGTGGATGCCACCAGCGTGACCATCGGCGCGGGCACCACCCACGCCGCGGTGGCGGCCTCCAAGGAGGTCCAGGCCGCCATTCCGGCCCTGGCCGAACTGGCGGGCCACATCGGCGACCGGCAGGTGCGCAACCGCGGCACCATCGGCGGCAGCCTGGCCAACAACGACCCGGCGGCCTGCTACCCGGCGGCCGTGCTGGGCCTGGGCGCCACCATCCACACCAACCAGCGCACGCTGACAGCCGACGAATTCTTCGCAGGCCTGTACACCACGGCCCTGGCCGAGGGCGAGATCATCACTGCGGTGAAGTTCCCCAGGGCCGAGAAGGCCGGCTGGCAGAAGTTCAAGCAGCCGGCCAGCCGCTTCAGCCTGGTGGGCGTGTTCGTCAGCAAGGGCCCGGCCGGCGTGCGCGTGGCCGTGACGGGTGCCGGCGCCAGCGGGGTGTTCCGCGCCACGGGCCTTGAAGCCAAGCTGGCCGCCAACTGGTCGGCAGCGGCTCTGGCCGGTGCCACCGTGCCATCGACTGAACTCAACAGCGACCTGCACGGCTCGGCCGAATACCGCGCGGCATTGATCCCGGTGCTGGCGGCTCGGGCCGTCGGCTGATTTTCGCAATTTCCGGCAAACTTGAACCTGGAAACGCCGCACACGCGTGCGGCGTTTCCATTTGCAGGCTTGCCGATCGCGACACCCCCACAACGACATGAACACCGCCCTGCCCACCAGCATCGACGACACGGCCGCGCGGCTGCTGGCGCTGGATTACGTCCCCGAGCGCGCACTGGCCACCACCGTCTTCCTGGCCCTGCGGCTGCAGCGCCCGCTGTTCCTGGAAGGCGAACCCGGCACCGGCAAGACCGAGATCGCCAAGACGCTGGCCGCCATGCTGGGCCGGCCGCTGATCCGCCTGCAGTGTCACGAGGGCCTGGACTTGGCCGGCGCCGCCTACGAGTGGAACTACGCCCGCCAGATGCTGGAAATCCGCCTGGGCGAGGCCGAAGGCTCCACCCGCGGGCAGCTCTCGCAGGAGCTGTTCTCCGACCGCTTCCTGATCCGACGGGCGCTGCTCCAGGCCATCGACCCTGCGCAGCCCGTGCCGCCGGTGCTGCTCATCGACGAACTCGACCGCGCCGACGAACCCTTCGAGGCCTTCCTGCTCGAAGTGCTCAGCGACTTCCAGATCACCATCCCCGAGTTCGGCACGGTCAAGGCCAAGGAGCCGCCCATCGTGGTGCTGACCAGCAACCGCACGCGCGAGATCCACGACGCCGTCAAGCGCCGCTGCCTTTACCACTGGGTAGGATTCCCCGACGCCCAGCGCGAGGCCGAGATCCTGTCCCGCCGCGTGCCGGGCGCCCCGCAGAAGCTGGCCGCTGAGATCGTCGACTTCGTGCAGCGCCTGCGCAAGATCGAGCTCTACAAGCTGCCGGGCATCGCCGAGACCATCGAGTGGACGCGGGCCCTGATGGAACTCGATGCGCTGGTGCTGGACCCCGAGACCATCAACCACACCCTGGGCGTGCTGCTGAAGTACCAGGACGACATCGCCAAGGTGCAAGGCAGCGAGGCCACGCGGCTGCTGGAGCAGATGCGCCACGAGTCCGAAGCCAGGGTCTGACCGACAGACGCCGATGCTGCTGCGCGCCCCGCCCGGCTCCGCCCTGCCCGGCCACCTGGCCGAGAACGTCATGCACTTCGGCCGCGTGCTGCGGCAGGCGGGCATGCCGCTGCCCACCGACCGCATCCAGTTGGCGTTGAACGCCCTGCAGGTGGCCGGGCTGGAGTCGCGCCAGGACTTCCACGACACGCTGGCGGCCTGCCTGCTCGACCGGGTGGAGCACCGCGAGCTGTTCGACCAGGCCTTCACGCTGTTCTGGCGCGACCCCGACCTCGCGGGCCGCATGATGGCGCTGCTGCTGCCCCGCGTCCAGGCCAAGACCGAAGTGGCACCACCGCCCGAGAACCGCCGCCTGGGTGAGGCGCTGTTCCCGCACCAGCCGCACGCACCCAACCCGCCGCCACCGCCGGAGAAGATCGACGTCGACGCCAGCCTGACCTGGAACGACCGCGAGCTGCTGCGCAAGGCCGACTTCGAGACGATGACGGCCGATGAGTGGCGTGCGGCGCAAAAGCTGCTGCGCACGATGGCGCCCCTGCTGGAGCCCATCACCACGCGGCGCACCGAGCCCGCGCCGCACCCGGGCCGCCCGGATGGCCGAGCCACGCTGCAGGCGCTGGCGCGCCACGGCGGCGAACTCTGGCAGATGCGCTGGCGGCGCGCCCGCGTGCGTCCGGCCCCGCTGCTGGTGCTGGCCGACATCTCGGGCTCGATGAGCCGCTACTCGCGCATGCTGCTGCACTTCACCCACGCCCTGACCGGCGGCGGACAGACGCGGGTGGAGAGCTTCGTCTTCGGCACACGCCTGACCCGCACCACGCGCGCCTTGCGCCAGCGCGACCCGGACGTGGCCGTGGCCCGCGTGGTCAGCGATGTGCAGGACTGGTCGGGCGGCACGCGCATCAGCGCCTGCCTGCACGAGTTCAACCAGCACTGGGCGCGCCGCACCTTGAGCGGCCGGGCGACGGTGCTGTTGATCTCCGACGGGCTGGAGCACGGCACGCCGGACGACCCTCGGTGCGAACAGCTGCGCTTCGAGATGGAGCGGCTTCACAAGAGCTGCCGCCGGCTGGTGTGGCTGAATCCGCTGCTGCGCTTCGACGCCTTCCAGCCGCGGGCCGCCGGCATCAAGGCGATGCTGCCGCACGTGGACCTGTTCCTGCCGGCGCACAACCTGCAAAGCCTGCAGGAGTTGTCCGCCGTGCTGGCCGGCGGCGGCCAGCCCCGAAGGGCAGGATGAGCCGCCGCGCCAGGCCGCAGGCTCAGGCTGGAATGACCATCCCCGGGCCGTAATCGCCGCGCAGGCCGCGCCACACCACCTCGGAGGTCAGCGGCATCTGCAGCTTTTCGGCCGCGCGGCCCTGCCCCGCCGAAGCCAGCGCGTCCACCACCGCATTGACCACCGCCGGCGTGGCACCGATGGTGCCCAGCTCGCCGACGCCCTTGGCTCCCAGGGTGTTCGTCAGGCAGGGCACGGATTGGTCGAAGGCCGTCTTGAAGCCCTTGAAGCCATCCACCCGAGGCAGGGCGTAGTCCATGTAGCTGGCCGACAGCAGCTGCGCGCTGTCGGGGTCGTACACCACGCGCTCGCTCAGCGCCTGGCCGATGCCTTGCACCGCACCGCCCTCGACCTGCCCCTGCACGATGGTGGGGCTGACCACGCGGCCGATGTCGTTGACCGACGCGTAGGCCACCACCTGCACGTCGCCGGTCGCGGCGTCGACTTCCACCTCGGCGATGTGGCAGCCGTTCGGCCAGCTGGGGCCGCCGGCCGTGGCGCCGGCGCTGGCGACGAGCCGGGCGCCTTCCTGCCTGCCGGCCAATTCGAAGAGGCCGATGCCCAGGTCGGTGCCCGCCACGGTGAAACGCCCGGCGCGGTATTCGATGTCTCCGGAGCCGGCTTCGAGCGCGTCGGCGGCCAGCTTTTTCGCTTCGTCGATGGTCTTCTCGGAGGCCACCCGCACGGCCGCGCCGCCGGTGAACAGCGACCGGCTGCCCGCGCTGCCGAAGCCATTGGCGCGGTCGGTGTCGCCCTGCAGAACGCGGATGCGCTCGATGGGCACGCCGAACACATCGTGCGCCAACTGCACGTAGCTGGTGGCGATGCCCTGGCCCATCGGCATGGTGGCCGAGGTGAGCTCGATATAGCCATCGGCCGTGACGTCCACGCGCACGTTCTCTTCCAGCGCGTTGCCGCCGGTCCACTCCAGGAAGGTGGCGATGCCGCGGCCGCGCAGTTTGCCACGCGCCTTGGAGGCCGCCGCACGCGCCGCGTAGCCGCCCCAGTCGGCCAGCACCAGGCCCTGGTCGAGGATGCGCTCGAAGGCACCGCTGTCGTAGGTCTGCGCCATCGGGTTGCGATAGGGCATCTGCTCGGGACGGATCATGTTGCGGCGGCGCAGTTCGGCGCCGTCCACACGCATCTCGCGGGCTGCGGCGTCGAACAGCCGCTCGATGATGTAGATGGCCTCCGGCCGCCCGGCGCCGCGGTAGGCGCCCGTGGGCGCGGTGTTGGTGAGCACCGCCGTGAGCTTCAGGCTGATCAGCGGGATGTCGTAGATGCTGGTGCTGACCCAGGGGCCGATCATCAACGGGATGACGATGGCGGTGGTGGACGGATAGGCGCCCACGTTGGCCAGGGTGCGCACGCGCAGGCCCAGGACCTTGCCCTGCGCGTCCAGGGCGAGTTCGGCCCGGCTGACCTGGCCGCGGCCCTGGATGGCCGCGAGGAAATCTTCCACCCGCTCGGCCTGCCACTTGACCGGCCGGCCGGTCTGCAGCGCGGCCCAGGCCACCACGATGTCCTCGGGATAGATGCCGGTCTTCATGCCGAAGCCGCCCCCCACGTCGCCGACCACCACGCGGACATTGTCCTTGTCGCGGCCGGGGATGGTGTCGGCCAGCGCCGTGCGCACACCGCTGGGCATCTGGCTGCTCATGCGCAGCGTCAGGCGGCCGGCGTCCATCCAGGCCAGCACGCTGCGCGGCTCCATCGTGCTGGGCGCCAGGCGCTGGTTGACGAGCTCCAGGCTCACCCGGTGCGCGGCCGATTCGAAGGCCGCGGCCGTGGCTGCGGCGTCGCCGTGAGAGGCCTCGCAGGCGATGTTGTCCGGTGCAGCGGGCCACACCACCGCCGCACCAGGCTCGACCGCCTTGAGCACGTCTCCCACGGCGGGCAGGTCGTCGTAGTCGACGATCACGGCCAGGGCTGCGGCTTTCGCCGCTTCGGCCGAGTCGGCCACCACCGCGGCCACGGCATCCCCCGCGAATCGCACGAACTCGTGCGCCAGGGCCCGCTTGGTCGGGCTGGCCAGGGCCTGGCCGTCGGGGCGCTTGAAAACCGGGGCCACGGCGATCGGCTTGACGCCCGCGGCCACGAGGTCGGCCCCGGTGAAGCAGGCCACCACGCCGGGCATGGCCTGGGCGCCCGACAGGTCGATGCCCTTGATGCGGGCGTGCGCCCGGTCGGAGCGCACGAAGGCCAGGTAGGTCTGGCCGGGCAGGGTGTGGTCGTCGGTGAAACGGCCCTGGCCCTGCACCAGCGCGGGGTCTTCCACGCGGCGGACGGACTGCCCGCTGCCGAAGCGGGTGCTTTCGATGACGACGCTCATTTGGCCTCCGCGATCATCAAGGTGGAGGCATGCTTGACGGCGGCCACGATGTTCACGTAGCCCGTGCAGCGGCACAGGTTGCCTTCCAGGGCCTGCTCGATGTCGGCCTCGGTGGGCTGGGGGTTGCTGCCCAGCAGGCCCGTGGCCGCCATCATCATGCCCGGGGTGCAGAAGCCGCACTGCAGGCCGTGGCAGGCGATGAAGCCTTCCTGCACCGGGTGCAGCGTGCCGTCAGCGCGGGCCAGCCCCTCCACCGTGGTGATCGAGCGCCCCTGAGCCTGAACGGCCAGCATGCTGCAAGCCTTGACGGCCTCGCCGTCGAGCAACACGGTGCAGCAGCCGCATTGGGCGGTGTCGCAGCCCACGTGGGTGCCCGTCAGCCCGAGCGGGCCCCGGAGCAATTCGACCAGCAGCGTGGCGGGCTCGGCCGCCACCGTGACGGCGCGTCCATTGAGGGTAAAGGCTAGTGAGGACATCGGGAACCTTCCAGAGAACCAGGGGGCCGTGCGCGCACGTCAGAGCGCGCAACTGCGAAAACCGTTGAACATCGTATCGCCATGTGGCGGGGCGAAGCGCCGCGCCATCGGATGGTGCCAGCGCCGTCGGGTGGCGAACGACGCGCCCCGCAAGATACCGCGGGTGCGATCCACCGTGCCGACGGGGGGACATGCATCCAGCGTGCCCGGCGGGGCCGAACCGGCGCCGGGCCAGGCGCGCGCGCTGCCGCCCACCCATTCCAGCACATCGCCCCAGACGAATCCGCGCCCTGCCCCGCTGCGCGCGGCGAGCTCCCACTCGGGCTCGGTGGGCAGGCGGCGACCGGCCCAGCGGCACCAGGCCTCGGCCTCGTGGCGGCTGAGGTGGGTGGCCGGCTGCAGGGCAGGTGCGCGCTGCATCACGGGGGCCTGTGGCGTGCCGCGGCTGATCACCACCCCGCCGCGCAGCTGTTCGACATGGCGCGGCGCCCGGCGGCCTTCGGCTTGCGCCCACTCCCAGCCGGCGTCGCTCCAGAATTCCGCCCGGTCGTAGCCGCCGTCTTCGGCAAATTCGATGTAGCGGCCCCAGCTCACGGGCTGCGCATCGATCTCGAACTCGGGCATCGCCACCGGGTGGGCCCAGCGCTCGTTGTGCGGCACCAGGCCGTGCGGCTCGCGGTCGGGCGGCGAGCCCAGCATCACGGTCTGGGCCGGCAACCACAACGGCGCCCGCTCCTGGCGCACCGGCGGGGCCCGTTCCCGCAGGCCCTCGGCCATCGTCTCGGCCAGGCGGTCTTCGTGCATCAGGCTGAGTCGGTAGAAGTACATCGAGGCGTCGTCGGCCCCGGCCGCGGCCAGCAAGTCCAGCGTGATCTCCAGGGTCTCGGCCAGGTAGCCGCGCGCCGCCTCGGGGGTGGGCAACGCGGCCTCTCCGCGGACCCAGGCCTCGGCCCGGGGTTCGATGCCCGCCAGCCGCGGCCCGGCAGGGTCGCAGGCCTCGCCCCGTTGGCGCTGCACGTGGCGCGAGATCCAGTGCTCCTGGAACCACCCGGCCCGCAGCGCGAGGCCCACGGCCGTGGCGCTCGGGTCCTCGCCCAGCAGCCGCAGCAGGTGGTTGCGGGAATCGATCAGGGCCAAGGACAGCCAGTCGCGGCCGGCATGCCGGATGGCGTGCGGGTCTTCCAACGGCGAGGGTCCGACGCCCACCCTACTGCCCCACGAGG